>NZ_CP076134.1:3126630-3430077 GCF_018736085.1 Bradyrhizobium sediminis | reverse complement strand
GCCGGCTCGGCCGCCGCTTCGCTGGTCGTCGCACCGCCCTTGTAGATCCGCGCATAGCGCGAGCCGAGGCTGGTCAGCACCTCGTAGCCGATGGTGCCGAAATGGTGCGCGAGTTCATCGACGGTGATGCCTTCGCCGATCAGCGTCACCATGTGGCCGCGCCGCGCGGCGTTCTTCTCGAGGTCGGTGACGTCGATCGCGATCAGGTCCATCGAGATGCGGCCGGCGATCGGGCAGCGCTTGCCCGCGACCATCACCTCGGCGCCGCGGGTGCCGTCATTGCTGCTGCCGGCGCGGAAATAGCCGTCGGCATAGCCGGCCGAGACGACCGCGAGCCGGGTCGGCCGCCGCGCGGTCCAGGTGCCGCCGTAACCGACGGTCTCGCCCTTGTCGACGTTGCGGATCTGCACGATGCGGGCTTTCAGTTCGACCACCGGCTGCATCGGGTTATCGGCCTCCGGCGTCGGATTGACGCCGTAGAGCGCCGCACCCGGCCGCACCATGTCGAACTGGAACGCCGCGCCGAGGAAGATCCCCGACGAATTCGACAGCGATGCCGGCACGCCGGAAAACAGGCTGGCGATCTCGCGGAAGGCCGCGAGCTGCCGGGCGTTGGTCGGATGATTGAGGCTCTCGGCGCAGGCGAGATGGCTCATGACCAGCGTGATGCCGTGATCGCCGGCGTTGATGCGTGGAATGATACCCTGTGCTTCCGTCACCGTCAGGCCGAGCCGGTTCATGCCGGTATCGATGTGAATCGCCGTACCCCCGGCCCAGCCGGAGCGGCGGCAAAACACGTCCCATTCCGCAAGCTCGTTGAGATCGCCGATCACGGGCCTGGCGTCGATCTTGGCGTAGGCATCGCCGGTGTTCTGGAAGAAGCCGCCGAGCACATAGATCGCCACGGCGGGCACTGCCGCGCGGACCGCGCGGGCTTCATCGAGGGTCGCCACGAAGAAGGTCTTGCAGCCGGCGGCGGCGAGCGCGCGCGCCACCGGCCCGGCGCCGCAGCCATAGGCGTTCGCCTTGATGACGCCGGCGCATTCGGCCGGCACCGCGGTCTTCTCGAGCTTCTTCCAGTTGGCGATGATGGCGTCGAGATCGACGGTGAGCACGCCGGGGAAGGTCGCCAGCGCCGCCGCCTGGTTCGCCTCAGGCGAGAGGACGGAGCCTCCCGGAATCGATTTCGGATCGGACACGATGTTCATGCCGCACTTTACGCACAGGCCTGCGGCGGTTCAACCGGGCAGGCCGGGTCAGTAGCTCTGCGCCGGCATATGGCTGTCCTGCGCGAGATCGCTGAAGCGGGTGAACTGGCCCTCGAACGCCAGTTCCACCGTGCCGGTGGGGCCGTGGCGCTGCTTGCCGATGATGACTTCGGCCTTGCCGTGCACCAGCGACATGTCGAGCTGCCACTTTTCGTATTCCGGCGTGCCGACGCGCGGCTCCTTGTTGGCGAGGTAATATTCCTCGCGATAGACGAACATCACGACGTCGGCGTCCTGCTCGATCGAGCCGGATTCGCGCAGGTCCGACAATTGCGGGCGCTTGTCGTCGCGGCTTTCGACCTGACGCGAGAGCTGCGACAGCGCGATGATGGGAACGTTGAGTTCCTTGGCCAGCGCCTTCAGGCTGGTGGTGATCTCGGTGACTTCCTGCACGCGGTTGTCGTTGCCGCGCTTGCCCGAGCCCTGCAGCAGCTGGATGTAGTCGACCACGATCAGATCGAGGCCCTTCTGCCGCTTCAGGCGGCGGGCGCGCGCGGTGAGCTGCGAAATCGACAGGCCGCCGGTCTCGTCGACATAGAGCGGCAGCGACTGCAGTTCGATCGAGTAGTCGCGAATCTTTTCGAAGTCGCTCTCGGTGATGCCGCCGCGGCGGATCGTGCTGGAGGCGATGCTGGTCTGCTCGGCGAGAATACGGGTGGCGAGCTGTTCGGCCGACATTTCGCAGGAGAAGAAGCCGACGACGCCGCCATTGACCGATTTCATGGTGCCGTCGGCCTGGATTTCGGCGCGATGCGCTTTCGCCACGTTGTAGGCGATGTTGGTGGCGAGCGCGGTCTTGCCCATGCCGGGACGGCCGGCGACGATGATCAGGTCGGAGGCCTGCAGGCCGCCCATCTTGGTGTCGAGATCGCGCAGGCCCGTTGCGATGCCCGACAATTTGCCGTCGCGCTGGAATGCCTTGGCCGCCATGTCGACGGCGACGGTAAGGGCCTGGGCGAAGCGCTGGAAGCCGCCGTCATAGCGGCCGGATTCCGCCAGTTCATAGAGCCTGCGCTCGGCATCCTCGATCTGCGCGCGCGGCGCAAAATCCACCGGCGCGTCGAAGGCGACATTGACCATGTCCTCGCCGATCCGGATCAGGTCGCGGCGCAGCGCCAGTTCGTAGATCGTCCGCCCGTAATCCTGGGCGTTGATGATGGTGGTGGCTTCGGCGGCGAGGCGGGCGAGGTATTGGCCGACCGTCATGCCGCCGATGTCGGTGTCGGCCGGCAGGAAGGTCTTCAGCGTGACGGGGGTCGCGACCTTGCCCATCCGAATCAGGCTGCCGCCCGTCTCGAAAATGGTCTGGTGGATCGGCTCGAAGAAGTGCCGCGGCTCGAGGAAGTCCGAAACCCGGTAGAAGGCGTCGTTGTTGACCAGGATCGCGCCCAACAGGCTCTGCTCCGCCTCGATATTGTGCGGTGCGCTCCGATAGGCCGGAGTGCCCGGATCGGGCGCAAGCTTGAGGACGTTCGAATCAGTCAGGGCCATAGGCTGGATTGTTCTTCGGATTGGGGTCGTTTTAGGATTCTTCGAAGCGGGGCGCGAATAAAGCGCCACTCCCGCTCACAGTGGAAGCCGCTTCGTCCCTTATGCACGATTCTGATATTTTTTAGTGGATGAAACCCGACGCGGACGCATTCCGCTTGACGGGTTTCCCGGAAAACTTGGCGCGGCGTGAACCTTATCCCGCGCGCGGCATACTCACCCGAAGCGGGCGACGTGCGCTCCGCCGCTGATTCAGATCAGGAGGAGATAGATCAGCGCGACCACGGCAGCGCCAACGCCGGTGGCGATCAAGGCGTAGTCGGTGCCGATGTCGGCGTGCGGATCGAACGATGATGGGTAGGTTTTCCGGGCCATTCCGGACGTTTAGGGCAGCCCGGCCAAATCTTATGTGAAACAGGTCACACTCGGTTAATTTTCTTCAGGCCATGGTCGGCGGGAACGTCTTGGCGGCGTCCGGATTGGTTGGGACGGGCTGGGAGAGGGTGCAAGGGATCGCAATGGGTCAGCAGCTACCGACTTCGAGACCTTGGCCGTCGGCAGGCGGCGAAACAGCCTGGCTGTCGATGCTGATCGACGCCATGGAAGAGGTTTCCAGCTGCAAGTCCCCCTGCGATCGTTCGGTGCTGGCGGCTTTTCACGCGCAGCTTTCGCGTCCGGCGGCGCCCTGGGCGCACCACGGATCCCATTTCAGCCTGCGCAACTAACAGGAACCCAGTTTATCGACGCGCTTTTGATGGCGACCGCCGCCGAATTTCGTGCTCAAGAACACTTCGACGCATTCTTTCGCTACCGCTTCGCCGATCAACCGTCCGCCCATCGCCAAAACATTCGCGTCATTATGCTGGCGGCACAGCCGCTCGCCCGTGACATCATGCGCAAGCGCGCAACGGATATGCGCATGGCGGTTGGCGGCGATCGAAATGCCGATGCCCGATCCGCAGACCAGAATGCCGCGTCCGGCCTTGCCGGCCTTGATGGCATCGGCCAGCTTGCCGGCGAAATCGGGATAGTCGACGGAATCGGCGCTATTTGTGCCCAAATCCAGCCACTTCACATCGGGCAAAGCGACTTTCAGGGCTTCTTTGAGGGGGCAACCCCCCGTGATCGAGGCAATGGCTACTATGCGTTCTAAACGCGCCCTCTCGTCTTCGTCGGTCATTCGTTGCCCCCCCATCAATCAATCGCCGATGGTAGCGACTACACACCCAGCTTTCTATTCAGCTCGGCAATTCGCTGCTCGGCAGCGGGCTTTTCCCGGTTACATTGATTGCACGAATGAGGAGATTCGTGATCATGAAGCGCATGCATAATCTTGAGTATCACGAAGTAGATGCTGCACGCTGGGGAGATTTCGAGCGCTTGTTCGAGAGCCGGGGTGGACCAAAAAACTGCTGGTGCATGGTGTGGAGAGCCGGTGCCAAAACCACTAAGGGTCCAGATCGGAAAGCTGCAATACAGCAGTATGTCAGCGATGACATGCCAATCGGGTTGCTCGGCTATTCCGAAGGTGAGCCCGTTGCATGGTGCTCGATCGCCCCCAGGCCAACATACCGTGACCTTGGCGGTCCGAACGACGCTGGCGAACGTCCTGAACAAGTATGGTCGTTGGTTTGCTTTTTCATTCGTCGAGAGTTGCGCGGACAGGGACTGACGAAACAAGTCATCGAAGCAGCGGTGCAGAGCGCCGAGAAGCGTGGAGCGACCGTTGTCGAAGCGTATCCCGTTGATCCAGACTCGCCCAGCTATCGTTTTATGGGATACGTACAGACGTTTATAGCAGCAGGATTTCGTGAGGTCGGCCGAGCAGGAACTCGTCGGCATGTTATGCGACGGGAATTGTGCCGATAGCTTTGTCCTGACACATTCCTGAAGTGTCGCCAGTGGTGAGTGACGGCTGCTTACGCTTCTAAAGCAGGCAAGCTATCGAAGGCGGGCTTATGAATTCACGCCCCAGAACCTATTCGCCCGCGATCTGTAGGCGCGGCCGCTTGCCGGGCTCGATCCCGCGCAGTTTGGCTTCCTCGCCCGTGATGTAGTCCCGGGTCATCGGCACGACGCCCTGACGCTTGGTGAGCTGGATCTGGAAGTTCATCATGTTCTGCTTGCGGAACGACATTTCCGAGCATGCGAGATAAAACTCCCACATTCGCGCAAAGCGCTCGTCATAGAGCCGCACGGCTTCTTCCCGCCGCGCCGCGAAACGTTCGCGCCACGCTTTCAGCGTTTCCGCGTAATGCATCCGCAGAATTTCGACGTCGCATACCAGCAGTCCGGAACGCTCGATCGCGCGGGTCACCTCGGACAATGCGGGGATATAGCCGCCGGGGAAAATGTACTTCGTGATCCAGGGATTGGTAGCGTCGGGCCCCTCCGAGCGGCCGATCGAATGCAGCACCATCACGCCGTCATCGGTGAGGAGCTCGGCGCAGCGCCGGAAATAGGTCTCGTAGAAATCGACGCCGACATGTTCGAACATGCCGACCGACACGATGCGGTCGAACGGGCCCGGAATGTCGCGATAATCCTCGAGAAAGAACTTCGCCGATGACGTCAGGTTCTTCTCGGCTGCGCGGGCGTTCGATGCGTGCAATTGCTCGGTCGATAGCGTCACGCCGGTGACGCTGGCGCCGGTCATTTCGGCCAGATAGAGGCCAAGGCCGCCCCAGCCGGAGCCGATATCGAGCACGCGGTCGTCGGGCCGGATCAACAGCTTGGCGGCGAGATGGCGCTTCTTGGCGAGCTGGGCGTCGTCGAGCGTCGCGTCAGGTGTTTCGAAATAGGCGCAGCTGTATTGTTTGTCGGCATCAAGGAAGAGGGCGTAAAGGCGGCCATCGAGATCGTAATGGTGCGCGACGTTATCCCTGGACCGGCCGCGCGGATTGAATTGCCTGATGTGTCTGAGCAGGTAACGCAGCCACCATTGCAGCTTGGCATTGCGCGGCAATATGTCGGGCTGATCCATCAGGATCGCCAGCGCATCCGCAATCGAGCCATTCTCGACGACGAATGTGCCGTCCATGTAGACTTCGCCCAGCGCCAGCTCAGGGTTGAGGAGAATCCGGCGCTCGGCGTCGGCAGTCAGGAACCGGGCCGAGACCGGCTCGCCGGTGCCGTCGCCGCAGGTAAATTTCGTCCCGCTCGCGGTCGTGAAGCTCATCGAGCCGCGGCGAATGAACTGACTCAGGAAGTAACGCAACAAGCGGTCCATCGAAACCACCAAACGGAGCGATCCCAACGAGGTTAACGTGCCGGCCGTCACACGCGACGCCGCCGGAGAGAGGCTCCCGGGAGCGTGACAACGCAATGATAGTAGCGATGTTCCGGGGGCGCTAGTGCATTGTGCACAAATGTCAGTAGCTCGTGATCTGTCGCCTGTTTGTAGCTCGTGAAGTGTCGTGTTTTTGGTGCCCCGGAACAAAGGGGGCACGATGGGCACGGCATCCATTCACGAGGGTGTACGACGGATGCGGTTTTCGAGTTTGCTGGATCGGACTGAGGCGAAGGAGCTGACGCAGGAGGCGGCGTCTGAGCTTCTGGGGATCAACGTGCGGACGTTCCAACGTTGGGCGGAACGCTTTGAGGCGGAGGGCGATGACGGGCTGGTCGACCGGCGCATGGGCCGGCGATCACCGAGGCGTGCGCCGGAGGAAGAGCTGGAGCGGATGCTGGGGCTGTTCCGGGACAAGTACGCCGATTTCACGGTGAAGCACTTCCACGAGCAGCTGCAAAAGCGACATGGCTATGTGCTGGGCTACACGGTGACGAAGCTGGCCTTGCATGCTGCGGGCTTGGTGCAGAAGGCGCCGAAGCGTTCGGCGCACCGCAAGAAGCGTCCGCGCCGGCCGCTTCGGGGCATGCTGCTTCACCAGGACGGGTCGCGCCACGTCTGGATCGAAGGTCTGCCGGCGATGGACCTGATCGTCACGATGGACGATGCGACGAGCGAGATCTACTCGATGCTGCTGGTCGAGGAAGAAGGGACGGCGTCGACGTTCCGGGCCTTGGGCGAGGTGATTGGCGAGCGTGGTCTGTTCTGCGCGCTCTACACCGATCGCGGCAGCCATTACTTCTACACCCCGAAGGCCGGCGCGAAGGTCTCGAAGACGCAACAAACCCAGGTGGGACGGGCTTTATCGCATCTTGGGATCGAGCATATCGCGGCCTATTCGCCGCAGGCGCGCGGGCGTTCAGAGCGGGTGTTCGGCACGCTGCAGGGCCGGCTGCCGAAGGATCTGCGGCTCGCCGGGATCAGGACGGTCGAGGCCGCCAATGCGTGGTTGAAGGCGCATTACATCGCCGAGCATAATGCGGCGTTTGCGATCGTGGCCGAACAGCAAGGCACGGCGTTCGTAGCCGACCGGCACGAGGCCTGGCGCGAAGCGCTGTGCGTGATCGAAGAGCGAACCGTCGCCAACGACAACACGATCGCATGGAGCGGCCGGCGGCTGCAGTTGCCGGAGAGCCGGCTCAGGCCCCACTTCGTCAAGGCCGTGGTGCGGGTTCACGGGTATCCCGATGGCACCGTGGGCGTGTTCCTTGGCCCGCACCGATTGGCGAGGTTTGCCGCCGATGGACAGCAGATCAGCCCCGACGCGCCTCAGCCTGGCAGCGTGCTCGGAGCCGTCAAGGACAAGCCCTTACGGGCGCGCAAGTGCGCGTCCTTGACCGCTCCTGCGCGCGCCGCCGTCGAGATAGCGCGGGTCGGGGCGGAGAAACGGGCTTCAAGTCAAACAAAGAAACCAACCCGAGGGGCTAACCTGCCACCAATATCCATGGCATGACCAAACCGGCGGAACCGTCCACGCCTTCCGGCTCCTCCGAAACTCAATAACGAAGGCGACAGATCACGAGCTACAAAAATACGACAACTTCACCCGCTACGGACAGTGCATTGTGCACAAAGCGGATATCTGAGGATCCGGCGATCACGCAGATGCGTTAGATGTGCGCGCTTCCATTCGCGTCACAATCGGCTAAAAGGTGACCGCTGCCACGCCGGTCGGATTTTGGATGGGGCGCGCGAATTCCGCATCTGGAGAATGACGAGATGTTGAGCCGAGCGCTCAGTTTAGCGACGGTGATGTTTCTGATCGGCTGTCTCGCGGCGATCCCGGTGCGGGCGGAAAATCTCGATGCCGGCAAGAGCCCTTCCCAGATCTTCGCGGGCACCTGCAACGCCTGCCATAAGAGCCCGCGCGGTCTCCTGAAAACCGTGTCGGCCTCCTCGTTGCCGGGCTTCCTGCGCCAGCACTACACCACCTCCAGTGAGATGGCCGGGGTGCTGGCGTCCTTCCTGGTGTCCAGCGGCGCCGCCGATCCCCGCTATCAGGCGAAGCAGGATCAAGCGAAGCAGGGCAAGGACGCCAAGCCTGGTGCCGAGCCGCAGCATGCCGCCAGGCCCGATGCGGACGGACCTGGGGCGCATCCGGGCCGCAATGCCAAGCGGCTGGCACGCCCGGGGGAGGCGCCTGACGCGGCCAAACCCGCGGCCGATGGCCAGCAGCAACCGGCGCAGGCCGCGCTCACAACCGGCCCCGATGGCCGCAAATCGGTTGCCAGGCAGAAGCTGGGCAAGAAGGGCAAGCCGGGCAGCGAAGAGCCGCCCAAGGGCGATGCGGCCAAGGAAGAGCCTGCCAAGGGCGAGGCGGCGAAAGAGGACACGCCGAAGAGCGACACCGCCAAGGACGAGGCCGCCAAACCGTCGGGCGAGAGCAAGTCCGAGACCGCCAAGGTCGATGCGCCAAAGGAGACCGGCGGCGCCACCCCGGCGCTGCGGCCCGATCCGGTCCCCCCGGTTACACCGGCCCCGCCGGCTGAAGCGCCGTCGGTATCGGCCGCCGTCTCCAGCGGCTCATCGGAGCCGGCCGCGGCGCCTGCGCAGCCAGCAGCGCCACCGGCTCCACCCCCCGCCGTGACAGCCTCCGCGCCGGCCCTGCCACCGGTGCCCCCGGCGGGACCGCCAGCCCCCCCGATCTCCCAATAGGCTATCGCTGGGTCGCGTTTTCGCCCCACGCCCGCGCTTGACCATTTCTAGAGTGATGCTCTAGAGTAATCATCTAGGCGAATTCGAGAGATCGGGATGGCTGTACGCGAGGATCTGCTGGCCGCCGGCTTGGCGGTGTTCGACCGTGACGGCTTCGAGGGGGCGACGGTGGCGGCCATTCGCACCCGCGCGCGGGCCTCGAACGGCAGCTTCTTCCATTTTTTCGGATCGAAGAAGGAACTGGCGGGCACGCTGTTTCTGGAAGTGCTGCAGCACTATCACGCCGCGGTGTTGGCTGCGATCGATGCGCCGTGCAGCGCGCAGGAGGGCATCGGCCGCCTGATCCGCGCGCATCTGGATTGGGTGGTGAACAGCCGCCGCGAGGCGCGCTATCTGTTCGAGATTTCGCGCAGCGAATGGACCGAAGAGGTCAGGGACGCGCAACGGACGCAGAATTCGCGCCTCGCCGAGGGCGTCGAACGCTGGCGCGCGCCACTGATTGCGCGCGGCGAATTGCTGCCGATGACCTCGACGCTGTTCTTCAGCCAGATCGTCGGACCCGCGCAGATTTTCTGTCGCGCCTGGCTGTCGGGCCGCGACCGCAGCGACCCAAGACTTCAGGCCGACATCCTGATCGCCTGCGCGATCCGCGCGCTGGTCGCGCCGGAAGCCATTCAACAGACCGGAGGCACGCCATGACGGGGAATCCCGACCCGAAGCCCGATTTGGACTTCGCTGGAATCGCAACGCGAATCCGCGACAGCGTCGGCCGTCAGGGTTTCATGGGCCATGTCGGCGCAGAACTGTCCGATCTCGCGCGTGGCTCCTGCACGCTCGCCGTCGACCGCCGGCCGGAACTGTTGCAGCAGCACGGCCTGTTCCATGGCGGTGTCACGGCATTCCTGGTCGACAACGCGACCACGATTGCGGCGGCCACGTCGCGCGGCCAGCCGGCGCTCACGGCGGAATACAAGTTGAATTTACTGTCGCCGGCTTCCGGCGAGCGCCTGATCTGCCGCGCGCGCGTAATCAAGCCCGGACGGCAGGTCGCGGTAGTCGCCGCCGACGTGTTCTGTGTCATCGATGGAGTCGAGAAACACACCGCCACCGCGCTGGCGTCGATTGCGATGCTGCCGGGAGAAGTGACGGCACGAATGCCAAGCCCGGCCTGAGGCCGGGCTTGGTGTTCAGCGTGATGTAGAGAGCCCCGATACGATCAGGAGGCGGCGCCTTCCTGCGGCTGCTCGTCGCGGTGGGCTTCGGGATCGAAGAATTCGCCGGCGGCGGCAAGCGCCTCGGCGGCAGCGTCCTGGTCTTCCTGACGCGTCGAGATGTCTTCGCCGCGATTGATGCGCTCGGCCTCGTCGGCACTGCGCGCGACCGTCACGGTGACGCTGACCTCGACTTCCGGATGCACGGCGATGGCGATGTTGTGCTTGCCGATGGTCTTGATCGGCGCGTCCAGCATGACTTGGCTGCGGCTGATGGCGACGCCATCCGCCTCGAACGAGGCGATGATGTCGCGAACCGACACCGAGCCGAACAACTGGCCGGTCTCAGAAGCCTGACGGAGTACGACGACGTTGCGGCCGTCGATCTTCTCGGCGACCTTGGTCGCCTCGCCCTTGGCCTGCAGGTTGCGGGCTTCGAGTTCTGCCTTCATGCCGTCGAACTTCGCGCGGTTGTCCGCGGTGGCGCGCAGCGCCTTGTTGCGCTTCAAGAGGAAATTGCGGGCATAGCCGTCCCTGACGCGGACGACTTCGCCCATCTGGCCAAGCTTGGCGACGCGTTCCAGCAAAATGACTTCCATATTCGTTCTCCTTTGAGGTGATGAGTACTGTGAGGTTGCAGTGAAGTGTGGATTCAGGACGCAGGGAGCGGCGGCCTCCCTTGCAGATAACGCTGGCGAAATCCGAAGATGGCGTCGGCAACGCCGAGCGCCACCATCGCCAGAACCGGCCAGCCGAACACCACGACGATCGCGTAGGCGCAGCTCAGCCACAGCGCGCGGCTCTTCAAGGCCAGCGTCAGCGTGTGCAGGACGGCAAAGCCGGTGATCGCGTAAGCCATCATCAGGACCGCGCTGACGATCTGCGCCATGATCGCAAGCAAGCCGCCGGTAAAGCAGAACGCGATCGCGACCGACAGCGCCACCAGCGTCATCGGCGGCAGTTCGGCGCTTTTCAGATCGGGCCAGGGGCGGTGCAGCCGTCCCGACGTCGACGTGATTCGTGCGGCGAGCCAGAGATTGATCGTCAGCGTCATCATCGCGACGATCGCGGCCGCAGCCGGCGCAATGATCACCAGCGCATCGACCCATCGTTCGATCTCGCCGCGTGACGTCGCATTGCGCGGGCCGAGGATGCGCATCAAGCCGCGCTTCAGTGCGCCGGTGATGGTGTCGGCGTCGCTGCCGAGCGTCAGCAGGGCTGCCATTGTGGTCAGTGCGGCAAAGCCCGCGATCCAAAGCAGGATGCGGCCGACCGGATACCATTCGAGAGCAGGCGTAACCGGGGTTGCGCCGTTGCCGGAGGGGGCCCCATTGGCCATGGGCCGGCCCAGCAGCGCGAGGTGTCCGAGCCACCAGGCAGGCAGCGCGACGGTGAGGACAAAGGCGATGCAATAGGGCAGGCCGAAGATCGCGCCGAGCCCGGTGGCGGCGGCAATCCCGCCGATGGTGGCGCTGAGGGGGCCCCATCCAAGGCCTGCCACCATCAGCGGCAGCGGCGCCAGATAGAACAGCAGCAGCGAGATCAGCGCGCCCGAGACGATCGAGGCGAACATCAGCGCCGACGCGCAGCCGGCCGCAACCGCTATGAGAACGATCATGATCATCAGCTGTCCCGCTCCCTTCGAGCGGTTAGAGGTTCCTTGAGAACCCCAACCATCGGCAACCGGACGACCCGGAAGCCTTATGAATAGCGTCGACCGGCGGCAGCGATGCCGCCGGTCAAGGAGTTGTTTAGCGGATCACATAAGGCAGCAGTCCGAGGAAACGCGAGCGCTTGATGGCGCGCGCGAGTTCACGCTGCTTCTTGGCGGATACGGCGGTGATGCGGCTCGGCACGATCTTGCCGCGCTCGGACACGTAACGCATCAACAGCTTGGAATCCTTGTAATCGATCTTCGGCGCGTTCGGACCCGTGAACGGACAGGTCTTGCGGCGGCGGAAAAACGGACGGCGTGCACCAGCTTCAGCCATGATTCTTACTCCTCAACCGCTGCTTCGGCGTCTTCGCGCGGACGGCGCGGACCACGATCGCCACGATAGCCACCGCCCTCGCGGTCGCCCCGGAAGCCGCCTTCGCGGTCCCCCCGGAAACCGCCGCCACGGTCATCGCGATCGCGGTCGCGATCGGCCTTGCGCATCATTGCCGAGGGGCCTTCCTCGTGCTCGTCGACGCGAACGGTGAGATAGCGGATCACGTCTTCGCTGATCCGCTCCTGGCGCTCGACTTCGGCGACCGCCGCCGAGGGAGCGTCGATGTTAAGGAGCACGAAGTGCGCCTTGCGATTCTTGTTCATGCGGTAGGTGAGGGAGCGTACGCCCCAGTTTTCCATCTTCACGACCTTGCCGCCGAGACCTTCGACGATGCCGGTCATCTGGGTGGTCAGTTCTTCGACCTGCTGGGTGCTCGCATCCTGACGCGCGAGAAAAACATGCTCATAAAGAGGCATGGGTGTCCTTTCCTAGTGTTGGCGCGGTTCCCGGCGGCAAGCCCTTCGAACCCTTCGGAAAGGACTCGATATGCTCAGAAGGCGGAAGCACGGGACGACGGACCGACTGGCCCTGCCGCATCAAAATCGCCGAAAAGGTGAAATTGCTGAGACCGTCCGTTCAGCTCCCGGCCGGGATCCACGGATGCCGCGGTTTATAAGGATATTGCGGGCAATGGCAAGGGAAACTGGCCCCCTTCCAAGCCAATAAGGGCCCGGATCCGCCCCTTGGCTTGACATAACCGTCCCCCGCGGTGTCTTTCGGCCCAACTTTAGGGATCGGGACGTTCAGGGAGCGCCGATGACGGCAGCATTTACATTTCCGGGGCAGGGTTCCCAGGCAGTCGGCATGGGCAAGGCCCTGGCGGACGCATTTCCAGCGGCGCGCGCGGTTTTCGCTGAGGTCGATTCGGCGCTCGGCGAGAAGCTGACCGCCATCATCTGGGACGGCCCGGCCGACACCCTGCAGCTCACCGAAAATGCCCAGCCCGCTTTGATGGCGGTTTCGCTGGCCACCTTGCGGGTCCTGGAGTCCGAGGCCGGCTTCTCGGTCGGGAGGGACGCCGCCTTCGTGGCCGGCCATTCGCTCGGCGAATATTCCGCGCTCGCCGCCGCCGGCAGCCTCAGCATCTCCGATACTGCGCGCCTGCTGCGCACCCGCGGCCTTGCCATGCAGAAGGCGGTGCCGGTCGGCGCCGGCGCAATGGCGGCCCTGCTCGGCCTCGACTACGAGGCTGCGGTCGCCGTTGCCGACGAGGCCGCGCAGGGTCAGGTCTGCCAGGCCGCCAATGACAATGGCGGCGGGCAGGTCGTGGTCTCCGGCGACAAGGCGGCGGTCGAGCGCGCGCTCGAGATTGCCAAGACCAAGGGCGCCAAGCGCGCCATGCTGCTGCCGGTGTCGGCGCCATTTCATTGCCGGCTGATGCAACCCGCGGCCGATGCGATGGCCGCGGCGCTGGCCGGCGTGACCATCAGGCAGCCGGTTTCGCCTGTCGTGTCGAACGTGCTGGCCGCGCCGATCACCGATCCCGACGAGATCCGCCGCCGCCTGATCGAGCAGATTACCGGCACCGTGCGCTGGCGCGAATCGGTGGCTTACATGGCGAGCCACGGGGTCACGCGATTTTTCGAGATCGGCGCCGGCAAGGTGCTGAGCGGGCTGGTCAAGCGCATCGCCGATGGCGCGGTCGGAATTTCAGTGGGCGGGCCCGGCGATATTGCCGCCGCAAAGGAAGCCCTGGCGGCCGCGCATTCGGCCTAGCGTGTTTCCGAGCGAAATGAGTACCGGTTCGCGTAAAGAACATGCGTCAGACAAAAGATTAGAGCCTCGGTTCTGATTCGGTCAGAACCGGACAGGCTCCAGGCGGTCGAGAGGAGATATTGATGTTCGATCTGACTGGCAGGACGGCGCTCGTCACCGGCGCGACCGGCGGCATCGGCAATGCGATCGCGCAAGCCTTGCACGCGCAGGGCGCGACGGTGGCCATTTCCGGAACGCGGCGCGAGGTGCTGGACACGCTCGCCGGCAAACTGGGCGAACGCGTTCATGTGTTGCCGTGCAATCTCTCCGACAGCGCCGAGGTCGAGGCGCTGGTGCCCGCGGCCGAGGCCGCCATGGGCCAGGTCGATATTCTCGTCGCCAATGCCGGCATCACCCGCGATAATCTCTTCGTGCAGTTGCGCGACGAGGACTGGGACGAGGTCATCAAGGTCAATCTGACCGCGACCTTTCGCCTCGCGCGGGCCGCGACCAAGCTGATGATGCGCAAGCGTTTCGGCCGCATCATCGCCATCACCTCGATCGTCGGCGTCACCGGCAATCCGGGGCAGGGCAATTACACGGCGTCGAAGGCCGGGCTGATCGGCATGATCAAGACGCTGGGTGCCGAATACGCCAAGCGCAACGTCACCGCCAACTGCATTGCGCCGGGATTCATCAAGACGCCGATGACGGATGCGCTCAACGACAAGCAGCGCGAAACCATCCTGTCGAAGGTCCCTGCCGCGCGGCTGGGAACGCCGGAAGACATCGCCGCGGCGGCGGTCTATCTGGCTTCCAACGAAGCCGCTTACGTCACCGGACAGACGATACACGTCAATGGCGGAATGGCCATGTTTTGAACCGGTTACCGGCCCCGTCCACAAGGCGAGGGACGGTTTCGGCGGGTTGATCGAGGCGTGTAGTCAAGGCATGGGAAGTATGGTAACCGAACCAGCAACGGATGGGCAAAGAACGCCATTGCAGGAATTTGAAACCCTGTATATTGGCGAGCGGGAGCCTGCCGTCGTTCGCCGGGCCTTCGTCGCTATCACGGGGCCAAATCAAGACTATGCGCGATTGCGAAGGAAGTTTAACGACCACGATGGCTCGTAGCGTCTTGGGGACGGGTCTAATGGAACAAGGACGAGGTTGAACGATGAGTGAGATTGGCGAGCGAGTTAAGAAGATTGTGGTCGAACACCTTGGTGTTGAACCCGAAAAAGTGGTCGACAACGCGAGCTTCATTGACGACCTCGGCGCGGACAGCCTCGATACTGTCGAGCTCGTGATGGCGTTTGAAGAAGAGTTCGGTTGCGAGATTCCCGACGATGCCGCGGAGACGATTCTGACCGTCGGCGACGCTACAAAATTTCTTGAAAAGAACGCGAAGAGCTGACGCCCCGCGCGGTGCTGAGGAAGCCGGACGGGCCGTGGTCGAGCGGTCCACCGGTTTCTTGTTGTGGGCCGCGAATTTTGGGCTGGAGTGCTGGATATGAGGCGGGTTGTCGTCACAGGCCTCGGCATGGTCACGCCCCTCGGCTGTGGCGTCGAGCCGACCTGGAAGCGCATCCTCAATAGCGAGAGCGGCGCCAGGAAGATCGACACGTTCGACGTGTCCGATCTGACCAGCCGGATCGCCTGCGTGGTTCCGCGAGGCGACGGCTCTAATGGTTCCTTCAACCCCGACCAGTGGATGGAGCCGAAGGATCAGCGCAAGGTCGACGATTTCATCATTTTCGCCATGTGCGCGGCGCGCCAGGCGCTCGATGATGCCAACTGGCATCCGTCCACCGAAGAAGAGCGCTGCGCCACCGGCACCATGATCGGCTCGGGGATCGGCGGCCTGTCCGGCATCGCCGATACGGCGCTGCTGTTGAAGGAGCGCGGACCGCGCAAGGTGTCGCCGTTCTTCATTCCCGGCCGGCTGATCAATCTGGCTTCGGGCTACGTCTCGATCGAGCATGGCCTCAAGGGTCCCAACCATTCGGTGGTGACCGCATGTTCGACCGGAGCGCATGCGATCGGCGACGCCAGCCGGCTGATCACGCTCGGCGATGCCGACGTGATGGTGGCGGGCGGAACGGAATCGCCGATTTGCCGGCTGTCGATGGCGGGATTCTGCGCCGCCCGGGCGTTGTCGACCGGCTTCAACGAAACTCCGGAAAAAGCCTCGCGCCCCTACGACAAGGACCGCGACGGCTTCGTGATGGGCGAAGGCGCCGGGATCGTGGTGCTCGAGGAATACGAGCACGCAAAAAGGCGCGGCGCCAAGATCTATGCCGAGGTGACCGGATACGGCCTGTCCGGCGACGCCTATCACATCACATCTCCATCGCCGGACGGCGACGGCGCATTCCGCAGCATGAGTGCCGCGATGAAGCGCGCCGGAATCACGCCTTCCGATGTCGACTACATCAATGCGCATGGCACCTCGACGCAGGTCGGAGACGAAATCGAGCTCGGCGCGGTGGAGCGACTCCTGGGGAACACCGCCTCCAAGGTGTCGATGTCCTCGACCAAATCGTCGACCGGACATCTGCTCGGTGCGGCCGGCGCGATCGAGACGATTTTCAGCATCCTGGCGATCCGCGACAACATCGCCCCGCCCACCATCAATCTCGAAAACCCGTCGGTGGAAACGGCGATCGATCTGGTGCCGCTGACCCCGCGCAAGCGCGAGATCAATGTCGCGCTGTCGAATTCGTTCGGTTTCGGGGGCACCAACGCATCCGTGATCGTGCAGCGTGTGACCAACTAGCTTGTGATTAGAACGACTCCACCGTTTTGCCGTATTCGGCGATAACTCCTAGATGCGGGCGTATGCTATTGGCATGGCAGGGATTTGCCGGGCCGCGATCAAACCGACAGGATTCAGGTTGCATCGATGAGTGAGAGGCCGCCCATTTCGCCACGTAGCCCGCGCGCTGCGCTGGAGCCGGAGCAGGTTCCGCCGCCGCCGAAGCGGTCCGACCGTGCCCGTAACCCGTTCGTGGTGGTCGGCAATGCGATCATCACCATCCTGCTGGTCGCGATGATCGGCGCCGGCGGCGCCTATGTCTACGGCAAGCAGCTGCTCGAGGCGCCTGGTCCGCTGAAGGAAGACAAGATCGTCAACATTCCGGCGCGGGCCGGCAAGCGCGACATCGCCGACGTCCTGCAGCGCGAAGGCGTGATCGACGTCAATCCCTGGGCGTTCATCGGCGGCGTGTTCGCACTGAAGGCGAGTTCCGAACTGAAGCCCGGCGAATATTCGTTCCAGAAGAACGCCAGCCTGCGCGACGTCATCGGAACCATCGTCGAAGGCAAGGTGGTCCAGCACGCCGTGACGATTCCGGAAGGGCTGACTTCCGAGCAGATCGTGGCCCGCCTTTCCGAGAACGATATCTTTGCCGGCTCGGTCAGGGAAATGCCGCGCGAAGGCACTTTGCTGCCGGAGACCTACAAGTTCCCGCGCGGCACCACGCGCGAGCAGGTGATCCAGCGCATGCAGCAGACCCAGAAACGCGTGCTGGCGGAAATCTGGGATCGCCGCAATCCCGATATCCCAGTCAGGACGCCGGAGCAGCTGGTGACGCTGGCCTCGATCATCGAGAAGGAAACCGGCAAGCCGGACGAACGCAGCCGTGTCGCCGCAGTGTTCGTCAACCGGTTGCGGCAGAAGATGAAGCTGCAGTCGGATCCGACCATCATCTACGGACTGGTCGGCGGCAAGGGCACACTGGGCCGGCCGATCAAGCGCTCCGAAATCCAGCAGCCGTCACCGTACAACACCTACGTGGTCGATGGGCTCCCGCCCGGACCGATCGCCAATCCTGGACGCGCCTCGCTGGAGGCTGCGGCCAATCCGGCGCGCACGCGCGACCTGTTCTTCGTTGCCGACGGCACCGGCGGCCACACCTTCACCGAAACCTACGACCAGCATCAGAAGAACGTCGTCAAGCTGCGTGCGATCGAAAAGCAGATCCAGAACGACACCGTCGAACCTCCGGCAGAAGAGGCCCAGCCGGCCGCAGCCGGCGCGCCGGCCGATACCAACCCGACCGCCACGACGCCCAGGCCGGTTGCGCCGAAGAAGCCCGCCCGTGCGGCCCCGCCGGCCGCTCCGCCCGCGCCGGCCCGGCAGGGCGCGGCGCAGTCGACGACGGCGTCCCCCCCGGTGGTGCAGCGCTAGCTGCCGGCCGCCGCCGCAAGCGAATTCCACTTTGGCCGGAGACGCTTTAGGCTTAAGCAGTTTCTGGCGAATCTCACTCCCCTACCTCCGGAGAAATTCCAGCGATGGCGTTGTCGAGCATGACCGGCTTTGCCCGAAGCCACGGCGCCAGCGGACCCTACACGTTCGAATGGGAGTTGAAGTCGGTCAATGCCAAGGGCTTCGACCTGCGCCTGCGTCTGCCGCCCGGATGGGACGATATCGAGGCCTCGGCCAAGAAGCGCGCCGGCGAGGTGCTGTCGCGCGGCACGGTCTATGCCAATCTGAACGTCAAGCGCGCCAACGCGGTCTCGAGCATCCGCATCAATGAGGACGTGCTTGCCTCGGTCCTCAAGGTGGCCCATGCGCTCGCCGGCAAGATCGATGCGGTGGCGCCGAGCATCGACGGGCTGCTGGCGATCAAGGGCGTCATCGAGGTGGTCGAACCCGAAAGCAACGAGGAAGAGGACAAGGCCGCGAGGATCGCAGCCTTGGCGGCTTTCGAGCAGGCGCTGGCCGATCTCGTCAAGATGCGGCGGCGCGAGGGCGTGACGCTCGGGCAGATCTTGTCGCAGCGAATGGACGAGATCGAGCGCCTGGCCAAGAAGGCCGAGGCCGCGCCCGGCCGCAAGCCCGAGGCGATCAGGGCACGGCTCGCCGAGCAGATCGCGGCCTTGCTCGAGACCTCCGACCGCTTCGATGCCGACCGGCTCAATCAGGAAGCGATCATGATTGCGACCAAGGCCGATATTCGCGAAGAGCTCGACCGCATCGCCTCGCACATCGCGCAGGCCCGCGAGATGATCGGCAAGGGTGGAGCGGTCGGACGGCGGCTCGACTTCCTGGCGCAGGAATTCAACCGCGAGGTCAATACCTGTTGTTCCAAGTCGAACGATATCGAATTGACCAATACCGGGCTCGAGATGAAGAACGTGGTCGAGCAGTTCCGCGAACAAGTCCAGAACCTGGAGTGACAGATGACGGCTGGCGGCCACGGCTTCGAAGGAGTTGAACGGCGTGGACTGATGTTCGTGCTGTCGTCGCCATCGGGTGCGGGAAAGACCACGCTGTCGCGGCGGCTGATCGAACAGACACCCGGCCTGAAGATGTCGGTGTCCGCGACCACGCGGCCGATGCGGCCGGGCGAAGTCGATGGCCGCGACTACCATTTCATCGACAAGGCAACCTTCGAGTCGATGACGGAGCGCGATGAACTCCTGGAATGGGCCACGGTGTTCGACAACAGCTACGGCACGCCGCGGGCGCCGGTCGAGGCCGCCCTGGCGGCGGGGCAGGACGTGCTGTTCGACATCGACTGGCAGGGCACCCAGCAGTTACGGGAGAAAGCCCGCGACGATGTCGTCAGCGTGTTCATCCTGCCGCCGTCGGCGGCCGAACTCGAAAAGCGGCTGCACTCCCGCGCGCAGGACTCCGACGAGGTGATCCGGGGACGGATGAGCCGTGCCAGCCACGAAATGAGCCACTGGGCGGAATACGATTATATCGTCATCAATCATGCGATCGATGACGCGTTCGCCGAGGTGCAGTCGATCCTGAAGGCCGAGCGGCTGAAGCGCGAACGCCGCACCGGCCTGACGACGTTCGTGCGCGAGCTGCAGCGGCAACTCGAGACATAGAAGCCGTCAGTTCGCCGCGCTTCGTGCAAGCCGCGCCAGCATTCGAACGGTTCTTTCATTCGGATCATCCGCCGCAAACGCCTCGCGGGGAAGGCTGCCCTCGGGCAGCCGGTCGATCTCCCGCATCGATGCCGAGGCGCGCGCCTCTTCCGACAGCGACGGGCGATCGGCTCTCGGGATATCCCAGTTGACGCGGCGGTCGCCCCTGACGTTGCGCCGGCCGGCCCGCCGCCTGCCGCCGAACCTGAAGATCACGCTTGCGATCAGGCTCGCCACCGACAATGCGCCGATCATGGCGATCAGCAGCATCTGTACGGAGCCGTAGGGTTTCGCCGCCGGCGCGTCCGCAGTGGCGAGTGTGACCGCGGCAATCACGGGCGGCGGCGCGGCCTCCGCAGTTTGTTGCGGTCTGGCTGCCGCATTGACCGCCGATGGTGCAGGAGCGGGCGACGAATTCCCGGCCGCCAGCTCAGGCCAGCGCGACGCCACAATCGAACGTTGGCCATCGGCATCGACGGCGTTTACCCGCTGATTATTCCAAGGGGGCGGCGCATCCGCCTTCGCAGCCGGCGCCCGCTGGCCGGCGAACACGCTGGTGTCCTGCTCGACGCGGGTCTGCGGCAACGGTAACTCAGCGCGCGCGTTGGCGATCGAGCGCCGCGTGCCGGCATCTTTGGGCGGAGAGGCCGAATTGTCCGGCGGCGGCGATGTTTCCGGTGCGGCGCGCGAGACTTTTTCCTTTTCGTCGCCGAGGTACCAGCACTGGCGCTTGGTGACGCGGTCGATGCGGTAATACCAATGGCCGCCTTGCGGCGGCGCGCCCTTCGGCCCGGCGAGGCAGCTATCGGCCACTTCCGGCGCGCCGTGCGAAATTGTTGCGAAAGGGATGCCGGCGAGAAGGCTGGCGAAGATGGCCGAGACGAATTTCGCGGCTCGTTTGGACATGTGCATCTCCGGGAATGATACGCGACGCTTCACGCTCCAAATCTCGCCAAAGACTTGGGTGGCAATGAGCCGCAATTCCGGAGGGGGTAGGGCTTAATTTAGGCTCGCAGGGGCGCCTCAACCGGCTCACTTGCCCGACACGAACATCAGCGCGAAGGAAGGGATATAGGTCGTCAGGAACAGCACGATCAGCATCACGATGATGTGCGGCCAGATCGCCCGTGAGATCTGGCTCAGGCTCAGCCCCGAGATCGCCATGCCTACAAAGAGGCAGTAGCCGATCGGCGGGGCCGCCATGCCGATCGAGACATTGGTGACGATGATCGCGCCGAAATGAATGGGATCGACGCCGAACTTTGTCGCGATGGCGATCAGCATCGGGCCGAGGATGACCATGATCGCGATCTCGTCCATGACGGCGGCGAGCAGGAAGAAGGCGATGTTGAGCCCGGCGAGCGCGATCCATTTCTGGGTGACATGGCTGGCGAGCCATGCGGCGAATCCCGTTGCAATCTGCTCCTGCGCAATCAGGACGCCGAAGCCAGCCGACACCGCGATGATGGCGGTGACGATGGCACTGGTTCGCACGGATCGCAGAACGATCGCCGGCAGCGCCTTGATGCTCATCTGCCGCTCGACGAAGAGGCCGATGATCACCGCATAGATGCAACTCATGCCGGCGGCCTCGGTCGGCGTGAAGATGCCGCCATAGATGCCGCCGAGCACGACAATCGGCGAGAGCAGTGCCCATTTGCCGCGCGCGAAAGCCTCGCGCACCTCGGGCCAGCGCGCTTTTTCCTGTTTGGGAACGCTGTTGCGTTTGGCGTGGACATAACAAACGACCAGCAATCCAGCCGCGATGGCAAGGCCCGGCACGATGCCCGAAAGGAAGAGCTTGCCGATCGATTGCTCGGCCACGATGCCCCAGATCACGAAGGCGATCGAGGGCGGTATCAGCGGGCCGAGCACGCCAGCGCTGACCGCGATCGCGGCCGCGAAGGCTCTGTCGTAGCCGGCCTTTGCCATGGCCGGTATCAGAATCGCCCCGATCGCCGCGGTAGTCGCGGGCGCGGAACCCGAGATCGCCGAGAACACCAGGGCGGCCAGCACCGCGACCATGGCGAGCCCGCCGGTGCGGTGGCGCACCAGCACGGCTGCGACGTCGATCAGGCGCTGAGAGAGGCCGCCGGCTGTCATCAGTTCGCCGGCCAGCATGAACAGCGGGATCGCGAGCAGGCTGAAGGACTGCGATCCAGCGACCAATTGCTGTGCCAGGAAGGCGGGCTCGATATCAGCCGCCGTCAGAACCAGCATGACGATTACGCCGATGGCGATGGCAAAGGGTATGCCAAGCGTAACGAGGCTGGCGAAGCCCGCAGTGAGCAGCAGGACGCTGGCGCTCATGGCGCTAGTTCCGCGGACGGTATGGCAGGCGCGTTGGTCAGCATGCGCCAACTTGCAAACAAGCCGATCAGCGCCCCGGCAATCGGGGCAAGCGCATGCAGCAATTCGATCGGGTAGCCGATTGCAGCTGAGACGGAGCCGCCAGTCATCTCCAGGAAGCGCAGGCCTGACCATGCGAGATAGAAGCCGAACGCCGCCGTCAGCGCCTCGATCGCGCGCTCCGCCCAGGGCCGGCCGCCGGGCGGAGCGAGGTTGATCAGGATGTCGAGCCGGACATGGAACCCCTCACGCACGCCGAGTGCCAGCCCGCCCATCACAGTCCATGAGAACATCAATACGGCCAGTTCCTCGGACCAGGACGGTGTGCGGCCGAAAACATAGCGCATCACCACCTGGATGGCGATGCAACCCACCATGATCGCGGTTGCCGCGATCAGGCTCAACTTCAAAGCGCCGGCGACGAACGCGATGACGCGTTCGACACCACGCAGGACGGGGTTATCCATGGCTGCTGGTTCGCGGGATAACAGGTCCGTCACAGTTTGGCAGCGGTCGCTTCCTGCATCAGTTCCTGTCCGATCGAGCCCTTGAATTGCTCATAGACGCTCTGCACCGAGGATCGGAAGGGCTTGAAGTCGGAGACGCGGTTGACCTTCATGCCGGCCTTCTCGAGCTTGGCCACAACATCCTTCGCTGCGGCGCCAGCAGCCTCGCGCTGAGCCTTGGTGGCGGCAGCAGCGGAATCGATCACCACCTTCTTCAGGTCATCAGGCAATTTGTCGAAGGCGCGCTTGGCCATCAGCAGGGGAATGGCGGAATAGGTGTGGTTGGTGATCGAGAGAAACTTCGTTACCTCGAAATACTTGCTCTGGTCGATGACCGCGAGCGGAATCTCCAGTCCGTCGATGGCGCCCTGCTGCACGGCAGTGAAGGTCTCGCCCCAGGCCATCGGCACCGCGTTGCCGCCAAGCGAAGAGAACATGCCGATGAAGACCGGGTTCTGCATGACACGGTATTTCACGCCCTTGACGTCGTCGGGCTTCTCGACCGGACGGACATTGTTGATCATGTTGCGAAAGCCGCCTTCCATCCAGCCCAGCAGCTTGATGCCCTTGGCTTCGAGCTTGGCCGCCAGCTTCTGGCCGACCGGGCCATCGAGCACGCGCTGGGCTTGCGCCTCGTTCTCGTACAGGAACGGCAGGTCATTGAGCTGAAAGGCCGGCTCGATCTGGGCAACGACCGCATTGGTGATGATGCCGGCATCGACCGTGCCAAGCCGCATGCCCTCGATCATCGGCTTCTCGTCGCCGAGTTGCCGGTTGGGATAGAGCTGGATCTCGATGCGGCCGTTCGAGCCCGCCTCGATGCGCTCCTTGAAAGCACGCGCGCCGACGGCATAAGGATCCTGCGCGCCGTCAGAGGTGGTCCAGCCGAGCTTGATGACCGTTTTCTGCTGGGCGAAAGCCGGCGCGCCCGCAAGCGCTATTCCGGCAGTGAAGGCGCATGCGAGCGCGCGGCGTGTGATCAGGCTGGCCATGGGTGTAACTCCTCCGGTTGGTCGAAAAGCGCCGCCGTTTATTCGGCGGTCGCGGTGGGAAATCCGTAGAGGCGCGCGGGGTTGTCGACGAGGATGCGCTTGCGCACCGTTTCCTCCGGGACCCAGAGCGGCAGTAAATCGAGCAGCGCGCCGGTGTTGAACATCGGCCCTTCGACCGCGACGTGCGGCCAATCGGAGCCCCAGAGGCAACGTTCCGGCGCAGCCGAAACCAGCGCCTGCGCGAAGGGCTGCGTGTCGTGGAACGGCGCCCCGGCCTGCGAGATGCGGTAGGCGCCCGACAGTTTCGTCCACGCCTTGCCGTCCTTCAGCAACCGCAGCATCCACTGGAAGCCGGGATGGGCGACACCGGCCGACATCGGCATGTGGCCCATATGGTCGATAACGACTTCGACCGGCAGCTTCGCAATGCGCGGGCCCAGTTCGGGCAAGTTGCGCGCATCGATCAGCAGTTGGAGATGCCAGCCGAGCGGCGCGACACGGGCAGCAAGCCGCTCCATCTCGTCAATCGCCACGCCGCCGCCGAAGAGGACGTTGATTCGGATGCCGCGCACACCGGCAGCGTCGAGCGTTTCGAGTTCCCCGTCGTCGACATCGGGCGAGACCACCGCGACGCCGCGCAGCCGGTCGGGATGCGCCTTGCAGCTCTCGACCATGCAGCGGTTGTCGGTGCCGTAGACGCTGATCTGGACAAGTACGCCGCGCGCCATGCCGAGACTGTCGAGCATGCCGAGATAGGCGGCCTCCAGCGCCGGAGGCGGGGTATAGCTGCGGTTGGCGACCAGGGAGAAGCGATCAGCGGGCCCGATGACGTGGGCATGGGTGTCGCAAGCATTCGCCGGAACGGCGAAGCCGGGCGGGTCCACGATTGGGTTCGGCCCCTGGCAAGCCGGCGCCTCCTGCGGCTTTACGTTCATGACCGCGCACTTCCGGCGAAGGGCCCGAGACCAAGCCGCTCCATCGCCGCCGACAAATGACCACGCATCGCCGCTTCCGCTCCGCGCGCGTCGCGCTGCTCGATCGCCGTAAAGACCGCCTCATGCTCGGCCTGCACGGCCAGGATGCTTTCAGGGTGACGCGCGGCAGTGTTCGAACGCGCCCTGGCGATGGCGCCATGCAGATTGGCTCCGAGAAAGGTCAGGAACCGACCGAGATAGGGATTGCGCGAGGCCTGCGCGATGGCGGCGTGAAAACGGTTGTCGGCCTCGACACCATCCTCGCCGGCCGCGATGGCGGTTTTCAGGTCACGCAGCGAACCGCGCATGGCGGCCAGCTCGCTGCGGTTTGCACTGACAGCAGCAAGGCCGGCTGCCGCTCCTTCCACCGCCACGCGGAGCTGAAAGATGTCATGCAGATCCTTGACGGCGGCGGGATCGGACTGAAGCCGGAACAGGCCCCTGCCTGGCTCAGCCGAGACAAAAGCACCGAGCCCCTGGCGCGTCTCGATCAACTCATCCGATTTCAGTCGGGACATCGCCTCTCGCACGACCATACGCGAGACGTCGAACCGCTCGGCCAGCTCCTTCTCGGAGGGCAGCCGCGCGCCAGGCAAAAATTCGCCGCCCCGGATCGCCGCGCCGAGCTGGCGGGCGACCTCGTCGGACAGGCGCGGGCCACGGACGATCGAGCCAATAGTCATGTCATTAGGTTGTCATACAAGCGTGAAACTGACAAGTGCCGTGATTGGGCCGCTGAACTTTCTTTCTTTCCGTAGTTCGCAGGGGCGCGGTCCGGTGCTCCTAACCGCCGCCGGTCAGATGCGCCGTCCTTGCAATGATGTGGGTGCGCTGCGTCAGTTCTTCAGCACGATGCGCCCGACGACCTTGCCGGCCCGCAATTC
Organism: Bradyrhizobium sediminis; assembly: GCF_018736085.1. Lineage (NCBI taxonomy): Bacteria > Pseudomonadati > Pseudomonadota > Alphaproteobacteria > Hyphomicrobiales > Nitrobacteraceae > Bradyrhizobium > Bradyrhizobium sediminis. The sequence goes on along the minus strand of NZ_CP076134.1, from coordinate 3,404,769 downwards.
GTCGATCCACTTCTGGACGTCGCCCATCGGCTCCTCCTTCATCGGCGTCGGCTTGATCTTTCCGGCACGGGCCAGCGCCATCAGTTCCTGGCCTTCGGCCAAGGTCCCGACCATGAAGCCCTCGATGGTCATGCGCTTGTAGACCCACTGCACCATCGGCAGGCTGAAATTGCCGCCCATCAGCCCGGAGACCACGATCTTGCCGCCGCGCGCCACTGCGGCGACCGCAAAGGCCATCGACTTCTCGTTGCCGGCAAAATCGACGACCCCGTCGAAGCCGCCTTCGGTTTCCTTGACGATGCGCTTGACCACATCCGCTTCGGAAGGATCGTAGGCGACCGCTGCGCCATTCTTCAAAGCCGTATCCCGCGCGGCCGAACTGAGATCCGCCACCGAAATCTTCTGTTTGAACATCGCCTGCGCGAACGAAAGCCCCATCATGCCGACGCCACCGAGACCGATCAGCAAGAGATTGCGTTGGCGGGGCCGGTCGACCAGGCGCTTCAGCGCGCCATAGGCGGTGACGCCAGAGCACATCAGGGTCGCCGCCTGATTGACCGGCAGCGGTTCGTAGTCGAGCAAATACTTGGCGTCGGGCACCAGCACGTGGCTGGCGAAACCGCCGTCGATCGAGACGCCGAGGAAGCGTTGCTTGACGCAGAGATTCTCATCGCCGTTGAGACAGTCGCGGCACTGGCCGCAGCCGATCCAGGGGAATACCGCCTTCTTCGTTCCGACCAGATCCTTCGAAACATCGGCACCGACTTCCTCGACGATCCCGGCGATCTCGTGTCCGAGCGTGAAAGGCAGCGTCATGCCGCGCGTGGTGTCGAGCTTCTTGCCGCCGCCGAGATCGGCATAGCCGTCCTGGATGTGCAGGTCGGAATGGCACAACCCGCAGCGCTCGATGCGGACGAGGACCTCTCTGCCTTGCGGCTTCGGCGTCTCGACGATGGTTTCGCACAGAGGCGCATCGAATTTGACCAGTGATTGGCGTCGCATCAGCGCCATGACGTTTCTCTCCTTCAGGACGTTTTTGTCGCGCGTATATTTATCAATTCACGGGCCATGGCAACAAAGCCGGAGACCGGGACGGTCTCGGCGCGCCGTGTGACATCGACCTGCGCGGCGGCGGCCAGCCGGGCCGGATCGACGGAAAGGGACTTGAGGCTTTGCCGCAGCATTTTTCGCCGCTGGCCGAACGCCGCCGCTGCCACCTGCTCGAGCGCCCGGCGGTCGCACGCCTCGGGCGCCTTGCGCGGCACCAGCCGCACCACCGACGAGGTGACCTTGGGCTGCGGCACGAAGGCCGCCGGCGAGATATCGAACAGGATCTTCGTCTCCGTGCGCCAGTTCGCCAGCACCGCCAGCCGCCCATAGGCCTCGTCGTTCTCGCGCGCGACGATGCGCTCGGCCACTTCGCGCTGAAACATCAGCACCATCATTTCGTACCAGGGCGGCCATGGCTCGATCGACAGCCAGTCGATCAGGAGCGCGGTCGCGATGTTGTAGGGCAGGTTGGCGACGATCTTCGCCGGTTGACCGCCGAGCAACGGCCGCGGATCGAAGGCCTGCGCGTCGGCGCAGATGATTTCCAGCCGTCCCGGATACCGCCGTGCGATCTGTTCGAGCGGCCCGAGCGCGCGCTCGTCGCGCTCCACCGCGATGACGCGCCGCGCGCCCAGTGCCAGCAGTGCGCGCGTCAGGCCGCCGGGGCCGGGACCGATTTCGATCACCGTGGCGTCCTGCAGCGGCCCTGCCGCGCGCGCGATCCGCGCAGTGAGGTTGAGGTCGAGCAGGAAATTCTGGCCGAGCGATTTGCGGGCCGACAGGGAATGCTGGCGAATGACCTCGCGAAGCGGCGGCAGGTCGTCGATCGCGCTCATGCCGGCTGCGCCGCCGCCATGCGGGCGGCCAGCCGCAACGCCGCGATCAGGCTCGACGGATTGGCGCGGCCGGTGCCGGCGATGTCGAAGGCGGTGCCATGGTCCGGCGAGGTGCGAATGAACGGCAATCCCAGGGTGACGTTGACCGCGTCCTCGAAGGCAAGCGTCTTGATCGGGATCAGCGCCTGATCGTGATACATGCAGATCGCGCAGTCATAGGTGTTGCGCGCGGCGGCGTGGAACATGGTGTCGGCCGGCAACGGGCCCCTGGCTTCGATGCCTTCGCCGCGCAGGATTTCGACGGCCGGCGCCACGATGGTCTGGTCCTCGACGCCGAGCGAGCCGTCTTCGCCGGCGTGGGGATTGAGGCCGGATATCGCAAGACGCGGACGTGCGATGCCGAAACGGGCTTTCAGATCCGCGACCACGATGCGGGCCGTGGTGACGATCAACTCGCTCGACAGCTGCGCGATCGCCTCGCGCAGCGAAAGGTGGATCGTCACCGGCACGACGGCGAGGGCGGGCGACCACAACATCATCACCGGCTGCGGCGTATGGCCGCCTGACGCCGCGAGCTCGGCGAGGAATTCGGTATGGCCGGGATGCCGGAACCCGGCGCGGTAGAGCACGCTTTTCGCGATTGGATTGGTAACGACCGCAGCAGCCCGCCCGCTGGCGACATCGGCGACCGCCTGACGAATGGAGGCCAGCGCCGCCTCGGCACTACTGTCATCGGGGTGGCCCGGCCGCGCCGTTGCGGCATGGCCGGTAGCGACGACAGGCAATGCGTCGGCGAATGCAGCGGGTGCGTCCTCGGGCCGGACGTCGGCGAACGGCACGGCGAGTCCCAGCGCCTTGGCGCGGTGACTGAGATAGTCGCGATCGCCGAGCAGGTAGAATGCGGGAAGCTTCAGTTCATCGCGGCGCAGCCACGCCTTGATCGTGATGTCGGGCCCGATTCCCGCAGGTTCGCCTGAGGTCAGCGCGAGCGGCTTTGCCATGCATCAACGATATTCGATCATCGCGGCTCTGCGGACTTCCTGCAGGTACGACTTCGACTTCGCCTCGTACTTCTCGACAAACATCTTATCCCGGATTTCCTTTTTCTTCGGCGTGTCGACGGTGGTCGCCTTCCGGCCGCATAGCGCAACCATCTCGACGCCCTGTTTGGTCACCTCGGGCGCGGTCAGATGGCCGATCGGGGTTTTGTCGAGCACTTCACGAAGTACAGCCGGTATGTCGGCCGAAGTCTTGGTCACGACCTCACGTATCGCGGCGTTCTGCATCGACTTGAAGTAGGAGTTGGCCTCTTCGCAGGTCTGCACGCGGCCGCGCAACACTTCGGCTTCCTTGCGCCGTGCCTCGAGGGTGGCAGGGGGCGATCCTTTCGGGACGATCAATACGACCGGCTGCAGCCGGTATTCGAAGGCTTCGACCTCCAGTTTCTCGTTGCCGTTGGCCTGCACAGCGGCGGCGACGTCCTTTTCGCCGACCTGGAGGCTCTGCCTGTAGCGCCCGCGGACCAGGCTGCTCCAAACCATCTCGGCCTTCAGGCGCGCCTTCAGCGTCTCCGGACGGATGCCCTGGCTTTCGAGAGACTTGGTGAGCTGGTCGGGCGCCAGGCGCATCCGCGCGCCCATCGACGCATAGGACTGATCGATATCGGAACTGGTCGGGTCGACGCCGTATCTCTTGCCTTCCTTGATCTTCACCTTTTCGTCGATCAGTTCATTGATCACCTCCTGGCGGACGGCGGGCTTGCGCGTGGTCAGGAAGTTCAGCTTGCCCCGCTGTTCGATGTCGTAGTTGGTGATGGGTTCGCCGTTGACCATGACGACGACGGTCTGCGCCTGCAGCGGCGAACCGGCGGCCATCAGGATCAGCGCCGTGGCGCAACCCAGGATGAGAGACCAAAAGCGGTGAAACAGCGGAGGGCTCGTCATGGTCATATTCGCTATATCAACCCGATTCGAAGTGGGTCCGCGACGCGGGAATGATCCTCCGGCAACAATCGAAGCCGGCTTTATTGTATGCCGCTGGCGCTGCCCGTTGAGGACGAGTTGGCAAGCGTCCGCAGGCCGATCTGCAGCATGAACGCGTGACTGAGTACCGGCGGCGTGGTGCCCGCAGAGTAGCTGTAGGACGTCACGTAGTTGGCGGCGAGCACGAAGCAGTCGTCCACGTAGCCGGCGCCGACGATGTACTGATTGACCTTGTTGGCTTCAAGATCCCAGCGGGCCGCACCCGTCACCACCCAGTTTGCGGCGACCTTGATCGAGCCGGTGCCGAGCAATCCTTCTCGACGCGTCAGGTAGCCGAGTTCGGGCTGCGCGGCGTAATTGCCGTACAGCAGGCTGACCGACCAGCGGTCGAAAGTGGCGCGGCCTTCAGCCTCGAAACGATTGATATTCAGCGTGGCCTCGTCCATGCGCGAGCGAACGCTGAACGTGTAAGTCCGGTTCGGCGAATAATTGACGCGGCCGACATAGTCGGAGCGGGAATTCTGCAAGCCGGAGGCGAGGCCGGTGTTGGTCACGTCCGCCACCGCGTACGAGTTCAGGCCGAACAGCTGGTAGGACTGGCCGAACAACACATTGATGGAGCCGCCACGGTCGAATTGCGTGGTGGCCTGCACGCCGACATTGGCGCGGCCGCCGCCTTCGACGCGGTCGTAGCCCGAGAACTTGTCGACGGAGAACAGGTTGCTGGCGTCGAACACCATGCTCTGCGCGTCCTCGTTGGGGAACCGGCCCGCATAGGTTTCGTTGGGACGAATGATGATCTGTGCGATCGGCTCGATCGTCGTAGAGCCCCACGGCTGAACGTTGATGAAGGGATAGCGATATTCCATGCCGACGGTCGGCATCAGGCGCAGCGCCTCAGTGTCGCCGACCGGGAGGAAATTCGAGACGCCGGGCTGGTTCGAAATCGAGGCGCTGACCGCGTCGGCGCGGATGATGGCAAACGGCGTCCAGATCTGGCCGACGGAATCGGTGAATGAACGCCGCCATTGCGCCTCGGCTGTCAGGCGCGTGTAGGTGCCGGGCACGCCGCGAAGCAGGCACTGGCTGGGCAGCCGCGCCAGCGGGTCGGCAGAGGCGGTCGTGCACAGGCTGTTGGTATTTGCGAGCGTCGTGATCGGGTCGAACGCCGCGGTGTTCCGCGACAGGCTGGTGAAGTTGGTCCTGTAGCTGACCTCGCCGCCGAAAATCGGGCTGTTGATCACGTTCGAATAGTCGATGACCGGATGAATGACGGGAACCTTGTCCTGGAGGCCCGAAAAACTGAGATAGTAGATCGCGCGCGCGTCGAAGAAACTGCGGTTGCCGACGCCGGTCAGATAGAGCTGCGAAATCGCCTCGGTCGGCAGGCTCAGGAACGAGCCCAGCGGATCCCGGTACTGGGACAGCCTGTAATCCGTGAAGAAGGAGTAGTCCGAGAGCAGGACGCCATCCCAGCCCCACACCCATTTGTCGTTGAGCGCGAACTGGCCCTTGGTGTCGACGCCGCCTCGGAACTGGCGGTCGCCGGGCTGGCCTGTAAAGGCGCCGGGGTCGAGCTGGTCGATGCCGTAGCCGCGGATTTGATACGATCCGTTGATCAAGCGCTGGCGGAACTCGCCCTGCAACAGCACACCTTGCCGGGTCGTGAAACGCGGGTTGAAGGTTGCGTCGTAGTCCGGAGCGATGGCCCAATAGAACGGGGTTTCGATGCCATATCCGTAGGCCGTAACCGTGGAAGAGCCGGGCATCAGGAAACCGGTCTTGCGCTTCACCGTCGGATCGGGCGTCGAAAAATACGGCAGATAGGCCATCGGAACGCCGAAGAATTCGAGCTGCGCGTTCTCGAAGTAGAGCATCTTCTCGGTCTGGTCGTGAATGATGCGCGCGCCCTTGACCTGCCACAGCGGCGGCTTCTTCGGATCGTCCTTGCAGGGTGCGCAGGCGGTATAAACGCCATTCTCGAAGACGGTGTAGTTGCCGCTGGAACGGTCCATGCGGGTTGCCGCCATGCGCGTCGCGTCGGCGGTGTCGACGCGCAGCGAATCGACGAAACCGTCACGGTAATCGTCGCTCAGATCCATGATGTTGGCGTAGGTGATCTTGCCTTCCGCATCGGTCATGCGGATGTTGCCCTCGGCGTGGAGCCGCTTGGTCTTCTGGTCGTAGACGACCTTGTCGGCCTCGACGCTGGTGCCGTTATAGAACATCTGCACGTTGCCGACCGCCGCGACCCGCTGATTGTTGTAGTCGTAATCGACCTCGACGGCCTGGACGAGCATCTGCCCGTCATTGGCGGGACGCACGGGCGCCGGCTTGGGGGGCCTCGGATTGTAGGTAAAGCTCTGGGCGGACGCCGGTGCGGTGCCGGCAACGCCGATTACGGCGGCCAGAATCAGCCCGCAAATCACGGCCAAAACGGGTCCGGCGGTCACGGTCGAGCGCATCCAGTGGCGGCGCACGAGCGTGCGCCGCCGGAACGCGGACGGCCTTTCCTGGCGGGCGGCGACAACGGCCACTACCCGTCCTCCTGGTACAGCAAGGCCAAAAAGCCGGTGAGGCCGCCCACACAAACGGGCAGCCACGCCGAAGCGATCGGATGCATCAACTCAGCCTTGCTCAAATCCTCAGTTACTTTCGACAGAACGTAGAGCAGAAAGCCCGCGCCCACGCCACTCAAAACCATCTTTTGCACGCCGCCGAAGCGGAAGAAGCGCAGGCTCACCGAGGCCGCCAGCATCACCATTGCGGCCAGCAAAAACGGCTGCGCAATGAGTTTGTGGTACTGCAATCGGTACCCGGCGGTCGCAAATCCAGAACTTTCGGACGATCGGATATAGCCCGGTAGTTGCCAAAAAGACACAGTTTCAGGGGTCGAAAAACTGTTGCGGACTTGGGCAGGGGTCAGCGTGGTGGGGACGAAGAAGGTCTCCTGATCGACCGGGGGGGCGTCGAGGGAGAATCGGCGCGCCGATTTGAACGCCCAGCGGCCTTCCTCGAGGGATGCCTCGCGCGCCTCGATTCGTTCCTTGAACTGGAAGTCGTTATCGAACCTGAACACCGTCAGCCCGGTCAGCCGGACGCCCTGCTGCTCGCTGCGGGCGGCATTGATGATCCATTGGCCGTCGTTGCTGACCTGGTTGAGCCAGAAGCCGGAGGCATCCTGGATCCCGCCGCCGGGAGCGGAGCCGAACAGTTCCGCCTCCATCCGCTTGGAGAGTTCGCGCAAGTTGGCGGACATCGGGTTGTAGGCGACGGTCGCCAGAGTCCCGAGCACGATCGAGCTTGCCAGTGCCGGGGCAATGAACTGCCATGCCGAAACGCCGGCGGCGCGTGCGACCACGAGTTCGAGCCGCCGCGACAGCGCGAGATAGCAGGTCATCGCCCCGATCAGGACGCAGAACGGCATCATCTTTTCGAGCAGTTGCGGGACGCGGTACAGCGACGTTTGCGCGACCGTGATGGCGGAGGCCGAAGCCAGCCCCGACGTCTTTCTGACCATTTCGATGTAGTCGACCAGCACCAGCAGCAGGAAAATGCTCGCGAACACGCCAACCGCCGAGATCACGAAGCGGCCGGCAAAATATCGCCCGAGCGTGTTGGTCATCATACTCATGCTGCGGCGGGCCGCCCAAATAGCCGAAGGATACGCTCGTTCGACCTGTTGATGGCTTCCATCAGGGCAGCGGGCGGTTCCACCACGACGCCGGCCAGGATCATCCACATCCCGCCGCCGATCGCCGCGAACAGCATCAGGTACTGAACGAGGGCGGCAAGCGGCTGTTTCACCGTCAAGACGGAGCAGGCGAATCCCGCCATGCGCAACCCGAATACGGCGATGATCGAACCGCCGATCGAAAAATTCCGGCTCTGGCGCGTCGTGCGCGGCGTGCCGAGGAACGCGAAAGTCAAAGCCGCGAAGGCGAAGGGGTAGAGGGGCGCGAGGAAGCGGTCGTGCAATTCGGCGCGGAACTGTCCGGGCAATTGCTGGTAAACCGGATCCTCAGGGGAGGGCGACAGCAATTCCCAGATGTAGCGTTCGCGGATTCCGAGCGTGAAGTCGCGGCCCTTCGAGAATTTCGACATGTCGAAGGCGTAACGGCCGAACGCCACCAGCGCCGGATCGCGCTTGCCGGCCTCGAAACGTTCGAGATTGCCGTCCTCGAGCACCAGATACGAGCCGCTCTCGTTCTTCAGGATCGTTCCATGGTCGGCAATGATGGTGATGCGTTCCTTCGGGTCGCGGCGGTCATCGACAAAGATGCCGGCGAGGATGCCGCCCGGCTGGCGCTCGCGGATGCGGATCGTCAGGTTCTGGTCGAGCTGGGCAAAGCGGCCGGGCTGCAGAATATTGGTGAGAACGTCGGCGGTGATCTCGGCGTCCCACTGCTTGATCCGGCGCATACCGTCGGGCGCCATGTAGGATGCGATGAAGGCGACCAGCAGCGCCACCACGCAGGTGGCGTAGAAGAACGGGCGGAACAGCCGGAACGGCGAGAAGCCGGCCGCATTCATCACGATGATCTCGGAGTCGGTCGCGAGCTTGTTCAGGGTATGCGAGATCGCGATCATCAGCGCGATCGGCGCAATGATCAGCACCAGCGCGGGAATCACGAGGCCCGTGATCCCGAGAAAGGTGACGATCGTCTGGCCCTGGCTGGTCATCAGGTCGATGCCGCGCAACGCCTGCGTAATCCAGATCACCCCTGTCAGGCTGACCAGAATCAGCGCAAACGACGCCAGCGTCGTGCGAAAAATGTACTTGTCGATCGACCCCATCGCTACCGCACGATCCCACCTTGCGAGCCAAAACCGCGGTTCGCGACCAATCCCGAGACCGGGATCCCCTTTTGGCCGCGCCGCAGTCGTCCTGCCGGCTCACAGTCTCACTACCATCCCTTTGATCCGTCAACAAAATGGCTGAGCCAAGGCACCTTCCAGATATGCTTAATAATTCGCGTTATGTGGCTCTGGAGCCACTGCGGCGCTTGGCAGCGCGACGCCGGACGGGCCATAGTGCTGCGGACCACGCTCTTGACGGATGTGCAGCACAGCCGAAGGGGCCATTCGAAACACCGCCTGGCGGGCTCCCGCCCCAGCGACACCCCTGATTCTTGGAGGATTTGCCCATGTCCGACGCCGTCAAGGTCGGCTTCGTTCCGTTTTCCACCGCGCCGCGCGGCATTCTGGTGGTATTTTGCGACGACACGCTGAAATTCGGCGCGGAGACGCGGAAGGTGCTGGGGGCGGCGGCCGATACCATCAAGCGGGCGGCGGATGCCAACCGATTCAAGGGCAAGAGCGGCTCCACGCTCGATATTCTGGCGCCGGAGGCGCTCAAGGCCTCCCGCCTGATCATCGTCGGCGCCGGCAAGCTCTCAGCCCTCAAGGACAACGATTTTCTCAAGTTCGGCGGTACGGCCGCCGGCAAGCTGCTCGGCGGCAATACCGCCATGACGATCGTGGCGGAATTGCCCGATGGGACAATGAATCCGGAGCAGGCGGCGGCGGTGGCTTCGGGGCTACGGCTGCGCGCCTATAAGTTCGATCGTTACAAGACCAGGAAGAAGGACGGCGAGGACACCGCCGTGCGCGCCGACATTTCGCTCGCGGTCGGCGATGTGGCCGCTGCGCGAAAGGCCTTTGCACCGCGTGCGCACGTCGTCGATGGCGTCATCATGGCGCGCGAGCTCGTCAACGAGCCGCCGAACGTGCTTTATCCGGTGGAATTCGCGCGCCGCGCCAGCCAGCTCAAGAAGCTCGGCGTCGATGTCGAGGTCCTCGACGTCAAGGCCATGACCAAACTCGGCATGGGCGCGCTGCTCGGTGTTGCCCAGGGCTCGACCCAGCCGGGCCGGATGGTGGTGATGCGCTGGAACGGCGGCAAGAAGGGCGAGCAGCCGGTCGCTTTCGTCGGCAAGGGGGTCTGTTTCGACACCGGCGGTATTTCGATCAAGCCCGCGGGCAGCATGGAGGATATGAAGGGCGACATGGGCGGTGCGGCTTGCGTGGTCGGACTGATGCATGCGCTGGCGGCGCGGAAGGCGAAGCTGAACGCGATCGGCGCCATCGGCCTGGTCGAGAACATGCCCGACGGCAATGCGCAGCGCCCCGGCGATATCGTGACTTCGATGTCCGGCCAGACCATCGAGATCATCAACACCGACGCCGAGGGCCGTCTGGTGCTGGCCGACGTGCTCTGGTACGTGGCGAAGAAGTTCAAGCCGAAATTCATGGTCGATCTGGCGACGCTGACCGGCGCCATCATGGTGGCGCTTGGCACCGAATATGCCGGCCTGTTCTCCAACAACGACGAACTGGCCGAACGGCTGACCAAGGCCGGGTTGGCGACGGGGGAGCGGGTCTGGCGGATGCCGCTCGGTCCGGAATACGACAAGCAGATCGACTCGCAGTTCGCCGACATGAAGAACACCGGTACCCGCCATGGCGGGTCGATCACCGCCGCGCAGTTCCTGCAGCGTTTCGTCGACGACACGCCGTGGGCACACCTCGACGTCGCGGGAACGGCGATGGGCGCGCCGAAATCCGAGATCAATCAAAGCTGGGGCTCGGGCTACGGCGTTCGCCTGCTGGATCGGCTGGTCGCGGAGTATTACGAAGCCAAGAAATAGCTGGAAACCGATGACCGAAGTCTTGTTCTACCATCTGCAGGACATGTTGCTGGAGAACGTGTTGCCGCCGTTGCTCGAGAAATCGCTCGATCGCGGCTGGCGGGTGGTGGTGCAGTCGACGTCGGAAGAGCGCGCCGACGCGCTCGACGCCCATTTGTGGACCTATCGCGACGACTCATTCCTGCCGCACACCACCTGGCGCGCCGCCGATGCGCAGGATCAGCCGATCGTGTTGGCGGTCGAGGAGGGCAATCCGAACCGGGCCAATGTGAGGTTTCTGGTCGACAGCGCCGCTTTACCCGCGGACTCCCACGTCTACGATCGGGTGGTCCTGGTCTTCAACGGCGATGACGACAGCGCGCTGACGGCGGCGCGGGGGGCCTGGACCGATTGCAAGTCGCGGGGGTTCGAGGTCACCTATTGGCAGGCCGACGAGCGCGGCCGCTGGCAGCGGCGGGAATAGCGATCTCGGGCAATTAATGATAATTTGCAGTTTCGGCCCGCGCGCTTGGACAAAGCCACGGTCGTGCCGCAAAGTGATGGTGGGACAAGCGCTTAGGCGACAGGGCTGGGAACTTAGGTAATCGTGCGCGATAAAGACCTTCATCGGAAACGCCTGCTGGCGTTGCTCCTGCTGGCCCCCCTGGTGGTGGGCTGCTCGGGCACGTCCAACATGTTTTCCTCCGATCTGCTGTCGAAAGACGCGGAATGGTTTTCGCGCTCCGGCCGGCTCTTCACCCGAAACATTTCGATTGAAACGGCGCCGTTGACCCCGGACAAGCCGGTGACGGCCGAGGATCTGGTGAGCGCCGACGGGGCGTGCCCGGGAATGGCGCCTCCCGGCGGGCCGGCGGACGCCAACGCCCTGACCGACGGCGCGGCCGGCGCGCCGGTGGTGCCCTCGACGCGGGGAACGGTGGCGCTCGGCCATACCGAATGCGACGTCGTGCGCGGCATCGGCGCACCTGCCAGCGTCAATCTCTCCAACAACGCGCGTGGCGATCGGGTGGCGGTCGTCACCTATACGCAGGGACAACGCGCCGGCATCTATACCTTCACCGCGGGGCGCCTGACCTCGATCGAGCGTGGCGCCGAGCCGGTCGCGCCGAAGGCAGCGAAGCCGAAAGCGAAGAAGAAACCGGCCGCGACGTAATCGTTGTCGGCGCGCTTCTTCCCGATCGGCCGTGAATGGGCTCAGCCCGCCGCTTCGTCATATTGCGAACTCGCCGCCAGCCATTCTTCCTCGGCGCGCTGCAGCGCGCTCTCCGCGCCGGCCCGCGCCTTGCTGAGCTGGGCGGCCTGCTTCGGGTCGCGCGTGAACAGATCCGGCAGCGCCAGCGCGGTATCGATCTTGGCAATGATGCCGTTGATGCGCGCGATTTCGGCCTCGGCGTCAGAAATCTTCTGCTTCAGCGGTACGCGCTTCTCGGTCCTGGCCCGCTGCGGCTTGTCGCGGCCGCCGCCACGGTCGTTGTCGGCGCGGTCGCGCGCACTGGCGCGCATGCCGCGCGCCGACAGCACCATGCGCCGGTAATCGTCGAGGTCGCCGTCATAGGTCGTGACCGCATGATCGGCCACAACCCACAATTGGTCGGCGCAGGCCTCGATCAGATAGCGGTCATGGGAGACCATGATGACGGCCCCTGGAAAATCGTTGATCGCTTCCGCGAGCGCGGCGCGGCTGTCGATGTCCAGATGGTTGGTCGGCTCGTCGAGAATGATCATGTTGGGGCCGAAGAATGTCGCAAGTCCCAGCAGCAGCCGCGCTTTCTCGCCGCCCGACAGGCTCCTCACCAGGGTGTCGCCGGCCTTGCCCGAGAAACCGATCGCGCCGGTGCGCGCACGTACCTTGGTTTCCGGGGCGTCCGGCATCAGTCTGCGGACGTGATCGTAGGCCGAGCCGTCGAGATCGAGCTCGTCGACCTGATGCTGCGCGAAATACCCGATCGACAGCTTCTCCGCGCGGGTGACATGACCGGAGAACGGTGCCAGCTTGTTGGCTAGGAGCTTGACCAGCGTCGACTTGCCGTTGCCGTTGGAACCGAGCAAGGCGATGCGATCGTCGGTATCGATGCGCAGGGTGACGCGATTGAGCACCGGCTTCTTCGGATCGTAGCCGACCGAGACGTTGTCGACCGCGATGATCGGCGGCGACAGCATCTTCTCCGGCACCGGAAATGAAATCTCGCGCACATCCTGCGTCACCAGCGCGGTGACCGGCTTCATCCGCTCCAGCATCTTGACGCGGGACTGCGCCTGGCGGGCTTTCGATGCCTTGGCCTTGAAGCGATCGACAAAGGCCTGCAGCCGCTTGCGTTCGTCGGCCTGCCGCTTGGCGTGCTTGGCGTCGAGCATCTCGCGCGTGGCGCGTTGTTCCTCGAACGAGGAGTAGGTGCCCTTGTACAGCGTCAGCTTGCCGCGATCGAGGTGCAGGATCTGGTCGACCGAGGTGTCGAGCAGGTCGCGGTCATGGCTGATGACGATCACGGTTCGCGGATAGTTGGCCAGATGATCCTCGAGCCACAGCGTGCCTTCGAGATCGAGGTAGTTGGTGGGCTCGTCCAGCAGCAGGAGATCGGGCGCTGAAAACAACGTCGCCGCCAGCGCGACGCGCATCCGCCAGCCGCCGGAAAATTCCGAGCAGGACCGCGCCTGATCGGCGGTGGAGAATCCGAGGCCACTAAGGATCGCCGCGGCGCGGGCAGGCGCCGAATGCGCGTCGATATCGACGAGACGGGTTTGAATGTCGGCGATGCGCGAAGGATCGTGCGCGGTCTCGGCTTCGGCCAGCAGCGCATCGCGCTCCAGGTCGGCCTTCAGCACGACCTCGATCAGGCTTTCCGGACCGTCGGGTGCCTCCTGCGCGAGGCTGCCGATGCGCCAGCGCGGCGGGATCGTGATAGTCCCGCTTTCGGTCGGCAACTCGCCGCGGATCGCGTGAAACAGCGTCGATTTGCCGACGCCGTTGCGGCCGACAAAACCCACGCGTGCGCCAGGCACGATCTGAACCGAGCTGTTGTCGATCAAAAGCCGTCCGGCAATCCGGACCGAAATGTCTGATATTGAAAGCATGCGGCGTTGTCACCGCTGCCGTCCAAAAACGCAACCCGTTAATTGAGCCGAATAGGCTCTGCGCGGGCTCCCGATGCTGCAATTATAGCCTGGTTCGGCTGCATTCGTCGGGAGCGGCTCAATAGCAGCGATTCACCAGGCGCCAGCGGGGTCCCCACGGAGTCGGAACCAATCGCCGCACATAACAGCCGCCATAGCCGTAACCGTAGGCTGGGCCGCCGCCGACGATACGCGGACCGCCTCAGCCCCAGCCGCGGTGCCAGCCACCGTGCCAGCCATGGCCGCTCCAGGCGGAGGCGGAGGTCGGCGCCAGCGCGGCCGCACCCAGCGAAGCCGCGGCAACGGCAACAAGCGAGAGTTTGCGTAACATGGTCGTCTCCTCAGGGTTCGGCGCTGTCAGCGCACGGTGGAGTTGCTGCCCCGTAACGCCCCGCATTCGCAAAGGCGCCCGGTCCATCGAAGCCTACCCCTGGGAACGTGAACGAAACCGGGACGCCGGTGTCAGAGAGGGTTCATTTTCGTGAAATTGCTGTCATTTCGGCGCCGCCGGATGGCAGGGCGCGCGGCCCGCGACATATCGCCTGATCGCTTGCCGTTCCCGGACGGCCGCTTGCCGTTCCCGGATGGCGCCGATATAAGCGCCGCAACTCCCTCCACCGCTATTCAAGGACGAGATCATGGCGATTGAACGCACCTTTTCGATTATCAAGCCCGACGCGACCGCGCGCAATCTGACGGGCGCGATCAACGCGGTGATCGAGAAGGCGGGACTACGGATCGTAGCCCAGAAGCGCATCCGCATGACTCGCGACCAGGCCGAAACCTTCTACGCGGTCCACAAGGCGCGTCCGTTTTTCGGCGAACTCGTGGACTTCATGATTTCTGGACCGGTCGTGGTCCAGGTGCTGGAAGGCGAGGGCGCCGTGCTTCGGCATCGCGACGTCATGGGCGCAACCGATCCATCCAAGGCGGCCGAAGGAACCATCCGCAAGCTGTACGCGAATTCGATCGGCGAAAATTCTGTGCATGGTTCCGATGCCCCTGAGACGGCGGCGATCGAAATCGCCCAGTTCTTCTCGGGCAACGAAATCGTCGGCTAATGCATACCACCGGCGGCAAGCAATAGCCGCGAAGACGATCATCTGGCCGAGAGGGGACGCGCTGTGAACTGGCTGTTGCAAATTTTCGATCCGGCGACCATCGGGGCGTTCTTCACCCAGTTTCAGAGCGAGATGCAGCAGCCGGCCTTCTGGGTGGCGGTCGGCAAGATCATCTGGATCAACGTGCTGCTGTCGGGCGACAACGCGCTGGTAATCGCGCTGGCGTGCCGTGCGCTGGAGCCGCGCCAGCGGCTTTGGGGCATGATCTTCGGCGCTGCCGCGGCCGTGGTGTTGCGCATCATCTTCACTTTCATCGTCGCGACCTTGATGGCGCTGCCGTTCCTGAAGCTGGTCGGCGGACTGGCGCTGATCGTGATTGCCGCCAAGTTGCTGGTACCTGAAGACGAGGACGAGGAGGGCGTACAGTCGGCCTCGCATCTTTGGGCCGCAATTCAGATCGTCGTGGTCGCCGACATCGTCATGAGCCTCGACAATGTGATCGCGGTCGCCGCCGCTGCGAAGGGCAGCGTCCCGTTGCTCGTGCTCGGCCTTGCTATCAGCATTCCCCTGATCGTCGCCGGGGCGGCGCTGATCATGGCGCTGCTCACCCGGTTGCCGATCCTGGTATGGGCCGGCGCCGCCTTGCTGGGCTGGATCGCCGGTGAGGTGATAGCGAGCGATCCGGCGGTTCAACCGGTGTTGCACGTCATCTTCGACGGTCCGGTCGGCGTCAAGCTCGACGCCTTGCTGGCGCTGTTCGGCGTGTCGCCGCGCTTTACCGGCGGCGGTCACGGCGCCGAGGTGGTTTGCGGCTTGATCGGCATTGCCATCGTGCTGGCCGCCGGATCGATCTGGCGGAAGCGCAAGCTGCAGGGCGGTGAGCATGCAGCGTCGCATGCCGCGGATGAGGCGGCGCAGACGATCGATCGGCCGTAAGTCGGCGCGATCGGTCCCCTAATTGCGATCTTAGCTCCGCACGATCGATCCGGAGCGGCCCATCAGCCGCGCCAGCTGCTTGAACCGGCTGCCGACGCGATCGGCGACGAGATCGACCATTCGGTGCTCGAACACCAGCATCAGCTTGCGGTCCCGGCTTCGGAAATGGGTCAGCGGCAAGACGCCCGGCCGCGCCGCCGAGATCAGATGGGCGACGCGAAATGCCGCGCCGAGCAGGCGGGCGCGCTCGATCATGGCCGGCGGCACCATTTCCTGGATCACCGTCGGCGGTTCATTCTGTTCGCTCAGGCCCGCATAGCGGTAGAACACCGACAGCGCGACGAACGCCCGGCCCTGATGGCTGATCGAGCCAAAATTTCCGTTGGTGATGAGATTGAGCGTCTGCTCGCCCCGATGGTCAGGATGCACCCGCCATCCGATGTCCGACAGCAGGCAGGCGGCGTGCCGCAGGCGGCGATCCTCGTCGGTTTCCTTGAGCCTGACGACCCGGACCAGGCGATCGGTCCATTCGATCAATTCCTCCGCATGGCGTGCAGATCGCGACAGCAGCTCGTTCAGGCTCTGCGCGGCGCAGATCAATCCATCCTTGGAGCGCTCGGCCTGCGGCAGCATCGCGTAAAGCAGGCCCTCGCGCACGCCAAAGGTCGAGAACACGATGGTCTTCGGTTTGGCGACGCGAATGATGTATTCGAGGACGAGGGCTGCGTAGGTCAGCAGCGGCCGTCTGGCGTCGGCGACAACCTCGATATTGGCCAGCATGTTGGCTGACGCGAGTCGGCGCAGGCGCCGCGCGAAATCCAGCGCATCCGCCGCCGAAAGCGAATAGCCATGCATCACCCCCAGGGGATAACCGCTCTGGACGATGTGAATGCGGGCCAGCGCCCGCCACGTTCCTCCGACCGCATAGAAGGTGCGGCCGCGGCCGGCTTTGAGCTGCGCAACGTCGGCAAGATCGTTCCTGACGATGCGTTCGGCGCGCTTCAGCGACTTGTGCGAGATATCCTGCAGCGCCAGGCTTCCGAGCCGGAGCGTCACGCCCCGGCGTACGCGGTTGCCGTGCACGTCGATTAGCTCCAGCGAACCGCCGCCGAGATCGCCAACGATGCCATCCGGGTTATGGACGCCGGAAACGACGCCCAGCGCGGACAGATGCGCCTCGCGCGGACCCGACAGGATCTCGATCGGACAGCCGCAGGTGCGCTCGGCCCTGGCGATGAAGTCGGGGCCGTTGCGGGCGTCGCGGCATGCGGCGGTGGCGATGGCATAGACGCGGCCGACCTTCATCACCCGGCACAGCGCGCGAAAGCGCTGCAACGAGGTGAGGGCCTTGGCGACGGCGTCCGGCGCCAGGAGCCCGGTGGTCTGGACCTCGCGGCCGAGGCCGCACAAAGCCTTCTCGTTGAAGATCGTGGTCAGGCTGCGCGCCATCGATTCGTAGACGACGAGCCGCACCGAATTCGAACCGATGTCGATGACCGCGACGCTGGACGCGCGTTTGCGCGGCCGCTTCACCGCGTGTACCCCTTATGAGGACTGATGGCGCTCGGTACGGCGCGTGAGGCGGCGCGGCGAAGATTCCTTGAGCGACTTTCCACGGCCTGACAGACTCGGATGCGTCATGAAGTAATTGTGCAGATTGAATGGCTCTTCGCCCTTCGCGGCCTTCATACGCGTTGACGACCCATCCGGCAACAACTGCCAGCTCTGCTCGTTATCCTTGAGATTCGCGACCATGATTTGCTCGAGAACCTGCTGATGCACCGTGGGATTTTGCAGCGGACAGAGGACTTCGACGCGCCGGTCGAGGTTGCGCGGCATCATATCGGCTGAGGAGATATACACAGCAGCTTTTGCGCTGGGCAGGCCCTGTCCCATCCCGAAGCAGTAGATTCGGCCGTGTTCGAGAAAACGGCCGATGATCGACTTGACCCGGATGTTTTCCGAAAGTCCGGGAATGCCGGGCCGCAGGCAGCAAATTCCGCGCACGATCAGCTCGATTGGCACGCCGGCCTGTGACGCCTCATAGAGCGCGTCGATGATGTCGGGATCGACCAGCGAGTTCATCTTCAGCCAGATTCCTGCCGGCTTGCCGTGACGGGCAAAATTGGTCTCGCCGTGGATATGTTCGAGCATCCGCTTGCGCAATGTCAGCGGCGATACCGCCATCTTCTCGATGTCGCTCGGCTCGGCGTAGCCGGTGATGTAGTTGAACACCCGCGCGGCGTCGCGCCCGATGATCGGATCCGAGGTGAAGTAGGACAGGTCGGTGTAGATGCGCGCCGTCACCGGATGATAGTTGCCGGTGCCGGTGTGGACGTAGGTCGTGAGGCTGCCGCCCTCGCGGCGCACGATCAGCGACAGCTTGGCGTGGGTCTTCAATTCGATGAAGCCGTACACCACCTGGACACCGGCGCGTTCGAGGTCGCGCGCCCAGCGGATATTGGCCTCCTCGTCGAACCGCGCCTTGAGTTCGACCAGCGCGGTCACCGACTTTCCGGCTTCCGCGGCCTCCGCGAGCGCCCGTACGATCGGCGAGTTGTTCGAGGTGCGATACAGCGTCTGCTTGATCGCGACGACGTCGGGATCGCGCGCGGCCTGCTGCAGGAACTGCACGACGACGTCGAACGATTCGTAAGGGTGATGAACGATCAGATCCTTCTGCCGGATCGCCGCGAAGATATCGCCGCCGTGATCGCGTACGCGTTCGGGGTGGCGCGGCACATAAGGAGGGAATTCGAGATCGGGCCGGTCGAGCCGGGTCAGTTGCGACAGCTCGTTCATCGCCAGCACGCCGTCGACCAGCAGCACCTCGTCATCGGAGGCGGAAAGCGCCCGCTGCACGAATGCCCGCAGTTCTTCCGGCATATTGGCCTCGATTTCGAGTCGGATCACCGATCCCCGCCGACGCCGCTTCAGAGCGGTTTCGAATAGCCGGACCAGATCTTCCGCCTCTTCCTCGATCTCCAGTTCGCTGTCGCGGATGATGCGGAAGGCGCCCTGGCCCTTGACGGTATAGCCGGGGAACAGCCGGCCGATGAACAGGCCGGTGGCCTGCTCGAGCGTGATCAACCGCACCGCGCCATCCTTGGTCGCGGGCAGCCGGATGAAGCGGTCGATCTTGCCGGGCATGCGGATCAGCGCGTTCATCGGCTTGCCGTCCAAGGTCCGCGCCAGCTGCAGCGCAACGGTGAAGCCGAGGCTCGGGATGAATGGAAACGGATGCGCCGGATCGATCGCCAGCGGCGTCAGCAACGGGAAAATATTGTGGAGGAAATGGTCCTCGATCCAGGTTCGTTCGGTCTTGGTGACGTCGCGGCCGTCGACCAGAACGATGCCGACGTCGGCCAGGATGCCGCGCAGATCGCGCCAGATGGCCTGCTGGTCGCTGGCGAGCTTTGACACCGCCTCGTTGATCAGGACCAGCTGCTCGGCCGGGGTCAGGCCGTCGGGGCTGCGCTCGGCAATGCCCTCGCGCACCTGGGCCTTGATGCCGGCGACCCGGACCATGAAGAACTCATCAAGGTTATTGGCGGAAATCGACAGGAACCGGACCCGTTCCAGCGCGGGATGGCCGGGATTGACGGATTCCTCGAGCACCCGGCGATTGAAATGCAGCCAGGAAAGCTCGCGATTGATGAAGCGTTCGGGGCTGGAAGCGATCGCCGGCGCCGTCTCCGCTTCCGTCTCTTTCTCTTTAATTACAATGGCTTGTGAGGATTCCATAAAGCTTCAGTCCATCCCGGCGTCAGGCTTGCGCGATTCCGTCCGAATGCGGCAGCAGAGCATGTGTTATCGCGATGACGTTTCAATGACATTGATGTTCCCGCCTGCTGCGCCGTCAAGATGGCGCAGCGCCCCGGGGATCAGGCGTTGCGCAGCAATTCGGCAGCCAGCGCCCGGGTCACCGGACGGCCCAGCCGCAGGGCTTCGGTGTCCAGCATTTCGACAGCCTGGCGTACGGCCGCATAGGAACGCTCGATCCGGGTGGCGAGATAGCCGACCACGGTCTCATCGACGCTGAGCTGCCGGTCGGCGCAAAATTTGACGATCAGGGCGCGAAACAGCTGATCGTCGGGCGGCATCAGCGATACCGCCGGTACCGCGCGCAGGCGCGACCGTAGGTCGCGCAATTCGACCGCAAACGCCGATGGCGGCTCGCGCGCGGTGATCAGGACGAACGCCTCGTCCTCGCGCGCCAGATTCATCAGATGGAACAACGCCCGTTCATCGACATCAGACGATCTGAGATCTTCGACCACCAGCGCCCCCGTCGCCAGTGCGCCGGGCACGGCGGCAGCGGTCAGGGCATGCGCCGAGATCGAGCGGGCGCCGGCTTGCTCGGCCCAGATTGCGGCGAGATGGCTCTTGCCGGAGCCTTCCGGGCCGACCAGCAGCATGATCCGGTTTGGCCATTCCGGCCAGCTGTCGACCAGCGCCAGGGCCGCCTCGTTGGCGGGGCCTTCGAGAAAATTGTCGCGGGTCAGGCTCTCTGCGTGCGGCAGCGCGAATGCAAGCTGACGAGGTTGAACGCGGGCCGTCACGAGAAAGATCTCCATGCCGGCACCGGCCGGCGCATACCTATAGCGTCTTCAGGCGTAGTGGACACCGGTTCGCCCCGAGAAAAATGCTTCGAAACAAGGCCTCTATGTTACGTCGATCGTGCTCATATGCCGCACCCACTCCACCAGATAGAGGGATACGGAAACCAGCGTAAACACCGTGACGAAACCCATCAGGATCAGATCATAGGGCGTCGGATTGAAGCCGAAGCCCAGTGCCGCGAGCACCAGTGCCGCGAATGCCACCTGCGCCACCGTATTGAGCTTCGATACCATCAATGGCTTCATCGGGATCGGCTTGCCGAACAACCATGACACAATCACGGCAGCGACGATCATGATGTCGCGCGAGACCACGAGGATGACCAGCCAGCGCGGCACCGCGCCCCAGATTCCGAGCGCGACGTAGATCGAGACCAGGAGGGCCTTGTCTGCGAGCGGGTCGAGCAGGGCGCCCAGTTCGCTCGCCATATTGAAGCGCTTGGCGAGGAAGCCATCGATCGCGTCGCTGACGCCGGCGATGATGAAGATCGCAAAGGCGATTTCCATCTGGTTGGAGGCGATCGCCCACACGATGACCGGCACCAGCAGGATGCGGCCCAGCGTAATGATGTTCGGAATACTCAACTCGGCGCTTCCCGGCTACCGGCCTGATTTCGCGTATGATCCGGCCCTTTGTAGCCCAGACCGGTTCCTGTCTACATAGTATATGCTGACGCCGCTTGCGAGCCATTGCACATCAGTGGAATCCGACGTAACCAGCCGCCGTCATCTGGATTAGGGCATGATCGACCGCAAAAACGGGCTCACTTACGCGGATTCGGGCGTCGATATCGATGCAGGCAATCGTCTGGTCGATCTCATCAAGCCGATGGTTCGCGCCACCGCGCGCGCCGGCGCCGACGCCGAAATCGGCGGGTTCGGCGGGTTGTTCGACCTCAAGGCCGCCGGCTTCAAGGACCCGGTGCTGGTGGCGGCCACCGACGGCGTCGGCACCAAGGTCAAGATCGCCATCGAGACCGGCCTGCATGGCGGCATCGGCATTGACCTGGTGGCGATGTCGGTCAACGACCTCGTGGTGCAGGGCGCCGAACCGCTGTTCTTCCTCGACTATTTCGCCTGCGGCAAGCTCGACCCGGAAGCCACCGCCGTGATCGTCGCCGGTATCGCCGAGGGCTGCCGGGAATCCGGCTGCGCCCTGATCGGCGGCGAGACCGCGGAAATGCCCGGGCTTTACAAGGATGGCGATTACGACCTCGCCGGTTTCGCGGTCGGCGCCGCCGAGCGCGGCACCTTGTTGCCGCGGCCCGACATCGCCGCCGGCGACGCGGTGATCGGGCTTGCCTCCTCCGGCGTCCACTCCAACGGCTTTTCCCTGGTCCGCAAGATCGTCGAACGGTCGGGCCTCGGCTTTGAGGCCAAAGCGCCGTTTTCGCCGGTCATGACGCTCGGCGGCGCGCTGCTGGCGCCGACCCGGCTCTATGTCCGGTCATGCCTGCGCGCGATCCGCGAGACCGGCGCGGTCAAGGGGCTCGCCCACATCACCGGCGGCGGTTTCACCGACAATATCCCGCGCGTGCTGCCGAAGCATCTCGGCGTCGGCATCGACCTTGCGCGCCTGCCGGTGCTGCCGGTGTTCAAGTGGCTGGCCGAGCAGGGCGGCATCGCCGAGCTCGAACTGCTGCGCACCTTCAACTGCGGCATCGGCATGGTCGCCATCGTCAAGCCGGACGCCATCGACCAAGTCACCGCCGTTCTCACCGAAGCCGGCGAGAACGTGGCGCTGCTGGGCGAGGTGATCCCGGCCGAGAACGAACATCGCGTAGTCTATAACGGTCATCTCGATCTCAAATGGTGAGATCGATCTCGCATGGGTGAAGCCGTGAAGCGCCGTGTCGCTATCCTGATTTCCGGGCGTGGATCGAACATGGCTGCCCTGATCGAGGCGGCACGGTCCAAGGATTTCCCGGCCGAGATCGTGGTCGTGATTTCCAACCGCGCCGATGCCGGCGGGCTCGATCGCGCCAGGGCCAGCGGCATCCCGACCGTCACCATCGAAAGCAAGCCGTTCGGCAAGGATCGCGCGGCGTTCGAAGCGGTGCTGCAGACGGCGCTGGACCAGCACAGGGTCGAACTGATCTGCCTCGGCGGTTTCATGCGGCTGTTCACGGCCGAATTCGTGCAGCGCTGGTTTGGCCGGATGCTCAACATCCATCCCTCCCTGCTGCCGTCGTTTCCGGGCCTCGAACCGCAAGCCCAGGCGTTGCGCGCCGGTGTGAAAATTTCCGGCGCGACCGTGCATTTCGTCATTCCGGAAACCGACGCCGGTCCGATCGTGATGCAGGGGGCGGTGGCGGTTGCCGACGCCGATACGCCGGATACGCTGGCCGAGCGGATCCTCGGCATCGAACATCGCATCTATCCCGAGGCGCTGCGGCTGCTTGCCAGCGGCCAGGTCCGGCTGGAGGGCGATGTCTGCAAGACCTTGGCCAAAGCCAACCCCGACGACACGTTGATTTCGCCTGCCACGGAATGATGCAGCGCCTTCGGCGCCATCAACTCGCGTCAGTTCTTCGTCTCGCAAGATAGAGGGAGCCCCATGATTACATTGTTCGGATCCGGTCCTAATTTCGGTCTTCCCGACGCAAGCCCCTTCGTCACCAAGGCCGAAACCTTGTTGCGGATGTCGAAGCTGCCATTTGAGAAAGCCCCGATGAGCTTCTCGAAGGCTCCCAAAGGCAAGATCCCCTATATCGAGGACGATGGTGAGCTGCTCGGCGATTCCACCTTTATCCGCTGGCACCTCGAAAAGAAATACGGGGTCGATTTCGACAAGGGGCTGACGAGCGAACAACGCGCGACGGCGTGGGCATTCGAGAAGATGGCCGAGGACAATCTCTACTGGGCCATTGTCCATATTCGCTGGATGGATGAAGCGAACTTCAATAGAGGTCCCCGGGAATTCTTCAAAGCTGCGCCCGCCGTCATCCGCCCGCTGGTTGTTGCGATGGTCCGGCGTCGGGTCCGCAAATCCCTGCACGGCCATGGCATGGGACGGCACAGCCCGAAGGAGATCGTCGAACTGGGATCGCATTCACTCCAGGCAATTGCCGACTACCTCGGCAGCAAACCATTCTTCATGGGCACTGAGCCGACCGGCGCCGACGCCACCATCTTTGCGTTTGTCGTTAGTGCGATGTGTCCCGTCTTCAAGTCGCCACTGCAAGAGGCGGCCGTGAGCCACGACAATCTGAGGCATTACGTCGGCCGCATGATCGCGCGCTTCTATCCGGAACTTGGCGAGCTCGCCGGCTGCAAGGCAGCGGCCTGAAATATTCGAGAGTCAAAAAAAGATTCCCCGACGGCTTGCCTGGCAAGCATCGAGCGGGATTGATGAGGGAGAACAGGAATGGCAAAGGTCGCGATTGTCGGCTGCGGCGCCATGGGATCGGTCTATGCCGCGCTCATGGTCGATGCCGGCCACGAGGTTCACGCCGTAACGCTGTGGCCCGATCACGCCCAAGCAATGGCTTCCAGGGGCCTGCGCTGCGAAGGCGCCAGCGGCGACCGCACGGTGCCGATACATGCTTCCACGACGACGGATGGCATCGGGCCGTGCGACCTCGTCATCATAGCCACCAAGGCATTCGATGTGGAGGCGGCGGCGCAGTCCTGCATTTCGTTGCTGGGTCCGGAAACCATCGTGCAGACCATCCAGAACGGGCTCGGATCGCCGGAAGTCGCCGCACCGATCCTCGGCGCCGATCGTATTGCCGTCGGCGTCGTCGGCGGTTTCGGCGCCTCGATACGGGCGCCCGGCCACGCCCATCACAACGGCATGGAGATGATCCGGTTCGGCGCGTTTGCCGGGCTGCCGAAGCAACTCCTGCAGGCCTCGGCGAAGATCTGGGAATCGGCCGGCTTCAAGGTCGCCCTGTTCGACGACATCAAGCAGATGGTCTGGGAAAAGCTGATCATGAACGTCGCTTTCTCGGGGACGTCCTGCGCCACCGGGCTGACGATCGGCGAAATCCTTGGCGATGCCGACGCCTGGAGCGTGGCGCGGGGCTGCGCCGAGGAAGCGATCGCGGTGGCGAAGGCTTCCAATGTCCGGCTCAATGTCGGCGATCCCCTGGAGCACATCCGCAAACTCGGCGGCAAGATACCGGACGCGCGGCCGTCGATGCTGCTGGATTACAATGCCGGCCGCCGATGTGAGGTCGATGCCATCAATGGTGCGATCCCGCGTCTCGGCAAGCCGCTCGGAGTAGCCACGCCCGTCAACGAGACGGTGGTCGGCCTCATCAGGGCGCGCGAACGCCGGATGCTCGCAACAGGCTAGTCGCGCTCCCGCCCAATGTTTGCGAAAACGACTCCCCCGGCGCGGGCCGGGGGTGCATCAGGATTGCTTGCGCGGATCGTGACGAAGCTTAGGAGACCTTGAGATTTTCCGCGGATGTCTTGCCGCGATTTTCCACAAGGTCGTATTCAATCACCTGATTTTCGTTGAGGGTCGAGAGCCCAGCGCGCTCGACCGCCGAGATATGGACGAACACATCCTTATCGCCGACCATCGGCTTGATGAACCCATAACCCTTGGTCGGGTTGAACCACTTGACGGTGCCTTTTTGCATCGCCTGTCTCCTGGTCTAGACATAAAAAAGACGCGGCCACGCATTTCGCGTGCCACGCCACAAGCGGGATTCCGGAAGTTTGCTGAATTTCCTGGTCGCGAAACGCACAGTCGAACGGCCCAAATCCGATTGTACTCAAGATTGCAACACGAAATTTGCGCGTTAGCAAGCCTCTGGCGTGGCTCAGGAAATCGAGAGGGATTCAATCCTCGTTACCGCCCTGTGGCAGCGGAACAACAACGCCGCGCAATCCGGTGCTGCGCAGCACCCAGACCGATTGACGCTCCCGGTGAACTGGGCGCAAATCGGCTCGGGCCGACGAGGAATTGGCATTTTTCGAGCTGGCGCTCCTTTTTTGGGACTGAAATTCATGCGCTGCTCATCGCGGCCTTCGCGAGCGAATTGGGCTGGACTGGGCCGCAGGCTGTTCCTGGTCTTTGCGGCGGCTGTTGTTCTCGCTGCCGCCGTCGCGTCGTCGTCCGCTCAGGCCCAATCGCCAACCCCAACCCCAACCCCGACCCCGACCCCAACCCCAACACCGTCGCCGACCCCCAGTCCGACACCGACGGTGATCAATTCCAGTTTCTCGGCAGGTTCGACGGTGACGAACCTCGGCAGCAACTTCCTAGAGCGCATCGGCAATCAGGCGACGTCAGGCCTCGGCAAGGCGTTGGGCAGCAATCCGGGGGGTGGTGGTGCTTCCGAGAGTAGCGAGGCCCCGCAGTTCCGCGCTTGGGGCGAGCTTTACGGGCTTTCGGCCACCACCGGTCCGCTCGGCTATTTCGTTGGCGATCGCCGTCGCACCTGGGGCGGCGTCGCGGGATTGGGGGCGCGCGTCGCGCCCGGCGTCAACGTCGGTTTTTCCGTCGATCAAAGCCGCACCGCCATCGACATCCCGCTGGCGCTGCAGTCGGCGACGCTCGATCTGACCCAGCTCGGGTTCAATGCCTCGGTCGACAAGGGGCCCTGGACCTGGGCCATCGCCCTGGTTCACGGATTCGGAAAAGTGAATTCAAACCGCGACACCGGGTTCGGTGTCGCGACCGCCGGCTACAACGCCCGGCTCGACGGCGCGCTGACGGAACTCAGCTATTACTGGAGCCAGGACCAGAGCCGCATCGTGCCGAAGGCCGCGTTCGAATATGTGCGCGCCTCGACCGCATCGCTGCAGGAGTACGGCGGGCTCGATCCGGTCATGGCATCAGGCGCAACGGCGGAGCGCGCGCGCATCCTCGTCGGCGCCGAGATCGGGCGTTACTGGATCTTCGACCGGAAAATTCTCGACTTGTCCGCCTACGGCAAGTTCGTCGACAATGTCATGCAGAATTTCGGCGCGGTCACAGTCAGCCTCGGCACCCAGAGCGTCGTGGTGCAGGGCATCGGCGAAAGCCGGTATGGCGCGGATGCCGGGGCGTCGGCTTCGCTCAGCCTGAGCAACACCGCGCGGCTCTATCTCAACTACGACGGCAAGTATCGCGCCTCGATGCAGTCGCATCAGGGCACGCTCGGCGTCGAGTTCAGATGGTAGTGCCGCCGCCCGATCAGGCCGGGCCCGCGGCTACGTATCCCTGAAGACCGAAATTCGCCCTGGATGCCGCCATCAGCGGCACGAGGTCGTTGGGATGGATGAACTCGTCCTTGAAGCAAGGATAGGTTTTCGGATCGAATATTTTCTTCAGCCAGTCGATGACGATCTTGTGCCGGTCGGAGTTTCGAAACTCCTTGTGATAGGTGAGCCACAGATCGGCGTGATGATGGACGCCGAGGTCGACGGCAACCAGCGCCGCTCCGAGCGCCACCGAAGATGTCGGCAGGAAACCCATTCCTGCGCCGCGCTCCACTGCGTACAACACGCCGATGCTCGAGTTGGTCTTGATCCCGACGATGCCCTCCAGCGACGTCAGTCCCAGCACCCGGGCATAGGCGGAATCGTCGATCTGCGGCGCATGCTGGATCACCAGCCGGTGATTCCTGATTTCGGGAAGCGTGGGAACGCCGTGGAGTTTGCGATAGTCTTCCGAAACGAATGCATATACATGCAGCCGGCCGAGCTTGGTGACGATGAGGTCGGGATTGGTCGGCCGTTCGAGCTGGATCGCGATATCGGCTTCCAGCCGGGCGACGTCGGCTTGCTCCATCGCGCAGCGTAGATCGACCGTGATCTTGCGGTAGGTTTTCTGGAAGTCGATCAGCCGTGGAAGAATCCAGAAATTGCCGGGACCCTCGGTGACGGCGACGCGGACCGTGCCGGCGGCATCGTCTGATCGGGCCGCGCGCCGGAAAATATTGAAGGCGTGACGTTCCATTTCCATCACGTCGCCGATCATCGCAGAACCTGCGTCGCTCAGCGTCAATCCGCTCTGGTCGCGCAGGAACAGCTTGCAGCCGATGGACTCTTCGAGCCGGTCGATCCGGCGCATCAGCGTGGTGCTGGTTACGCCGAGTTCCTCCGCCGCATTGCGAAAGCTCTTGTATCGCGCACAAGCCAGAAACGATCGCAGGTCATCCCAGGATGCATCCAGAACTTCGTCGGTCCGGTGCTGCGTCATTGCAGCACCCCGGTGCAATAGTTGCTGCATACCCCAATTCCCCGCCCGATATGGTGCTGGCCGACAGGCAGGAGCGACGATAGATGCGTGACCCCGATATGGAAAGGCCCACTTTGGCCGCAAAACGCGATTTCGATCTGCTGCCCCGAAGCGCAGAAATCGAGGTGCAGCCCGCACAGCGTTCCGAGCTTGGTGCGCTGGCCGACATGGCCAACCGGCTGGTGCCGGGAGTTCAAATGACGGAACCGGATCTCGCGCGGTATTACGCATTTGACCCCGGCAGCATTCTGACATTCAGCCGAAAGAGGAAATTGCTTGGTGCAGTGGCGTTTCTCTATCTCAACGACAGGGGCCATGATGCTCTCATTCTCGACGACATCAATTTGACGCATCCCGATCTTGGATTGCTTGCCGGTGCATCGGAGGAGGTGTCCGCCATCTATGTCTGGGCGATCGCAGGTCAGGGCAGGGCGATGGCGGGACTGGGTAACGTGTCGGCGCATCTTTCACAGTCGCGGCTGGCGCCGGCCGATCTCTATGCCCAGCCGTCGAGCGCGGACGGACGCAACCTGATGATCGCGATCGGCTTCGAACCGATCCCGAGCTATCAGCACGAGCTGTGGCGCTACCAGCGTCCATGGAACCGGCTTCCGATCAACACGCCAGCAGTCCAACCCGCGAGGAGCTTTGCAGATGCACGGCATTAATTCATCAACGGCGATGAAAACCCAATCGCGTGCGATCACGGTCCGCATCGCGCGCGACCCCAACGACCTGATGTTGATGACGGCGATCCGGTCGGCGGTTTATCTCGCCGAGCAGGATTGCCCGATCGAAGAGGAGTTCGACGGCAACGATCTGGTCGCGGCCCACTTCCTCGGATTTGTCGGAGCCGAACCGGCCGGTTGCCTGCGGGTGCGATTTTTCGGCGAGTTCGCCAAGGTCGAGCGGCTTGCCGTGCGCCACCAGTTCCGGCGCACGCGCGTGTCGTTCAAGCTGGTGCAGGCCAGCGTCGACTACATCAAGCGCAAGGGATTCCGAAAGATCTACGGCCAGGCGCAGGACCGGCTGGTGGATTTCTGGGCGCATTTCGGCGCCAAGCCGCTCGGCCACAACCGCAAGATCACCTTTTCGGATTTTTCCTATACCGAAATGGTTCTCGACCTCGAACCCACCGCCGACGCCATCACGCTCGACAGCGATCCCTATGTGATCATCCGGCCGGAGGGCGATTGGGACAGGCCCGGGGTTCTCGACATGTCGGCCGGCCGACCGGTGACATCACCGCTGCGGACGGCGTGACATTCGGTGGCATGATGACCCATCCAAAGCTGGCGGTCTCGATTCACGACGATCCGCCGATCCTCGTCTGCGCGGATCTGCAAACCGAGTATCTCACCGAGGGCCGCCGTCACGTCATCGCGGACCCCGACGCGATTGGGTCGCGCTGTCTCGAACTGATGACGCTGTGGCGCGACAACCTCTGGCCGATCATTCACCTGAAGCGGATTGCCCAGGCCGCGTGGTTCAATCCGGCATCGAACCTGACGGACTGGATTGCCGACCTCAAGCCGCGGCCGGGAGAACTGGCGTTCGAGCATCCGCTGCCGTCGGCCTACAGTTCCTCGCGGTTCGCCGAATACATGGCGAACATGAGGAACATCCGCTGCGTGCTGTCGGGGTTCTCGCTCGACGAGACCATCCTGTCGACCGTGGTCGACGGATTTCATCGCAGCCATCGCTATCAGGTGGTCAGCGATGCGGTGGCCTGCCGGCGTCCGGGCATCGGCGATGCCGCTTCCTACAAGCTGGCGGTCGTCAACGTGATCGGCAACTTTGCCGGCATCGTCGGGAGTGCCGACCTGATCGAAGCCAATGCCGTGATTTCGGTGTGACCTGATCAGAGCCCGGTTCTGATTCAATCAGAGCAGACAAGGCTCTAGTTTCGATCGACCCGGACCACGCGGCCTTTTTCGATGGCGAGCGCGAGCTGGCCATGCTTCAGCGCCAGCGCCGCCTCGCCGAACAGCTCGCGGCGCCAGCCGTGCAGCGCGGCCACGTCGGCGTTATCGTCAGCGGCGATCTCCTCGAGATCGCCGACCGTGGCAATGATCTTGCTGGCGACGGCGTGACGCTCCGAGGTCATCCGCAGCAGGACTTTCAGAAGCTCGACGATCGCCGCACCGTTCGAATTGCTGCGCGGCTTCTCGATCTTCGGCAAGGAGGCGGGGTCGCGGGCGATGCCGCGCTGCACCGCCGCCACGATATCGGCGCCCCATTTCGACCGGTCGAAACCCTTCGGCAGCGAGCGCAGATTGGCGAGGCGCTCGAGGCTGGTCGGCGCGTGGGTGGCGATGTCGCCGACCGCATCGTCCTTCAGGACGCGGCTGCGCGGAACGTCGCGGCTTTGCGCTTCCTGTTCGCGCCAGGCGGCGACCTCCATCAGCACCGCCAGCTCCTTCGGCTTGCGTACCCGTGTCTTCAGCCGCTCCCAGGCCCGTTCGGGGTGGAAGTCGTAGGTCTTCGGCGAGGTCAGAACCTCCATTTCCTCGCTGACCCAGTCACTGCGGCCACGCTTCTTGAGATCAGCGTCCAGCGCGGCGAACACCTCGCGCAAATGGGTGACGTCGGAGACCGCATAATGCATCTGCTCCGCGGTGAGCGGCCGGCGCGACCAGTCGGTGAAACGGTGGGTCTTGTCCGGCCGGTGGCCGCAAATGCGCTCGACCAGCTGGTCGTAGGCGATGGAATCCCCATAGCCGAGCACCATGGCCGCGACCTGGGTGTCGAAAATCGGATGGGGGACGATGCCGGCCTGATGCCAGACGATTTCGATGTCCTGGCGGGCGGCGTGGAACACCTTCAGCACCTTTTCGTCGGCCATCAGGGCGAAGAACGGTTTGAGGTCGATCCCCGGGGCCAGCGTGTCGATCACGACCGCCTCCTCGGCGCTCGCCATCTGCACCACGCAGAGCAGGGGGTAATAGGTGGTTTCCCGCAGGAATTCGGTATCGACGGTGATGACTGGGTGTTTCGCGAGCCGGACGCATGCCGCGGCCAGTTCCGAGGTGGTGGTAATCAGATCCATGAACGGTCCATAACGCTTCTCAGGACCGCGTTCTGCCGAAAGTGCTGATATGTCAAGGGTCTTGCGCTGAATTCGAGCCTTGCATTTCCGCAACCTCAGTATCTGCCGCAAGACTCAGCGGCCGCCTGGGCGCCTCGAATTCAGGCCGGCGCCGTTTCGTCAACCGGCCCGGGAAACCGGACCCGGACCCCTCAGGTGTCGCTGACGCGCCGGGAGGGCCGCCGCTGCGACGGCACGGCAAGCACGATGATGCAGAGCGCGAGCATCGCCAATCCCATGAACTCAAATACCAATGCGTCAAACACGAGCGTTCCCTCAAGCCAGGCCGCTAGATTTGTAGGGAACGCATTGACCGTTTCTTAATTCTTGCGGCGCGGGAGGCTTGTGCCTCGCCGGATGTTTAACGGCGGGTTAGCGCGTCAGGTCCCGCAGAAGGTCTGCAGCACGCGCTCGTGCGGTTCGGGCGGTTCGGCGTAGGCCGCCATTGCCGGCTGGTCCTCGTACGGCTTTGCCAGCACCGCCAGCAGCTGCTCGAACGGCGCAAAATCGTCGCGGTTGACGGCGGCTTCGATCACCGCCTCGACCCTGTGGTTCCGCGGAATGAAGGCGGGATTGACCGCGCGCATCGCGGCTTGCCGCTCGGCCGGGGCCTGCGGCTCCTCGGAGATCCGTTGCCGCCAGCGCGCGGCCCATTCGTCATGGGCGGCGGGGTCCGCGAACAGTTGCCGGACTTCGCTTTCACCGTCGGGATCGAGCGCGGCGTCGCTCAGCCGCCGGAAGGTCAGGGTGAAGTCGGCCTGGTTCCTGGCCATGGCGTCCAGCAGATCCTGCACCAGCGCCTCGTCGCCGTCGCGCGCGGTGAACAGGCCGATCTTCTTGCGCAGGCCGGCCTGACAGGCGCTGCCGAAC
Organism: Bradyrhizobium sediminis; assembly: GCF_018736085.1. NCBI lineage: Bacteria > Pseudomonadati > Pseudomonadota > Alphaproteobacteria > Hyphomicrobiales > Nitrobacteraceae > Bradyrhizobium > Bradyrhizobium sediminis. The sequence continues at coordinate 3,373,383 of NZ_CP076134.1, read as the reverse complement.
ACCGCCACGAATCCGTTGATCGCCGATTGCGCCTCCGCGATGGCCTTGTCGCGGTCGTCGGAAAGCAGCGGCAACAGGCATTCGGCCAGCCGGGTCAGGTTCCATTGGGCGATCCGCGGCTGGTTGGCGTAGGCGTAGCGGCCCATCTCGTCGATCGAGCTGAACACGGTGGCGGGGTCGTAATGATCCATGAAAGCGCAGGGGCCGTAATCGATAGTCTCGCCGGAGATCGAGGTATTGTCGGTGTTCATGACGCCGTGGATGAAGCCGACCAGCAGCCAGCGCGCCACCAGTTCGGCCTGCCGCGCGATCACGGCTTCGAGCAGCGCGTGATAGGGGCGCTCGGCAGTGGCGGCTTGCGGATAGTGCCGGGCGATGACGTGATCGGCCAGTTGCCGCACGCCCTCGGTATCGCTGCGCGCCGCGAAGTATTGAAACGTGCCGACGCGGATGTGGCTGGCGGCGACGCGGGTGAGCACGGCGCCGGGCAGCGGCGTCTCGCGCATCACATTCTCGCCTGACATGACGGCGGCGAGCGATCGCGTGGTTGGAATGCCGAGCGTGGCCATCGCCTCGCTGACGATATATTCGCGTAGCACCGGACCGAGCGCCGCGCGGCCGTCGCCGCGGCGCGAAAACGGCGTCGGGCCGCTTCCCTTGAGCTGGATGTCGCGGCGGACGCCGTCGGCGTCGATCACCTCGCCGAGCAGGATGGCGCGGCCGTCACCGAGTTGCGGAACGAAATGGCCGAACTGGTGGCCGGCATAGGCCATCGCGATCGGATCGGCGCCATCGGGGACGCGCTTGCCGGCGAGGATTTCGGCTCCCTCGGGGCTGTCGAGCAGGTCGGGATCGAGGCCGAGATGGATCGCGAGCGGCCGGTTCAGCTTGATCAGGCGCGGGGAGGCGACCGGGGTGGGCGCCACGCGCGCGAAAAAGTTCGCCGGCAGCGCCGCATAGGTGTTCTGGAAGGGGAAATGGACCGTCATGAGGTCAAGATAGGTGCGTCCGGGGAATAGACAATCTTCTTGCGCGGTTGGTGGAGGAAGGCGGGTTTTCGCTCAGTTTTCCTGTCCTCGGGGGCGATTTTGCTGCCCAAAATCGGTCCTGCATTCGGTTGCCGCGCCTGACCGCGTCGGGTAAACCCTGACCCTCCTCGGACGGGCTTTTGGCCTCGATTCGACCTCTCCGACATCAGTTTTTGGGAATTCCATGCATCGTTACCGGTCCCACACCTGCGGCGCGCTCCGCGAGAGCCATATCGACCAGACGGTTCGGCTGTCGGGCTGGTGCCATCGTATCCGCGACCATGGCGGCGTGCTGTTCATCGACCTGCGCGACCATTACGGACTGACCCAGTGCGTGGCCGACCCGGATTCGCCGGCCTTCAAGGATGCCGAAAAGCTGCGTTCGGAATGGGTGGTGCGGATCGACGGCAGGGTCCGCCGCCGTCCCGCCGGCACCGACAATCCGGAACTGGCGACCGGCATGGTCGAGATCTACGTCAGCGAGATCGAGGTGCTCGGCCCGGCCGCCGAACTGCCGCTGCCGGTGTTCGGCGAGCAGGAATATCCTGAAGACATAAGGCTTAAGTACCGTTTCCTCGACCTGCGCCGCGAGAAGCTGCACCAGAATATCATGACCCGCGGCGCGATCGTCGATTCCATGCGCAAGCGGATGAAGGAGCAGGGTTTCTTCGAATTCCAGACCCCGATCCTGACGGCGTCGTCGCCGGAGGGCGCACGCGACTTCCTGGTGCCGTCGCGGATTCACCCCGGACAGTTCTACGCGCTGCCGCAGGCGCCGCAGCAGTACAAGCAGCTCCTGATGATGTCGGGCTTCGATCGCTACTTCCAGATCGCGCCGTGTTTCCGCGACGAGGACCCGCGCGCCGACCGCTTGCCCGGCGAGTTCTACCAGCTCGACGTCGAAATGAGCTTCGTCACCCAGGATGACGTGTTTGAGGCGATGGAGCCGGTCGTTACCGGCGTGTTCGAGGATTTCGCCAAGGGCAAGCCGGTGACCAAAGGCTGGCCACGGATTCCCTTCGCCGAAGCCTTGCGCAAATACGGCAGCGACAAGCCCGATCTGCGCAATCCCATTGTCATGCAGGACGTGTCAGAACATTTCCGCGGCTCCGGCTTCAAGGTGTTCGCGCGCATGCTGGAAGACCCGAAGAACCAGGTCTGGGCCATTCCCGGCACCGGCGGCGGCAGCCGCGCGTTCTGCGACCGGATGAATTCCTGGGCGCAGGGCGAGGGCCAGCCCGGGCTTGGCTACATCATGTGGCGCGAGGGCGGTGAGGGCGCGGGTCCCTTGGCCAACAACATCGGACCGGAGCGCACCGCAGCGATCCGCGCGCAGCTCGGCTTGAAGGAAGGCGACGCCGCGTTCTTCGTCGCCGGCGATCCGGAAAAATTCTGGAAGTTCTCCGGCCTCGCGCGCACCAGGCTCGGCGAGGAGTTGAACCTGATCGACAAGGAACGGTTCGAGCTCGCCTGGATCGTCGATTTCCCGATGTACGAGTACAATGAGGAAGACAAGAAGGTCGATTTCTCGCACAATCCGTTCTCGATGCCGCAGGGCGGGCTCGAGGCTTTGCAGACCGAGGATCCGCTGACCATCAAGGCGTTTCAGTACGACATCACCTGCAACGGCTACGAGATCGCCTCCGGCGGCATCCGCAATCATCGGCCCGAGGCGATGGTGAAGGCGTTCGAGATCGCCGGCTATGGCGAGAAGGACGTGGTCGAGCGGTTCGGCGGCATGTATCGTGCGTTCCAGTACGGCGCGCCGCCGCATGGCGGCATGGCGGCCGGCGTCGACCGCATCGTGATGCTGCTCTGTGGCACCACGAACTTGCGCGAAATCTCGCTGTTCCCGATGAATCAGCAGGCCGTCGACCTGCTGATGGGAGCGCCTTCGGAGGTCGCGCCGAAGCAGTTGCGCGAACTACACATCCGGCTCAATCTGCCGCAAACCTGAAAACTGGTCACTGAAGTCTCAATTCGGGGCCGAGCAAGCCGCGAGGGGAAATGTATGTCGTCCCATTCTGAAGATCTGCAATCCGCGGCGCTCGCCTATCACCGGCTGCCCCGGCCGGGCAAGCTTGAGATTCAGGCGACCAAGCCGCTCGCCAACCAGCGCGACCTGGCGCTGGCCTATTCGCCGGGCGTGGCTGCCGCCTGCACGGCGATCGCCGAAAATCCTGCGGAAGCGGCATCGCTGACCACCCGTGCCAACCTCGTCGCCGTCGTCTCCAACGGCACGGCGGTGCTCGGCCTCGGCAATATCGGCCCGCTGGCATCGAAGCCGGTGATGGAAGGCAAGGCGGTTCTGTTCAAGAAATTCGCCGGCATCGACGTGTTCGACATCGAGATCGCCGCCGACACCATCGATCGCGTGGTCGAGACCGTGGCGGCGCTGGAACCGACCTTCGGCGGCATCAATCTCGAGGACATCAAGGGTCCGGAATGTTTCGAGATCGAGGCGCAGCTGAAGGCGCGGATGAAGATCCCGGTATTCCACGATGACCAGCACGGCACCGCGATCATCGTCGCCGCTGCGATCACCAACGGGCTGCTGCTGAACGGCAAGAAGCTTTCGGACGTCAAGATTGTCGCCTCCGGCGCCGGTGCGGCGGCGATCGCCTGCCTCAATCTGCTGGTCTCGATGGGCGCGCAGCGCAAGAACATCTGGGTCTGCGACATCGACGGCGTGGTGCATGAAGGCCGCAACACGCTGATGGACCGCTGGAAGTCGGTCTATGCGCAGAAGACCGACAAGCGCGTGCTGGCGGACGTGATCGGCGGCGCCGACATCTTTCTAGGCCTTTCGGCGCCCAATGTGCTGAAGCCCGAGATGGTGAAGGCGATGGCCGACAAGCCATTGGTGATGGCGCTCGCCAATCCGACGCCGGAAATCATGCCGGACGAAGCCCGCAAGGCGCGCCCCGACGCGATGATCTGCACCGGCCGCTCCGACTTTCCCAACCAGGTCAACAACGTCCTGTGCTTTCCCTTCATCTTTCGCGGCGCGCTCGATTGCGGCGCCACTGCGATCAACGAGGAAATGAAGAAGGCCGCGGTCGATGCGATCGCGCAGCTGGCGCGCGATCCGCCGTCGGACGCGTCCGCGCAAGGTTTCGACAGCGGCGAAGCGCAAGGGTTCGGCCCGGGCTCGCTGATCCCCAGTCCGTTCGATCCGCGGCTGATCCTGCGCATTGCGCCGGCGGTCGCCAAGGCGGCGATGGAGTCCGGCGTCGCCTCCCGCCCGATTGCGAACATCGAGGACTACGCCGCCCAGCTCGAGCGCTTCGCGTTCCGCTCCGGCCTCGTCATGAAGCCGATGTTCGCCAAGGCCAGGACTCAGCCGGTTCGCGTGATCTATGCGGAAGGCGAGGACGAGCGGGTGCTGCACGCGACCCAGGTCGTGCTCGAGGAAAATCTGGCGCGGCCGATCCTGGTCGGACGTCCCTCGGTGGTCGAGGCGCGCATCAAGCGCTACGGCCTCGCCATCAAGGCCGGACGGGATTTCGATCTGGTCAATCCGGAAGACGATCCGCGCTACCGATCCTATGTCCAGTCCTACATTGACGTCGCCGGCCGGCATGGCGTGACCCCGGACGCCGCGCGCACGGTGGTGCGCACCAACGCTACCGTCATCGCCGCGCTGGCGGTGGTGCGCGGCGAGGCCGATGCCATGATCTGCGGCGTCGAGGGCCGCTACATGAGCCATCTGCGCCATGTTCGCGAGATCGTCGGATTCCTGCCCGGCGTCAGCGATTTCGCTGCATTGGCGCTGATGATCACCAGCAAGGGGGCCTATTTCATCACCGATACGCAGGTGCGGCCGAACCCGAGCGCCGAGGAGCTTGCGGAAGTGGCGGCGCTGGCGGCGATCCACGTCCAGCGCTTCAACATCAAGCCCAAGGTCGCCTTCGTCTCCCATTCCGATTTCGGCAGCTACGACACCGATTCCTCGCGCAAGATGCGCCGCGCCACCGCGCTGTTGAAGGAGAACCATCCGGAGATCGAGGCCGATGGCGAGATGCAGGGCGATACCGCGCTCTCCGAAGCCGCGCGCAAACTGATCCTGCCGCATTCGAAGCTGGAAGGCGTCGCCAATATCCTGATCATGCCGAACCTCGATACCGCCAACGTCGCCTATCAGATGATCAAGGTACTGGCCGACGCGCTTCCGGTGGGGCCGATCCTGATCGGGCCCTCGCGCCCGGCCCACATCCTCACTCCCTCGGTGACCGCGCGCGGCATTCTCAATATGACGGCGGTTGCCGCGGTCGAAGCCCAGGAGCGCGCCGGCCGCCAGCAACCGAGCCTGTTTGGCTAGGGGGGCGGAGACCGACCGGTTGCGGTTGCCGCCGTCGGCGTTTCGGATTGATTTGACTGTTTGAAAAGCCGAGGCGGAGCGCCCATAATCCCTCCGCCGCCGCGACATCGGCATTTGCAGCATTCAACGAGGCCAACCATGCCAGCGTTTGTTACTTTCGGGCGAATTCTGTTCGCCGTGCTATTTATTTATACGGGAGCAACCAAGCTGTTCGGCATCCAGGCCACGTCGGAATTCATCGCAGCCAAGGTCGCCATTCCCGCTCTGCTCACGCCCTATACCGCGCAGCTGGAAACGATGACGGGCATGACCACGCCGCAGATGCTCGCCATTGCCGTCGGAGCCTTCGAGGTGATTGCCGGATTGATGATTGCGCTCAATTTCGGCGCGCGGTTCTTCGCCATTCTCCTGATCGTCTTCGTGGCCGCGGCAACCTTCTACTTCCACGATTTCTGGAATCAGTCGTCGCCGGAAAGCGCCAAGAGCCTGGTGGATGCGCTGAAGAATCTCTCGATCATCGGCGCACTGTTCATCATCGCCGGCTATGGCCGGTCCTCGGAGACGCCGGAACCCACCTATAGCGACGTCTGAGCGATACGCCGCCACGGCGTGACGGTGACGCCGCAGGCGGGATCGAGCATCCGGGCCTCGCCGGCCTCGAGGCCATGGGCGGCCAGGATTTCCTCGGGCGAGCGTGCCGGCACGCCGGGGAAGCAGGGCTCGCCGCCCGGCAACTTTACCCGCGGCGCGCGCGACAGCCAGAATGTGTCGTAGCGGTCCATGAACATTTCGAATACGTCAGGTCCACCGATAACGGCCGCCGTGCCGGCGCGGACGCCGGCGCGCTCGCAGGCGGCTTCAAAGGAAGCCCCGGCCGGATTCCACAGCGTGGCTTTGGGATTGGATGGATCGGGCGCGAGCGAAGCGATCGACCGGGTCAGGATGATGCGCTTTCGCTGCGGCGAGTTCGGCTGATCCTCGAAGGAATTGCGCCCATGCACGATCAGGTCGGCATGATCGAGGGCCGCGGTGAAGAACCGCTTGTCGCCCTCGAACTTCAGTTCGTCCGGCATCATGCGATCGGCGTTCGCCAGCATGCCGTCGGCGGACACGATGACGTAGCCGTCGATGCGCAACACCGGCATATGCGTCGTCGCGCGGCTTGCGCTATTCCGAGATCGTCTGCACCACGCTGTTGAGCGGGCGGTTGCTCACGGTCGGAAGCTTCATGTCCTTGATGACGCTCTCGTCAAACGCCGCGATGGTCAGCACCGGCGCCTTGGCCCTCATCTGCACGACCTTGTAGCCGCCGGCCTTCAATCTGCGCAGCAGATCGGGCAGGGCTTCGGCGGTGTGCTTCTGGAAGTCGTGCATCAGGATGATGCCCTTGCCCAGCTTGTCGACCTTCTTCATCACGCTGTCGATGATGGTTTGGGCCGTCCTCGCCTTGAAGTCGAACGAGTCGAGATCGCAGGAGAATATCCCGATGTTGCGCTCGCCGAGATAGGTCACCATAACCGGCGGATGTTGCAGCGCCGGGAAGCGGAAGAACGGCGCCGGTGCGGCCCCGAGCGCCCATTTCACCGCGCTGAAACCTTTTTCGACTTCCTCCTTGGCCTGCGCCTCGGTCATCTTCTTGTTGTTGAGGTTGGCGTGCGACCAGGTATGCGATCCGATCGTGTGTCCGGCGGCGGCCACCTGCTTCAGGATCTCCGGATAGTAGCTCGCGTGCTTGCCGATCGGAAAGAAGATGGCCTTGGTGCATTCTTGGGCCAGCGCCTTCAGCACCGAGGGCGTATTGACCGGCCACGGGCCGTCGTCGAACGTCAGCACCACTTCCTTGTCGCGCAGGAAATCGAGTTGCTTGAAATGCTCGAAGCCGAAACCGGGTCCGCCGGTGGTGTCGATCTCCACCACGCGGGCGACGCCCAGCGCGTCAGGGTTGGCGCATGCGGCTTTCGCAGAAGTGGGCGCCGGGGCTGGCGCCGGTGCAGCGGCCGGGGGCACGGCCGCGCTCTTGGCGCCGGTGGTGGCTTGCGACCATGCTGCGCCCGTTGCACACAGCGAAACCGCGCCTGCAAAGATCAAACCTGCCGCAATACGCATTGGATATCCCTCGAATTGATCCCAAGCCCGGGCTTGTGACGCTCGCCCGAGCCGCTTCCTGCCCCTGATCATGGTAGCCTAGTTGGACCCGCGCCGCCACGGCAACGGCTTTTATCCCCTGTGGCCGATTTGTCGGCCAGTCCGGTTAATTCCGGGGAGAGCCCTTGAGCTCAGGAGGCCGCGAGCGCCCGCGCGATGGCGGCTCTTATTCGCGTGTCGGTCGGTTCGACGCGCTCGGAAAAAACCTCGGCGATATAACCGTCGCGGCCGATCAGATACTTGTGGAAGTTCCAGTGCGGGACATCCTTCGGGCGCGCGTCGGCGGCCCATTTGTAGAAGGGGTGCGCATTGGCCCCCGTGACGACGGCTTTTGCCGCAATGGGAAAGGTAACCCCATAGTGCTGCTGTGCGGTGTTCGCGATCTCCGTGGTGCCGCCGGGCTCCTGTCCCCCGAAATCGTTCGAGGGAACACCCAGAATCATCAGACCGCGGCCCTGGAACTCGGTCCACAGCTCCTGCAGGCCGGCATATTGCGGGGTGAAGCCACAGAGCGAGGCCGTGTTGACGACCAGAATCGGCCGGCCGGCATAGTCCGCGAGCCTGATATCGCCGCCCGCGAGCGCGGGAAACGAGAATGCGTAGGCGGTGATTCGGCTGATCGGGGCCTGTGCGAGCGCGTGCCGTGTCGAGGCCGGACTCGCGACCGCGGCCAGCGCCGCCATGAAAATGGTCCTGCGGTCGAGCATTGTCATCTCTCTTCATCCGCGATCCGGTTCGAGCCACGATAGCGCAACCGGAAAGCCGATGCCTTTCAACAAGGCGTTATGGCCGGGCCGGCGGGGCGGGGCACCACGGCAGCTGCAGCAGCGGGGTGTAGTACGGCCGCCACTGACAGATCGGCTCCGGCCCCCTGCGCATGAAGGCGTATTTGATCGGTTCGGCCTGGCCGACGGCGATATGCAGTCCGAACAGGACCGCGCCGATCGCATAAGTCCATTTGCGAAAGCGCAGATCGGCTAAGGAATCCAGCAGGATTGCGCCCGAGAGGATGATCAGGGGATCGGTGAAGATGAAATATTCGGATTTCAAACCGCGCCGCACGCCGAGCGCGTCGATCCCGATCGCGGCCAGCAGCAACGCAAGCGCCTGGATCGCGACCAGCCTCTCGCCGCGGCGCCATGTGTAGACGATGCCGGGCACGATCAGCCAGGTGAGAAACACCGTCGGACGCGGCGAGGAGTGCAGCACGAAAGTGTAGCGCGCCAGCACCGACGCAATCCCCTCGAGCAGCAGCCGCAGAATTCCGGAAAGGCTTGAACCGCTGGCGGCATCTGACGTGGCCGCGTCGGCAAAGGTCAGCATCTTCTCCAGCGGATTGATCACCGCGATCACATTGCCGGCGTTGTACTGGAGATCGAGCGCGAGCAGCGCGACCAGGGCGCCGGCTGCCATGGCAAGCATCGACGCCAGCGTTTCGGCCGCGCTGATCCGCCAGATCGCGGCATAGGCGATCATGCAGCCGGCGATCAGCACCGACAGCGCCGCCTGATAGATGCCATAGCGGCCCAGCAACAGCGGACGGAACTGCGCGGCCTCGAGCAGGGCGCGATCGAAGCCGGTCGCGATCAGCGGCCACGCCGCCCATACCGCCGCGAACGCTGCGATCGCCGCGACAACCGCCGCCAGCCAGGCTGATGGCGTGTTGTTCCAGAATGCGACGCTTGCGCTGTCGCGGCTTCCGAACGGCAGCAGCAATAGCGGCAGCGCGCCGATCAGCAGGATGACCTGCACCTTGTTCTCGAGTCCGAGCACGCATAATCCGGCGGCCAGCGCCATCCAGAGCGGGCGCGCGATGCTGGCGCTACGCCCGATCGCGATCAGGATCAGAAGCGCAAAGATCACCGGGCACGCCGCCACCAGCTCGCTGCGCAGGATGCGCGAATGCACCGCGATGCCGCCGGAGAATGCGAAGGCCAGCGTCGCCAGCATGGCGACGCGCCAGTCGCGCACCACTCGGCGGGTCAAACCCGCGAAAATCAGCACGCAGCCGGTCGCGATCAGGAAGGCCAGCAGGCGTCCGGCGCGCACGGCGCTGGTCATGGCGGCGTCGAAGGCGGCCACATCGGATGCCGGCGGAATGGCCGACAGCGACCAGGCGTCGAGCAGGCCGAGCGCGTGCAGCAGCTGAAACCACAGCTTCACCGAGAGGATGGTGATGTAGGCGGTGTGATCGAAGAAGCGTTGCGGCTTGCCGTCGTTGAGGGCAAGCGCGTTGTAGATCACCATGAAATCCATGTCGGCGTTGCGCCAATAGATCAGGGCGTAGCCGTACAGAAAGAACGAAAAGGCCAGGCCGGCGACGATCGCCGCCAGTCCCCAGCGCCGGCCGAGAAAGGTCATCCGGCCGAATGCGTCCCCGGCCGCCGTCATCGGCGGCGCGGTCGCAGGGGCCGTGGTGGGAAGCTCATTCATGCCGGCGGTCTTTTAGCTGAGCCGCCGGGCCAAAGCGACGGCCGCCGCGGAGGCCGAGAGCAAGTCCCTTGCCCGGGTCCTTCGCTCAAGTCCGCTAGCGCAGCGGAACGATGAAATCCGTGCCTTCGCCGGTTTCGCCCTGCTTGATGCTCTGGTCGGACACTACGATCGATCCACCGGTGGTGAGGGCCTCGGCGATGCGCGCCATCGCGTCCGGCGGAATCGTGATGCGGTCCAGCGCCTCGGCCGGGCTGTTCGGCGCCGGCAACGGCTTCACTTCGGCGGGCGCCGTGCCCGCGACCTTGCGCCGCCGCGAGAGGCGCTCGTCGTCGTTCTTCTGCGCGTTGCGCGCCGAAACCGGCAGCGACACCACCGACCAGCGCAGCCTGTTGGGATCGCTCCTGTCGGCCTCCGCCGTGAATACATGGGTGCCCAGCAGGCGGTCGCTCGGCGCGATCGTCACGGGTACGTCGAACACCGGCTTGAAGTTCTGCCGGACATACAGCTTGCCATCCTTGTGGCTGATGAACACCGCGATCTGGCCTTCGCGCTTCGGCTCCGCCCTTGCGGCCTTTTCGACCGCCGGCAGGCGCGCGGGATCCTTTTTTACTTCATCCGTTTTCGCATCAAGCGCAGTGGCGGGCGCGTCCGCAACCGTTTTGGCGGGTTCGGCTGGCTTCTCGGTCGCCTTCGGTTCTTCTGCCTTGACGGTCTCGGCTTTGGGCGACCCGGTTTTCGCAACACCCGCGGTCGTTTCCGGCTGGGCTTCGGCCTTTACCGCGGAATTGTCGGGCTCAGCCGCCTTGACCTCGCCGGTGACGATGTCAGCCGGTTTGGCATTGGCCGGCTTGTCCTCGGACGCCGCTGCATCTGCGGTCTTTGCACTCTCCGGTTCAGCTTCGGATTTGGCGGTTTCCGGTTTGACCTCGTCGGATTTTGCGGCTTCCGGCTTCGCTTCAGCGCCGGAGCCTTCCGCGGCCTTGGCCGGAGCGGCCTCGCCGGCGGACGAAGCGTCGGACATGATGACCGCGGCATTCGCCGGCATGGCGCTGCTGGCATCGGCGGTCTGGGTCAACTGGCCGTGGCCGACGGTCGATCGCAACTCAAGTTTCGTCTCGGCGGTGTCGGCCGGTTTGCTTGCCGGCCTGGCATCGGCGCCCTTGTCGGATTTCACGCCGAGCGGCGCATCCACTTGCGGGGCGTCGTTGGCAACCGGCACCACCTTTTGGGTCATGAGCAGCGGATGCGAGAAACTGGCGGGCGTCATCTCGCCAGGGGTGACGACCACCCGCGCGCCCATCCTGGTCCAGTTCCACATCTTCTGGGCAAACGCCATCGGCATGCGGATGCAGCCGTGCGACGCCGGATAGCCCGGCAGCACGCCGGCGTGCATGGCGACGCCGGACCAGGTGATCCGCTGCATGAACGGCATCGGCGCGCCGCTGTAGATGTTGGAGTGGTGCAGCTTGTGTTTCTGAATGATGCTGAACACGCCCATCGGCGTCGGATGACCCTTCATCCCCGTCGAGACCGGGCTTTCCGCAAAGAAACCGTTGGCGTCGTAAACCCTTACCTTCTGCTTCTCGATCGAGATCGCAATGATCAGCGGTCCGACCGGCTTGGCGACGGCTTGCTTTTCCGCCGCGGGCTTGGCGGTCGTTTGCCGGCGCGGCCGTTGCCGGCGCGGCTGAACCGTCGGGCCCGGCCGATAATATCCGGGTTCGGAGTACCCCCAGTAATAGAGGGCGGCTTCAGCCTGGGAGGCGGAGCCGATCGCTCCGGCCGCCGTCAAAGCCGCAACTTGCCAGAACCGTCCGGTCGCAATCGCCGCAACAGAAATCCGATGCCCGTCCACGCGCAATATCCTCGAATCCCAAAACTCTGCATGGTTAGTTGTCGCAGAGGCACAACATGTTCACCAGCATACGCGCCGTGAAGGCTGCGACTTTCGCCCAAGGGTAGCAAAAAAGCCTCACATTCGGTTAAACGGCCGCGGTTATCGGCTACCGCAAACCTTCCTGCGGGACTCACGCCCACCTACATGGGTGGAAACCTTCGCCAACGGAGACATCCATGACATGCAAAGCCCCCAGCCCGTATGACACCAAATGGAGGCTTTGGGCCTTGCTGGCGCTTGTATTGGCGTTGGCGCCGGCAGCGCCGGCATTCGCAGCCGACGAGCCGGACCTGATCTTTCGCCGCTCGACCGTCTTCAAGTGGATCAGCCCCAACGACAAGCTTGCGACCTATGCCGTCGACGATCCCGAGGTCGAGGGCGTGGCTTGTCACTTCACGGTGCCGGAGAGGGGCGGCTTCAAAGGTTGGCTCGGGCTTGCCGAAGAAGTGTCAGATATTTCACTGGCTTGCCGCCAGATCGCTCCAATTCGCTTCAAGGGCAGGCTGGAGCAGGGCGACGACATGTTCCGGAGGCGCCGCTCGCTGTTCTTCAAGAAGATGCAGATCGTCCGCGGCTGCGACGCCAAGCGTAACGTGCTGGTCTATATGGTGTACTCGGACAAGCTGATCGAAGGGTCGCCGAAGAATTCGACCTCCACGGTGCCGATCATGCCGTGGGGAGCCGCCGATGGCACGGTTCAGAAATGCGGCGAGTTCATCCAGTGACCGGGATCCGAAAGATCCGATTCCAAGTCTTTCGCTTGGTCCCCTATCGCTTGGCCGGGCCGGGGCGCACCCACGGTTCGGGCCGGGCCTTGGGCTCCCGGCAGCCCACCAGCTGGACGAATTTTTGCGGCGTCGAGTAGTTGCCGCTGTCGCCGCATTGCTGCGACATCGCGCCACAATTTCCCGGCCGCTTCATCCTGACGGAATTGGGAGCCTCGATCCGCGGCTCGCCCGGTTTGCGAGTCGAGGTTTCATTGCCAACATCGATGTTGCCATTGCCCACGACTGCGATCCTTTGCTGAAATTTCAGTAACAACCAACGCTCCAAAAGGTTGCACGTCATTCGGGTGAGTCGGCTCCGACGGGACTTCGGTTCAAGGTCGTCGCGTTGCCGAGGGGCCTTCTCCACCACAGAAACGTTAAAGAGTCGGACAGAGCTTCGAACCGGCGGGTTTTGCGGTGCGGCTCGCCGATATTGACCCCGGCGCCGGAACTGATGGCCGGGGTCGGCCAGTGAACGATGCGGCTGGCCCAGCGGACCAGTCTCCCGTTGGGCCGGCTGAAATCATTAAAGTTTTCGGGCAATTGTTTCGTCCGGCAGCCGCCGACGAAACAATTCTCCTGGCGACGAAACCATTTCCCGCTTTTCGCGCAGACATCCGGAAACAACGGATGGTTATCAGGTGGCCCACCAAAACGGCGGGCAGCGCCGGCAGGCCCAACCGGAGACAGTCGAATGCGGACCTTCAGTTTCATCCTTGCCCTGGCGTTTGCGCTGACTGGCCCTTCGATGGCCGGTTCGTCGGATAGTGCTTTGCCGGGTATCGGTACCTTCGCCTATAACGGGTCGCCTTTCGCTACCTCCGCTCCTCAGGCTATCGTCGTTGCCGCCCGCTGAGGCGGGAGCCGCGCCAATCAAAGAAAGTTGCCGGTAAGGCCATCATGATTTCAAGCATCCGTTGCGCAGTGATCGTCGTGTCCCTCGCTTTGGCCGGTTCGGCGCAGGCTGAGGTCTCGCAAATCCCGATCCCGCAGACCAAGCTTCAGCAGATTCAATTTCGTTCGCTGTTCAAGATGCCCGATCCCCGCGGCGAGTTCGTGCGCCTGTGCGCGCCCCATATGCTCGGCCGCTGGGCGCATCCGGAATCCGTGTGCGGCTGCCTGCACGATTACGCCGCAGCCACCGTCGAAGACACCGACCTTCGCGAAGCGCTGCTGCGTGGCATCAGCGAGACCGGCGTGCCGACCATCGAGACCGAATGGGTGCCGCCGGCCAAGCAATCCCAGATCGGACCGACCTTCACCAAGATCGCGAAGCCGACGCTGCAATGCATGTTCGAGCCGCTGAACTGACCGCCGCAATCCCCGGGCGACGCCTGTTCCTGCAATGGCCCGTAGCTTGCGGGCTCGACACCGCAACAACCCCTGATGTAACCGTGGCAGCCTGAGCGGCCGGTCCAGCGATCCGCCGGCATGAGGGGGCAAATGCAGCTACGGCGAATCCTGATGCCGTGCGCGGCGCTTGTCGCGCTGGCGTTCCCGGCCGCCGCCGCTCCCGACGAAGAACTGTTGGGAAAATCGGCCGGCTATCCGATCGGCACCCGCGCCAGCTGGTTCTACGACGAAAGCGTGCGGGTTGGCTCGTTCAGCAACCTCGACACGCTGTTACCCCACTACACGCTCCAGAAGGCGGCCTCACCGCTGCCGCTTCCCACGGCCGCCAGCCCGCCGAAGATCGAATACCGGTTCGAAAATCGGACGCTGATGCTCGACGATTTTCTCGCTCGCCGGCGCATCACCGGCCTGCTGCTGATCAAGGATGGCGAAGTGCTGTTCGAGCGCTATCAATATGATCGCAAGCCGTCGCAGCGCTTCGTTTCCCACTCGATGGCGAAATCCATCGTCAGCATCGCAGTCGGGATGGCGCTGGCCGAAGGCAAGATCGCTTCGCTGGACGATCTGGTCTCCAGATACGTGCCTAAGCTTGCCGGCAGTCCCTATGGTGAGACGTCGATCCGAAATGTGCTGAGAATGTCGTCCGGCGTCGCATTCAGGGAAGTCTATGACGGCAAGGACGATCTGACGCGGTTCTCGGTGCTTCGAAACTGGCATGGATCGATCGAAGCATTGCGTGAATTCAGGGTTCGCGAAGCAAAGCAGGGCGCCCGCTTTCATTACGCCTCCAGCGAAACCGTCATCCTGGCGGTGCTGCTGCGTGCGGTGACCGGAACGTCGCTCAGCGAATACCTGACCGGACGGCTGTGGCAGCCAATGGGCGCGGAAGCCGACGCGACATGGGTCAAGACGCCGGACGGCATTGAAAGCGCGTCGGGAAGCTTCAATGCGACCTTGCGCGACTACGGACGGTTGGGTGTGCTGCTGGCCAATGACGGCGCGGTCGGCGCGCGGCAGGTCGTGCCGAAAGACTATCTGCTCGAAGCGACCGACTGGCACCGGCAACCCGAAGCGTTCGCGCCGGGGCGCGCCACGCCGCTTTTCGGTTATGGCTACCAGTTCTGGACTTTTCCGGGCTGGAAGCGGAGGTTCGCCTTGCTGGGCGTTTATGGTCAGTCGATCTTCGTTGACCCCGAACTCAAGCTCGTGATGGTCGTTACAGCCGCGGCAAGGAACGCCAGCGTCGGAAAAGAGTCCTTCGCAGCGGAGCGCGACGCAGTCTGGCGCGGAGTGATCCGTAAATTCGGGAGCCGGTAGGGATCGCTGGCGGCGCCAAGCCAGCCGGCGAGGGCCTCGCTGCGTCTAGCGTTTCCTGGACCCCAGGCGTGGAATGCATTTTCGCGCGGGGATGACTCGCGTTGTGGTCAACTGGGCGCCGGATACTTCCTTGATCTGGCCGGCGGGGCAGGAGCCGTCATCGACCAGGACGCGCTGGCCCAACCGCAGATTGACGATGTCCCGCTCGCGCGACACCTGTTCGGCGATCGCCGATGGCGCCAACGCGCACAGCGCGAAAGCTGCGAGCAGCAGCATCGACAATCGCCTGATCGGAGAAGACTTCATGATGGCGCGCGCATCCTGTTTCATTTGTTCTGGATCGTCAGTCCGCCGGGGCCGACATTGATCTGCAGGCCTTCCGGTTGCTTCCTGGCCTGGTAGAGGTTGTAGCCGAGCACACCCACCGCGACGACCAGCATACCAATGATGAGATAGAGGATATTGCGGTTGCCGGGCATCCGTGTCTCCATGGGCGCCGAAATCTCACCCCGGAGTGTATTGGCGCGGGTGCGATTCTGAAAGCGCCAACAGGAAAAGTGACGGAAATGAACGCTCTCGACACCAAGAAAAAAATCCTCGACGCCGTCGATGCCGGCTTCGACGCACAGCTCGCCACCACCCGCGACTTCGTCGCTATACCCTCGACCCGCGGCGCGGAGGGGCCTTGCCAGGACATGATCGGCGATCTCCTGCGCCGGCGCGGCTACGAGGTCGACGACTGGCACATCGATGTCGAGGAGCTGAAGGATCTGCGCGGCTTCGGGCCGATCGAGCATGATTTCTCCAGGGCGCGCACCGTGGTCGGCACCTACCGGCCGTCCAACAATGCCGGCAAATCGCTGATCCTGCAGGGACACTGCGACGTGGTGCCGGCCGGACCGCTGGAGATGTGGGAGACGCCGCCGTTCTCGCCGGTCGTGAAGGACGGCAGGATGTATGGCCGCGGCGCCTGCGACATGAAATCCGGCACCATCGGTGCGCTCTATGCGCTCGATGCGATCAAGGCCGCCGGCCTGAAGCCGACGGGACGGATTCACTTTCAAAGCGTGATCGAGGAGGAGTCAACCGGTGTCGGTGCGCTCTCGACCCTGCAGCGCGGCTATCGCGCCGACGCCTGCTTCATTCCCGAGCCGACCGGCGGCAAGATGGTGCGCTCGCAGGTCGGCGTGATCTGGTTCCGCCTCAGGGTGCGCGGCTTTCCGGTGCACGTGTTCGAGGCCGGCTCAGGCTCCAACGCGATCATGGCGGCCTATCACCTCATCCATGCGCTGGGAAAGCTCGAGGCCGAATGGAACGAGCGCGCCAAGGCCGACCATCATTTCAAGGCGGTGACGCATCCGATCAATTTCAATCCCGGCATCATCAAGGGCGGCGACTGGGCTTCCAGCGTGCCGGCGTGGTGCGATGTCGATTGCCGGATCGCGATCCTGCCGGGCTGGTCGGTTTCCGATTGCCAGAACGAAATCCTCGCCTGCGTCTCGGCGGCGGCGCGCGATCATCGCTTCCTTTCCAACAATCCGCCGGACGTGGAATGGTCGGGCTTTCTGTCGGAGGGTTATGAACTGAAGGATTCCGCGGCGCCGGAAGCCGCTTTCGGCAAGGCCTTCAACGCGGTCTATGGCGGAGCCGTCGAAGACCTCGTGTTCACCGCGCTGACCGACACGCGGTTCTACGGATTGAACTACAACATCCCGAGCCTGTGCTTCGGCGCCAGCGGCGCGGCGATGCACGGCTTCAACGAATATGTCGATTTGGACTCGCTGCGCAAATCGACCAAGGCCACCGCGCTGTTCATCGCGGAATGGTGCGGGGTGGAGGCGATTTAGACCACGAATTTGAGCACGTTGCCTCAATAGCATTCGGGTGCAAATACTTTGCGCTGAGCCCGGGAGCAGTGATGCACGGCTTCTGTGCAAGTGGGGGCGGCCCGCCACCCTGATGGTCTTGGCTTACGTGCTTTAATAAGGGACCCTTTTGGATCACTCATGGCAAAACACCGGATCTATACAACGAGCTTCGCCAGCATTTACCCACTTTACGTTGCGAAAGCAGAGAAAAAAGGACGCACAAAAGCAGAGGTCGATCAGGTCATCTCTTGGTTGACGGGCTATGGTCAGAAGGAGCTAGAGACTCAACTGGAAAAACAGACTGACTTTGAAACATTCTTTGCAAGGGCCCCTAAAATCAATCCTTCTCGAGCCTTGATTAAAGGCGTGGTTTGCGGTGTCCGAGTGGAGGATATCAAGGAACCAACTATGCGGGAAATTCGCTACTTGGATAAACTAATCGATGAGCTGGCGCAGGGAAAAACGATGGATAAAATTCTGCGAAAGAAATGATCCTGAACGACCAACGTCGCCCACCTGGCTCTGCGACATTGCGCGAGTTGGCCGGCTCACCGCCCATTCTTTTCAAGCGCTGACCAGAAAGCCTCGTCGTTCAGAGCTTAAGCACGTAGGATGGGTGGAGCGAAGCGATACCCATCATATTCCGCACGAGCGGTGATGGGTTTCGCGAAAAGCTCAACCCATCCTACGAGTTCTGCGGCGCCTGCGACAAAACAACCCGTCGGGCAAAATTTCGCTTAACCTGTCGGGCAAATCACTTCTAGGACTCCCGCCATCCTGTCCCGGAGGAAGGGGCGTTGGCCATCGTCACGAACGTTGGGATGGGATGCGGTGGACGCGGCGGCATCGTGCGCGCAATGGGATGGCAGGGCGGGCTTCACGGCCCGTGAGCGGTCACAGGACGTGCGGACGAGCGGTGTTGAAGCGTACGGTGAAGTCGTGTGGTCCTGACAGCCTCTGGGTTGGCGTCAAGTCCCGCGGAGGCGAAGCCGGCCCAACCGGGCGTCGGGCAAGCCATCAATCCGCGGGGCGACGGTGACAAACAAATCCTGATCGCCGGGGAGCAACTGTATTTTACGTAGACCTGTGATCGGCCGGCCTCAAGGCTGGCGCTGCGCGCCACCGCCTTCGGCGGCTGACGGCCTTGACCCCGTCCGCTCACCGGTCTTTTGGCTTTGCATGCGCTCGGTCCTGGACCGAGCGCAGGGTTCGCTCGATCAGCTGACCGCGTAGCGTTTGGCGTCCCACTTCTGGCGCCGCTCGATCATGATGTTGAGAATGCTGATCAGCTTGCGCATGCAGGCAGTGAGCGCCACCTTCTTCAGTTTTCCCTTCGCCACCAGGCGGTCGTAAAAGGCCTTCAACACTGGATTGTGCTGTGTCGCCGCCCCAAGGCAGGCCATATAGAACATGTTGCGGGTCCGGCGCCGTCCGCCCTTGATGTGCCGTTCGCCTCGACGTCGGCCACTGTCGTCATCGTAAGGAGCTACACCCAACAAGGAGGCCACGATCTTGTTGTTGGCCTGGCCCAGCTCCGGCATGGCGGCAATGAGCGCAGCAGAGGTGACACGGCCGAGTCCCGGAACGCTTTCGATGATCTCGGCGAGTTCGGTAAAACGCGGCGTGGCCTGGATCATGGCTGAGATCTCAGCCTCGATCTTGACCAACTCGACGGCGATCGTCTTCGATATCCGGGCGTGAATCCGCTGCACCGCAGCCGGTAACGCATGCTCGCCCTGGCTTGCCAGCTTGGTTTGCATATCCTTCAGTGCCTGGCGCGCATTGACCATCTGGTGAAGCTGCTCGCGCGTCGCATCGTAGGCCTGGCCCCGAGCTTCGTCGAAGGTCTCGGCGAACCAGGCAATCATCTCGGCATCGATCGTGTCATTCTTGGCGAGCCGCCCGGCCGATTGAGCGAAGCTGCGAACCCGCTTCGGATCGACGATCCGAACCTCGATCCGGGCGTCACGCAGCACCTTGGCCCACTCGCGCTCGTAGCCGCCGCTCGCCTCCATCACCGCCTTGCCGACCTTCTTCCGGCGGAGCCACGAGGCCAACTCGCGCCGGCCCTCCGCCGTGTTTGCGAACGTGCGCCTCAACGACAGCGAACGAATGCAACCATCCACCTTGTCTTTAGCGACATCGATCCCCGCGACAACGAGATCATTTTGTGCCATCATCCAGCTCCCTTCCTTGCTCGGTCCGGGCTCTAAGCCCATGCAACTGTTCGGGTTGAGGAAGACACCGGATCTGTCCCACGCTCCCCGGCAGGCTCTAACGGCCTTCGAGCACGAACGGGCTCAGATCCAGCGACGGGCGGTTGGTGAGAACCGCCCGTTCGCACATTCTGGCAGATTTTGCGGACACAAGAGCGCGCTATAAGCCGTAAAGCCATTGCGCAGGGAATGTCGGATTGCCTCCGCTGCCCTGTATGCTCGTGTGCGTTTTTTACTCGTGCATTTTGCACACGAGACCGCGGGTGCAGCGCGCATCCGGTATTCCCTGCTCCCTCTTCGTTGGAGGGACAACGACACGTAAACCTCGGGCGCTTCCCGCCGCGAGAATGCGGACGTGTATTTGCTGTTTGACATTCGAATCGAAATGTCACCACGTCTTTGCGAGCGCAGCGAAGCAATCCATTCGCTCCAGGCAAAGAAAGAATGGATTGCTTCGCTGCGCTCGCAATGACGTTGATAGGCCAAACCGTATGCCCCGCCACCATCCGTCGCTCCCGCACATAGCCCACCAGCTCCTCGCAATGACGGTTGATGGTCAGGCGCCTGGCAACGTCGGCCACAATGCCTTCACGATCGCATCGAGCCCGTCCGTCAGCGCCGCTGGCCCCGGCTGCAATATCAGCGGCGACTTGATCTCGACGATGCGGTCGTTGCGGACAGCCGGAATTTCGCTCCAGCCCGGCCGTTGTTTGATCCTGTCGGGGACCACCTTCTTGCCGCACCAGGAAGCGAGGATCACGTCCGGTGCTGCGGCGCGCACCGTGTCGGGCGAAATGATGCGGTCTTTCGCGGCCTGTTGAAACCTCAAGTGAGGCAGCACGTCTTCGCCGCCGGCGATCTCGATCAGTTCGGAAACCCAGCCGATGCCGCTGATCAGGGGCTCGTCCCATTCCTCGAAATAGACTCTTGGCCGCGCCGATGGCCGCGGCGTGGCTGCGATGGTTGCGAGGCGCGCCTCAAAGCCGGCTGCAAGTCGATCGGCACGCTCGGCTGCACCGACCAGCGCGCCGAGGGTGCGGATCATCGCGAGAATCCCGGCGATGTCGCGCTGGTTGAAGACATGGATGGCGACGCCTGATCGCACCATGTCGGCGACGATGTCCGCCTGCAAGTCCGAAAACGCCAGCACGAGGTCCGGCTGCAGCGCGAGGATTTTCGGAATGTCCGCCGAGATGAAGGCCGACACCCGCGGTTTCTCGCGCCGCACCCGCGGCGGCCGCACCGCATAGCCGGAAACGCCGACGATGCGGTCCTCTTCGCCGAGCAGATACAGCGTCTCCACGGTCTCTTCGGTGAGACAGACGATCCGGCGAGGAGGGAACTGGCGCATGGAAGAGGGTATGGCGAATGACAAATCGTTTGTCACTGCAATTACGTTGAACGTCATTGCCGGGCAACGTAGTCTGCCTTGCGCAGACTACGTACACTTGTCTGCGCTCCCGGCAATCCATCATATCAAAAGCGTTTTCAATGAAGATTGATGGATACGCGGGTCAAGCCCGCGTATGACGATTTGAAAGAAAAGGGAGACGACCGGGATGACGCCGCTGGAAAAACTCAATTCGATGAAGATGCCGTTTGCCGAATTGAAGGGCGTGAAATTCACCGAGGCTGACAAGGACCGCGTGGTGGCGCGGATGCTGGTGCGGCCCGATCTCTGCACGCTGCACCATACGATTCACGGCGGCGCGGTGATGGCGTTCGCGGATTCGGTCGGCGCTGCCGCGACGGTGATCAATCTGCCTCCGGATGCCAAGGGCACCACCACGATCGAGAGCAAGACCAATTTCATCGGCGGCGCCAGGGAAGGGACGACGGTGATTGCGACCGCAACGCCGGTGCATCGCGGCCGCCGCACCCAGGTCTGGCAGACCCGGCTGGAGACCGAGGACGGCAAGCTCGTGGCGGTCGTGACCCAGACCCAGATGGTGCTCTGACAGGCGGCGGCAGGGCCCATATTGGTTAACAAATTGTGACCAAAAATCTGACGTTTATTGAGGCAGGACAAGGGGTTGAAATTGATGGTGCGATGCACAATATCTGTCGTCTAGGGATTCGACGCCTCCTCGAGGGATATCCAAGAGGAGATACCAGATGCGACACGAAGCTATTACCGGTTCGACCCGTGCCAGCGGCACCGTTCGGACCCTGCGCCAGCAGGAGGAGTTGCCGCTGCTGCGCGACCACCTCCTGAGGCTTGACCCGGAGAGCCGGCACGACCGCTTCCATGGCTTCATGGATGACAGCTTCATCGAACGCTATGCCAAGAAATGCGCCGACGACGGCACCGTCATCATCGCCTATATCGAGGACGGCGTGGTGCGTGGCGCGGCCGAACTGCATCCGCCGGATCAATCCGCGGATTCGCTGCCCGAGATCGCCTTCAGCGTGGAAGCGCGGGTACGGCGGCAGGGCGTCGGCAGCATCCTGTTCAGGAAGCTGATCGCGGAAGCGCGCGCGAAGGGCTACCACTTCTTGCGGATCACCACCGGCGCGCAGAATCAGGCGATGCGGGCGCTTGCCCACAAGTTCGGTGCGCATCTGACGTTCCGCCACGGCGAATCCACAGGGAGCATCGATCTGAGGCAGCGACCGCAGCCCGAGCCGGCAAGGGCAGCGATCGCGACCCCGGCCGATGCGGCGCGCGCGATGATCAACATCAACCGCGCCTACTGGCAGATGTGGCTGCGAATGTACGGCTGGGGCCGGACGGCCTGACCGGTAACCGGTCGCAAAAAGCCCTTCGCCGATCCCGGATCTGCGAAGGGCTGTAGTGGTGCCGGAATGAGGAACGTCAGGTGCCGGTGCGCTTGTCGTTGCCGAACTTCCTGACGATGCGGCGCTCGACCACGACCGAGCGCTGCGCACCCTGTTCGCCGGCGATGACGCGGGTCGTCGAACGCCCCAAGACGGGACGCGCGGCCTTCTTCACTTCAGCCTGAACCGCTTCGATCGGCAGCCCCATCAGCGATGCCGCGATCTCCGCCTGCGCCTCCAGGTCGTCGGTAATGCCGACGGCGGCAAAAATCGCCTCTTCCAGGGTCGGCGGGTCGCGCCGCACGCGCCGGGTTCCGTACTTGGTGTTCCAGTCTTCACTCATTGGGGCCTCGCATCTCTTCGGCAGATACCTAGGTGCCCTTATGTTGCATTGCAATATGGAATTGGCGTGGCAAGGCAGCCATGCACTACAACTTCTCCAGCCTGGTCGCGTCGTAGAGCTCGATGGTGGTGGCGGTTGCGGCGAGCGGCTGCAGGGCGCGGACGAAATCGCGCGAGGCCGGCACCGCGAAATGCGCCAATAGCGCCGCCCGATCGGCCCATTGCTCGAAAAACACCAGCCGCAGCGGGTTCTCGCAATCGACATGCACGGCGTGGGAGATACAGCCGGGCTCCAGCCGCGAACGGCGGACGTGCTCGAGGCTCAGCTTGCGGACCTCGTCCAGGGAATCCGGCCGGGTCGTGACGCTGCCGGTGACCACAATCATCGCCTTGCTCCGCGGTTGCCTGCCATGGTCATGGGACTACATCGCCGGCGCCGGCAAAATCCACCGGCTGTTGCGGCCACCGCTTCAGCGCGGCACGGCCGGCATCGGTCAGGACATAGATGCCGCGCTCGGCGCGGTCGAACCAGCCATAGACGTTGTGCAGCAGGATTTTCGGCGCGTCCGGTATCTCAGGCTTGAGATCGCGTACCCGCCGCGGTCCGTGCGACAACGCCGAGGCGCAGGCCAGCGCCTGCTGGCGATAGGCGGTCATGATCGGCGCGCGCGTGCTGCCGCCCAGCGCGGGATCGCCCTTGCGCCGCCGGTGCTCGGCGACGAGGCGCGAGCGCTTTTTGGGATTGCGGCGCGGAGCGGTCGTTGGTGGCTTGACCAGCACCTCGACGTCGCCGGTGTTGGTGACCGCGAGCATGCCGAAGCCGAGCCGGCGGCACAGATTGCGATAGCGTGCGTCGCTCTCGCGGCCCTTGCCGCGCGCCGACATCCTGGCGGCCAGCCAGACCTCGTCGGCAGCGCCGGCGCGATCGACCGCCTGCAGAACCAGCTCGAGATTGAAGGAAAGCTTCAACTCGCCGATCACCACGATCGGAGGCTCTTCGCCGCTCAAGGCCACCAGGTCGCAACCGCCGACCTCGCCCTTGACCGTGAAGCCGAGGTTCTCGAGGAAGCGTTTGACGGGCAGATACAGCGCGGTTTCCAAGGGGACTCCGATATGGGCGCCGATGCGGGCTCCGGCATGGGCCCGACGCCGCCGGCGCGACTCAGCGATGCCAGTCTAGCCTGATTTGCGTTCTGGGGATTTGATCAGCGGGCGGGGGAGCGGGTAGCATGACTGCGGGACAAGGCGGATAGCGTCGGACGGGTGGCCTGCAAGTCCAGAGGGGATTGCCGGGTCGCGTGGCATTTCGTCGAGGGCCGGAGCGCCAATGCTGAAAGGACTCTACAAGGTCGAGATGCATACCGTGCACGGTTCGCGCCGTGGCGTCCTCTACGTCTATGACGGCAAGATGATGGGTGGCAATTCGGCCTTCGCCTTCGTCGGCACCTACCAGGAAACCGAAAACGGAGAGGTCTCGGTCGAGATCTCGACCATGCGCCACAATGACGATCCGAATTTCCAGCCGCTGTTCAAGACCGACAAGATCACGCTGTCGCTCAAGGGCAGGCAGCAGGGCGAGCAGTATTTTTTCGAAGGCGGCACCACGCAACTGCCCGGCATTGCCTTCCATTCGGTGATGACCCCGATCAGCGAAGAAGCCGCGCCGCCGGTCGTCGCGGCCGGCGAGGGCGGCATTCGCAACGGTCTCTATTCGATCCATATCCGGATGCTCGACGGCGTTGACGGCGGCAATACCGGCGTCATGGTGCTGCACGACGGGCAGATCCGCGGCGGCGACGCCTTCTTCGACTATGTCGGCGCCTACACCAGCGCCAACGGCAGATGGAAAGGCGAACTCATCAATCACGAGCATACGCCGAGCCAGGGCGAGCGGCCGGTGTTCGGCGGCTACGAGGTCGGCATCGGCTTCTCCGGCACCTACACCGATGAGGGCGCGGTCGCGGAGGCAACCGCGCTCGCCGGCAAGCGCAGCATTCGCTTCAGCGCGGTGCTGAGGAGGATGGCGGAGGCGTAGGGATCAGACCCGCCCGCTCACCGGGAGCAAAGCGCCGGTGACGGCGCTGGCGGCGTCGCTTATGAGAAACAGGATCACGTCGGCCAGCTCCTGCGGCGTCACCCATTTTGCGAAATCCGCTTTCGGCATGCTGGCGCGATTGGCTGCTGTGTTGATGATCGACGGCAGTACGGCGTTGACGGTGATCTTGCCTTTCCACTCGGCAGCGAGCGCCTCGGTGAGGCGATGCACGCCCGCCTTGGAGGCGGCGTAGGCGCCCATGCCGGCGCCCGCCTGCAGCGCGCCCATCGCGCCGACATTGACGATCCGCGCCGAGCCTGAAGCGGCGAGATATGGGATCGCCGACCGCGATGCGTTCAGCGCGGTCAGCACATTGAGCGCGTACATGCGCTGCCAGGTTTTCGGATCGCCCTCGGCGACCGCCTCGAACGCAAAGCCGCCGGCGATATTGATCAGCGCATCGAGCTTGCCGAAATGCGACGCAGCGGCGTCGATGGCTTGTTTGGCTGCGGCCGCATCGGAGAGATCGACGCCGCCGAGTTCGATCCGGCTCGCCGTTGGCGACAGCTGCGTTGCCGCATGATCGAGGCCCGCCACCTTCGCGCCGCGCTTAAGGGCTGCTTCCGCGACCACCTTGCCGAGTGCGCCCGAAGCGCCGGTGACGACAATGACTTTTCCGTCCATGATTGGTCTCCGGTGAAGGCCGCAACGGACAATTCACATGCCTGATGCGCCACGGCCTTGCAACACTTGCCCCGACATCTGCGGGCGCACCCGGTTGCGACGGCGTAACACCCCGTATTGCTACGGTGGCCGATCGATAAAATTTGCCGGAGTTCCGTAAGCGGACTGCAGAAATATCGGGCTAGGCTTGGGATCGTCCAATCACTGGACAGGGGCGCATCACGATGAGAAATCTACCCGATCACGGTTTACCGCTTGTTCAGCTCAAGGAGCAGCGGCGGGATCTGATTGTCGCGCTGCAAAACCGCAATGGCCCGGTCAGCGGCTGGGAGTTGATGCAGATCGCCGCGGTTCAGCAGGCCATCTCGGCATTCGAGGACGTCATCGCCGATCTCGACGCCGAATTGGAAGCGGCTGCGTAACGCGGTTTTCCCGTTCCTCTCGAGGGTCAGCAATCAGGATTCCAGGTAACGCGACTGCAGTTCGGCGCGTTGACTGGCGCCGATGCGCAAGCCTTCGCTGAAATAGTTTTCGAGATTGCCGTAGTCGGCGTTGATGGTCTCGAAGGCGGCGGCGAGGAAGGAGGCCTGCACCGACGCCAGCACCTGCTTCACTTCCTCGGGCAGGTCGTTGCTGGCGGTGGGGTCGCGCCGGTAGAACCGGTTGGTCAGCAGATAATCCTCTGATATCAGATCGTCCGGCACGCCCAGTGCATGCAGGATCAGCGCGCAGGCGAAACCGGTGCGATCCTTGCCTGCGGTACAGTGAATCACCAGCGGGGCGCGGTCCTCAAGCAAATGGCCAAATAGCGCGCGAAAGCTCGGCGTGCTCTGACGGACATAATTGCGGTAGGAATCGCGCATCACCTCCAGCGCATCGGCGGATGAAAGGGTCGTGCCGCTGTCACGCTTTGCTCGCAGTGCTGCAACCACGGTCGGCTCGACCGGCAGCGAATGCACCGCGATCCCGGCGACGCCGCACAGGGCGGCAACCCGTTCCTCGGTGCCGCGAAAATCGAATGCGCTCCTGACGCCGAGGCCGCGCAGCACCTCGATATCGGCCTCCGTGAGATGGCCGAGATGGTTGGAGCGGAAGATCTGCCGCCAGCGGACGGCGCGGCCGCCTCTGCCGGGGTAGCCGCCGAGATCGCGGAAATTGCTGGCGCCTTCCAGATCGAGATGACGGGCAGGGGATTCTGACATCGGACTACCTTAAGCCACCCTGCGGGGGCGACGAAATCGCGGAGAGGCATATCGCTTGATCGGATGGCTCTGGTCTATACTCCCCTTTGAGGGGGAACCATGAATCGGCAAAAGACCGTCATTTTCGGTGCGGCGCTGTGTGTTGCGGGGGCCGCAGCCGGTCCAACGCGCGGATTCGCGCAGACGACGTTCCAGAACTACGCTTGCGCCGACGGTTCCCAGTTCATTGTCGGGTTTTTCGAATACGACAAGCGCGCCCATCTGCAGATCGATGGAAAATCGGTGACGCTTGGCAAGCGCCTGGCGCTGTCTGGCTCGCGTTATTCCGGCAGTGGCGTCACGCTGACGATCACCAAGGCCGGCACCACCCTCAAGCGCGCCAAGCGGCGGGCGACGGCGTGCGAGATGATATAAAAAGGGCCGAAACGCTTTCGTTTCGACCCTTTTTCCGTTCCTGGGATCGCACCAACCGCCGTCGGTGCGTTGGCATCTTGGGCGCCGTCCGCATCAGCTTTCATGCCCCGGCTCGGACTCCTGGATGGCAGCGTCGTGGTACCAAGCGCCGCCAACGGCAATCTCGCTGACGCGCGATGAGGCCAGGTCGGTGGCGGTCTTGGTCTCCTGGTAGCGGCGTCCCCCGAGAGCCGAGCGGCCCCCGGCAGGGAATTGGTAGATCTTGGCGGACCCATGATTCAAACTTGTATTCATCTCCATAATCTCCTGGTGCGCGGCGCGCAGTTAATTGATGGTGCGCCCGACTCGTTCGCGAGTCGTTACTGATCCCGATATCGTTGGTGCCCCCGGTTAGTGCAACCTGATGAAAACAAGGCCACTCACTGTATATATTTTGAGCATTTCCGCCCATGGCCTCCGAGGAAGCAACCGGTGGCTGGCTAATGCTTAAGCCGTGGCCATGATTGCGAAGGTGGCCCGGAGGGCGCGGTCAAGGCCGGCTTCGAATGGCGCGGATTTAATCGGGCCGAAGGGCGGCCTGCCGACTGCCGCGTTATCGGGCGCAATTCTGGCCCAAGTCGGGGCTCTCCGGGGCCTAACCGGCCCTGCGACCCGCGCGGCTTTGCCGCACCATGAATTTGCATGGCAGTCGGGCCGCCGGCGTGACCGCCTCCCGGGGGAGGCATGCCGCACCGCACTTATTGGCATTTTATTTGCTTGGTAAGAAGCGGCCGATGGCGGCCGGGTACGCGTGTGGCGACCAATAGGGTCTCGGTTGCCCCACCTTTCGCATCACCAACATGAGAGAGCTCAATGACAAAGTATAAGCTCGAGTATATCTGGCTCGACGGATACTCGCCGACGCCGAATCTGCGCGGCAAAACGCAGATCAAGGAATTCGATTCGTTCCCGACGCTGGAACAGCTTCCGCTGTGGGGCTTCGACGGAAGCTCTACCTTGCAGGCCGAAGGCCATAGTTCGGATTGCGTGCTCAAGCCGGTCGCCATCTATCCCGACGCCGCGCGTACCAACGGTGCGCTGGTGATGTGCGAAGTCATGATGCCCGACGGCAAGACCCCGCATGTCACCAACAAGCGCGCCACCATTCTCGACGACGAGGGCGCCTGGTTCGGCTTCGAGCAGGAGTATTTCTTCTACAAGAGCGGCCGTCCGCTCGGCTTTCCCAATGACGGTTACCCCGCGCCGCAGGGCCCGTATTACACCGGCGTCGGCTACTCGAACGTCGGCGACGTCGCCCGCGAGATCGTCGAGAAGCATCTCGATCTCTGCCTCGCCGCCGGCATCAACCACGAAGGCATCAACGCCGAAGTCGCTAAGGGCCAGTGGGAATTCCAGATCTTCGGCAAGGGCTCCCGCAAGGCCGCCGACGAAATGTGGATGGCCCGCTACCTGATGCAGCGGTTGACCGAGAAGTACTGCATCGACATCGAATATCACTGCAAGCCGCTCGGCGACACCGACTGGAACGGCTCCGGCATGCACGCCAACTTCTCCACCACCTACATGCGCGAAGTCGGCGGCAAGGACTATTTCGAGAAGCTGATGAAGGCGTTCGAACTGGCCCGCGAAGATCACATCGCGGTCTATGGCCCGGACAACCATCTACGGTTGACCGGCAAGCACGAGACCGCATCGATCCATCAGTTCAGCTACGGCATTGCGGACCGCGGCGCTTCGATCCGCGTCCCGCACAGTTTCGTCAACAACGGATACAAGGGCTATCTGGAAGACCGCCGTCCGAACTCCCAAGGCGACCCCTACCAGATCGCTTCGCAGATCCTGAAGACGATCGCCTCGGTCCCGACCGCCTCCAAGTCGGCTGCCGCCTAAGCGCTCACGCACGGCCCGGAGCGGGGGCGTCCGGGCCGCAATCTGATCCGCCAAAGCGCCAAACGCTTTGGCGGATCATGGCGTTTTATGGTCCCGGTTTAAATCCGTTTCCCGGGCTCGCGAAGCAGGCTAGATAGCTGGATTGTATCGTGGTTGCCGGGAAGTGCTTTCTTGCTAGAAGGCTTTTACAAGGTCAGGTTCCAGGTCGATGACGCTGTCGGCCGGAGCGTGATGTACGCCGATGGCGGCAGCATGCTCGGCGGCAATTCGGCGTTGGCGCATTACGGCACTTATAGCGAGGTCGACGGCGTCGTCACCTCCGAGATCACCAGCCACCGCCATAACGACGACCCCAACTACCGGTCGCTGCTGGGCTCCGACATTGCCACCATCGATGTTCGCGGCCGCGCGGAGGGCGACGTCTATCACTTCGAAGGCGGCTCGCCGCAGATGCCGGGCGCGGTGTTTCGCTCGGTAATGACGCCGATCTCCGATCGGATCGTGGCTCCCATGGATGCGGTCGGCGAGGGCGGCATCGTCAATGGTCTCTATTCCGTTCACATCAGGATGCTCGACGGGGTCGATGGCGGCCTGACCGGCGTGATGCTGCTCAACAACGGCCGCATTCTCGGCGGCGACGCCTTCTTCTACTATCTCGGCGCCTACACCTCGGCGAACGGCCGCTGGAAAGGCGAAATCCTCAACCAGGAGCACACTCCAGCCAAGAGCGAGCACCCGATCTTCGGCGGCATGAGGTCGGCATCGGCTTTGCCGGCACGTGCGACGGCCGCGGCGCGCTCCTGGAAGCGACTGCGCTGGCGGGCAAGCGCAGTCTCCGGTTCACCGCGGTGCTTAAGCTGATGCGGCCGGCGTAGATCGATGGCAAACATGGTTCGGGTCCTGTCGACGCTCGCCTTGAAAGGCGCGATCGGCAATCTTACGGCGCGACTTGAAGCGGGAGGTGGCGCACGCATCGACGCCGATTTCGCGCCGACGCTGGCGCTGCTCGAACGCATGCGCGGCGGCGAGGGCGCCGATGTCGTCATCCTGACCAAGGAGGCGCTCGACGATCTCGCTGCGAAGGGGATTGTGGCGGCGGACAGCAGCGCCGATCTGGCGCGCTCCTTTGTCGGCATCGCCGTGAAGGCCGGCGCCGCGCTTCCTGATATAGCTACACCGGAAGCGTTGCGCACAACGTTGCTGGGCGGTCGCGTGGCCTATTCGCGGATCGGCGCCAGCGGCATCTTTTTCGTGCAACTGATCGAGCGGCTGGGGATCGCGAATGAGATCAATGCCCGCGCAACGATCATTCCGTCGGGCTTCACCGCTGAACGGCTCATTACCGGCGAGGCCGATCTCGCGGTGCAGCAGATCAGCGAATTGAAGCTGGTTCCGGGCGTCGAGATCGTCGGACCGATTCCGCGTGACCTGCAAGTCCCGGCCGTATTCTCCGCCGGCCGCCTGGCGGCATCGAACAACGTGGTTCAATCCGACCGGTTGTTGAAATATCTGGCCTCGCCGGAGGCGGCGCCGGTGCTGCGGGAGTCCGGGCTGGAGCCTTGAATTGGCCGGCCCTTCGAAGCAAACTTCCGGCAAGATGTGCGCTCTGACCAGATCGCTTCACGCGCTTTCGTTCTCCGTCGCGGTCTCGATCGCGGCGGTTCCGACCTCGGCGCAGGCGCAATCCGCCGATCTCGTTCTGTGCGACCGGCTTGCTTCCGACCCGGACAGGCCCGCCGACGTCAAGGGTGTGCCCGACGTCGCCTCGTCCGATATCGCCACCGCGATCAAATTCTGTAAAACTGCAACCGGCGCGCCGCGTCGCGCGCTGTACCAGCTCGGCCAAGCCTATGCCGCCAACCGACAAATGCCAGAGGCCGTCGCCGCCTGGCGCAAGGCGGCCGACAGGGGCTCGAGTTCGGCGATGGTCGAACTCGGCGTGCTCTACGGGACCGGCGCGGGCGTCGCGAGAGACGATGCCAAGGCGCGCAAGCTGTTCGAGCGTGCGGCCGAAGCCGGCAATCCGCGTGGCGTCACTAATCTCGCAGCGCTCGGCGGCGGTGGTGCCACCTCGTCCGATCCCGCGAGGGCAAGGGATTTGCTGGCGAAGGCCGCCGAGACCAACGCCGAGGCGCAATACCAGCTCGGGATGATGATGGCAGAGGGGACCGGCGGCGCCAGGGACGACGCTGCTGCGCGCGCGCTGTTTGAAAAGGCTGCCGCGCAAAATCATCCAGCCGCGCTGGAGCGCCTGCGTTGCCCCTACGTGATCAAGGACAAGCGCGGCAACGTCGTCACCAACCTCTGTTTCTAGCCTCAGTCCCTGATCAGGACCACGCCGGCGAGCAAGAGCGCCGCGCCGGCCAGGCGTGAAATGCTGACCGGATGCGCTGCCAATCCGAACGCGCCGAAATGGTCCAGCGCGATCGCGGCAGCCATCTGGCCCGCGACGACAAGCGCGATCAGGGTGGCCGCGCCGAGCGAGGGCAGCAGCAGGATCATCAGCAGGATGAACACGCCGCCCAGCACGCCGCCGGACCAGGCCCACCACGGCGTATTGGCGATAGCCTTCCATGACGGCAGGTTCTCGCCGAGCGCGAGCAGCACGACGATCATAGTCAGGAGGCCGCCGATATAGCTGACGAGGCCTGCCCAGGCGGGGGACCCCAGCGCCGCCCGGAGGCCGCCGTTCAGCACCTGTTGGACGGCCACGCTGACGCCGGCGCCGAGCGCGAATACATACAGGAAAAAGGCTTGCACATTATCCCCCAGTCGGTTCCGCATGACCGCCTTGATGGATATCAATAGGACGGGAATCGCGAAACGCTATATGACTTCGCTATAAGGACTGACGGTTGGAGCATCGAATGAAATTACGCGGATACATAGTGGCACTGCTGATGGCCTGCTCGTTGACGTCGCTGGCCGTTGCCCAGTCCGGCACCATGCGCGCGACGGGCAGCGCAAAATATGTTCCTCAGCTCGGCGACCTCATGAACTCGATCCAGACGCGGCACATCAAGCTGTTGTTCGCCGGCAAGACCCAGAACTGGGGACTGGCGGCCTATGAACTTGGCCAGCTCAAGGCCGGCCTGGTAGAAGCCGCCGTGATGTATGAGGGCATTCCCGTGAGCAACGTCACGACGATGACGGCGCCGATTCAGTCGATCGACGAGGCGATTGCCGCAAAGGACGGCAAGCGGTTTGCGAAGCTGTTCGGTGAACTGACGGCGGGATGCAACGGCTGCCATCAGTCGATGGACCGCGGCTATATCGTGATGCGGGTGCCGACGGAGCAACCCTTCAGCAACCAGGTGTTTCCGCCGCAGGGCAAGCAGTAGGGGTGGAACGCCAGCGGGGAACCGCGGTTGAGGGAGGAAATGCTTTGCCGAGGGAGGCTCTGCCATGATCCGCAAACTGCCGTCGGGCGAATATCGGCTTTATTCGCGAAAAGTGAACCCGAAGACCGGCAAGCGCCGCAATCTCGGCACCTTCAAGTCGCGCGCGGCGGCGGAAAAGCACGAGCGCGCCGTGCAGTATTTCAAGCGGCACTGACGGATTTCGCGCAAAGGCGTCATGTACCCGTCGGTCCGGCGGTGCTATCTGGTAGCGACAGATTCAACAGTGCTGCCGGGTACCCTCGTTGTTGGACGGACTTTACAAGGCCGAGTACGGCGTAAACGACGCGTTCGGCCGCAGCGTGATGTGCATGCATGCCGGCAAGCTTCTGGGCGGCAATTCCGCCTTCGCCTATCTCGGCGCCTATCACGAACAGGACAACGGCGAGATATCAGCCGGAGATCATCACCCAGCGCCACAATGATGACCCCTATTGCAAGCCGCTGATGGGCGCCGACGTCGCCGCGATCAAGGTGCGGGGCAGGGTCGAAGGCGGCAAGCTTCGCTTCGAGGGCAACGCCGCGCCGGCGCCCGGTGCCGTGTTCTGGGCCGACCTCACCCGGCTCGACGACGCGGCCGTTCCGCCGGTCGGCGCGGTAGGGCCGGGCGGCATCGTCAACGGGCTCTATTCCATCGATATCCGCACCCTCGACGGCATCGACGGCGGCCTGACCGGTGTTATGTTGCTGATCGACGGCCGCATTCTCGGTGGCGACGCCTTCTTTTATTATCTCGGCTCCTACACCTCGGCCGACGGCCGCTGGAAGGGCGAAATCGTCAATCAGGAGCACACGCCGGCAAAGGGCGAGAACCCGGTGTTCGGCGGCTACGAGGTCGGCATCGGCTTCTCCGGCACCTGCAGCGAACAGGGCGCCGAACTCCAAGCGATCGCGCTCGCCGGCAAGCGCAGCCTACGCCTTACGGCAACCCTCAAACTGATGCGCCCGGCGTAATCCGGTGGCGTGTTGCTACGCTGCCCTGACCTCGGACAGGAAGCGGTTGAACTGCCCGGCGAGATCCCGCGATTGCGTTGACAGTTGTTCTGCGGCACCCAGCACCTGATTGGCGGCTGAGCCGGTGTGGTCGGCCGCCTGCTGGACGCCGGAGATGTTCGAATTGACTTCCTGGGTGCCGCGCGCGGCTTCCTGGACGCTGCGGGAGATTTCCTTGGTCGCCGATCCCTGCTCCTCGATGGCGGAAGCGATGGCAATGCCGATCTGATCGATCTCGGCGATTACGTCGGCAACGTTCCTGATCGCCGTGACCGTCTCGTCGCTGGCGGTCTGGATCGAGGCGATCTGTTCCGAGATTTCGGTGGTGGCTTTCGCGGTCTGGCCGGCCAGCGATTTGACTTCGGAAGCAACGACCGCGAAACCCCGTCCGGCGTCCCCGGCACGCGCCGCCTCGATGGTCGCATTGAGCGCAAGGAGGTTGGTCTGTTCGGCGATGCTCTGGATCAGGGTCACGACGTCGCCGATCTTCTGCGCGCCCTCGGCAAGGGAGCGTGCGGTATCACCGGTGCGTCGGGCGTTCTCGACGGCGCGGGCCGCGATCGCGGTGGACTGGGCGACCTGACGGCTGATCTCCGAGATCGAGGACGTCAGCTCTTCGGTGGCGCTGGCGACCGTCTGCACGTTGGTCGAGGTCTGTTCGGAAGCCGCAGCGACGACGGCGGCCTGGCGGTTGGTGTCCGCCGCGGTCGAGGACATCGACTGCGCCGTATCCTCCATCGTGGCGGAAGCCGACGACAGTCCGCCGACCAGTTCGGTCACCTTGGCCTCGAAGGCGTGGGTGAGATCGTCGAGCATGCGGGCGCGCCGCATTTTGACGTCGTTCTCCGCTTCCTTCTCGGCAGCCAGGCGCTCGGCCTTGATCATGTTGTCCTTGAAGACCTGCACCGCGCACGCCATCGCGCCGATCTCGTCGTTGCGGTCGGCGCCGGGGATTTCACAGGCGACGTCGCCGCCGGCGAGCTGCGACATCGTCGCGGTGAGGTCGACGATCGGCTTGCAGACGCGGCGGCGGACCATCAGCACGAGGCCGACGCTCGCGATTGCGACGGCGGCGAGGCCGGCGAGCGCGATCAGGAAGCTGAAGCGCGCGGAAGACCAGGCCGAGCCGAGGATCTGTTCGGCGTTCTCGTAGAAGGCATCGCGCACCTCGATGACCGAACCGAGGCCGCGTTGCGACTCCGCGAAAAAGGCGGCGGCGTCGTGCTCGTATTTGCCGCTGATGGCGCCTTCCTTGATCATCTTCAGTTCCTTGCCGAATCCCTCGACATAGGCTGCGTTCATGCGGTCGAGGGCGGCTGCGACGTTGGCGGGCGTCGTGGGATTGCCGCGCAACTCCTGCAGCGACATCAGGATCTGGTCGGCCCGGCCCTGGGCACGGCTCAGATCCATCTTTTCGGCGTCGGTGGCCACGCGCTTGGCGCCGAGGACGTTCTTGTGCAGGCTTGCATTGTAGCCGCCGACGTCACGCAAATTCCAGGCGATGTTGGCATAGCTTGCCTGCCGGTAAGCGTCGCCGTCGAGCAGGGCGATCTTGCGGACCTGCTCGCCGAGCAGCGCCGTGACGCCGTTGTTGAACACCGCGTTGTCGGCGACAATCTTCTTGGCGGCGTCGCGGCGTGCCTCGGCCGGACCGTCAATCGCGTTGTCGATGGCCTCGCGTAGCGCGGCGAACTTGGCATTCAGGGCATCCATGGCGCCAGCGACCGCGGCGCCGTCCTCGAGGTCGCCAGGCAGGGCCTTGCGGATCGCGTTTATCTTGTCGCGCGCGCCGTCGGTATTTTTACGGTATTTGTCGTTGAGCTCCGACCGCAACTTCGGATCCACGGCGGGGGGCCCGAACAGGATGTTGGTGGCGAAGCCGCGTTCGGGATTGAGATAGCGCGGAATGTCGCCGACGGCGCGAACGATCTCCAGCCGGCGCTGGGCTACCGAAACCTTGTCCATCGTCTGGTATTTGGTGGCGGCAACGTAGACTGCGAGCCCGCCGCCGACGGCGGAAAGCGAGACGATCGCGGCAGTCAGCAGGGTACCGATTTTCATGGGATTTGGACCAATTGCGACGGAGGAGAGGAGCGGGGCCCTTGAACCCTAAGTAATCCGGCTTAATCCCAGGTTTATGTTCTCAGGCCCCCTTTACTTCATGTTGCAGGCGACCCAGTCGCGGGCGTCGCGCAGCGGCAGGTAAGCTGCCTCGGCAATCAGTTCGTCGATGGTCGTCGGCGCGCCGTCACCTCATCGCAGGAATCGAATAGGTGAGATGGCCGGTCCACCAGCCGTCATGAGAGAGCCGCAGCGCAAACAGCCCGACGCCGGCGAAGAGCGCAGTCCAGAACAGCGCTGCGGGCATCGACTTCTTCAGTCCGAGCAGGCCCATGACCATCAGGAGATCGAGGGTCATGGTCATGACCTGCTCGGTGCGCATCGGAAAATCCCGCGCCGGGATCAGCACTTTCCAGAGAAGATTGCCGATCAAGAAACAGGGCAGCAGGATCGCGATCACCCCGCCGCGGCCGGCGGTGGCGGTCGTCTGCGTTTGCGGTACGGTCATGGCTTTACCCCCGTTTGGCCAGATGGCGTCCGCCTCCCGCAGCTCGGCAGGGATGGGGGCGGACTGCCTTTCTAGTCGCGTCCAGGCGGAGGTGCGTTCAAACGACGCGGCGAGGTTTTTGCCAACCAAGACCGTCATCTCCGCGCATCTTGATTTGCACGTCGGGTAAAATCAGCCGCGCTCGCGCAGGTCGCGCGCGCGCCCCAGCAGCTTTTTCATGATGACGTCGAGCGCGGCGCGTTCGGCTGACGTGAGGGCGTCGAGGATGTGGCGCTCGCGGGCACGCGCCAGCGGCACGATCTTCTGATAGAGCGCGCGGCCGGCCGGCGTCAGCCTGAGGATCTTGTTGCGGCGATCGGCCGGATCTTCCTCGCGGGTCAGATAGGCCTTGGTCTCCAGCGCGGCCACCGCGCGGCTGACCGACATCTTGTCGAGCGTGGTGTAGCCGGCAACGTCCTTTGCCGCCATCTGGCGATTGGCCGCGAGCGCCGCGAGCACACGCCATTCGTGCCGCGTCAGGTCGAAGCGGTCGCTGTAGAGCTGCGCGACGGTGCGCGACACTTCCTCGGCGAGTACGGCCAGCCGGTAAGGGAAAAAGCGCTGGAGATCGATCACGCCATCGCTCGCTTCCCGGTCCGTCGCCGTTTGCACCTGTGCCACTGCTCAGCCTTTTCTCATACAAGAATAATAGTAACATCCGTATCTAATGGAGGCAAGATAGCTTGCGTTCGCCCCGTCCATGTCGCTCAATCGTCTGCTAAATATTGATATCCACATTCCAACAAGCCGATTCCAGGGGCGGTATCGCTTGACGTCAATAGTAACTAATGTTACTAAATAATCAACGCGCGGATGCGAAGCCGGACGCAATGAGGGAGGAATTCATGAAGATCGACCAGATTCATCACGTCGCCTACCGCTGCAAGGACGCCAAGCAGACGGTTGAGTTCTACAAGAAGGTCCTCAACATGGATCTGATCGGCGCCATTGCCGAGGATCGCGTTCCCTCGACGAAAGAGCCTGATCCCTACATGCACATCTTCCTCGACGCCGGGCAGGGTAACATCCTGGCCTTCTTCGAATTGCCGAACTCGCCGCCGATGGGGCGCGATCAAAACACGCCGGACTGGACACAGCACATCGCTTTCCAGGTCAAGGACATGGACGTCGTCATGGAGGCCAAGGCGCGCGCCGAGGCTGCAGGGCTCGAAGTCGTCGGTCCGACAGACCACAACATCTTTCAGTCGATCTATTTTCGAGATCCCAGCGGACACCGCCTCGAAATCGCCACCTGGACGACGACGCCCGAAAAGATGAAGCGCATGGCCGACAGCGCGCAGGACATGATCGAGGAATGGTCACGCACCAAGAAGCCGCCGCGTCACACCGCCTGGCTGCACGAAAAGGAGTTCGGCCCGAACTGAGGCCGGACGCAAATTCCATTTGTGAGGGACGCTGCCCCGTCCGGCCCGTCCGGCCCGTTCGCCGGCGGCGGCGGGCGCGTGGGGAGCGGCAAATGCTGAACACCTATCGATATCCGAAATTCGCCTATGTCCGTTCGGATGAACAGAGCAGCGGCAAGCCGAGGCGTCACCAGGCGGTGGTGATCGGCGCCGGACCGATCGGCCTCACCGCAGCACTCGACTTCGCCTACCGCGGCATCGAGACGGTGGTGATCGACGACAGCGACACCGTTTCGATCGGTTCGCGTGCGGTCTGCTACGCCAAGCGGCCGCTGGAAGTATGGGATCGTCTGGGCTGCGGCGACCGCCTGGTCGCGAAAGGCGTGAGCTGGAAGGTGGGAAAGGTGTTCTTCAGGGACAGACTGTCCTACCAGTTCGACCTGCTGCCCGAGGCCGATCACAAGATGCCGGCCATGATCAACCTCCAGCAATATTATCTGGAGGAATACCTGATCGCCGAACTCGCCAAACGCGACGGCGTCGAGTTGCGCTGGAAGCACAAGCTGCTCAGCCTGAAACAGGCCGACGATCACGTCGTCCTCACGGTCGAAACGCCGGACGGCGTGTTCGCCATGGAGGCCGACTGGGTGATCGCCTGCGACGGCGCCAACAGCGACACGCGCAGGATGGTGGACGCCAAATTCACCGGCCAGTTCTTCCAGGATCGGTTCCTGATCGCCGACGTCGTCATGAAGGCGAGCTTTCCGACCGAACGCTGGTTCTGGTTCGATCCGCCGTTCCATCGCAACCAGTCCGCCTTGCTGCACAAGCAGGCCGACGACGTGTGGCGGCTCGACTTCCAGCTCGGCTGGGACGCCGATCCGAACGAGGAGAAGAAGCCGGAGAAGATCGTCCCGCGGGTGCGCGCCATGCTCGGCGACGACAGGGAATTCGAACTCGAATGGGCGTCGATCTACCAGTTCGCCTGCCGTCGGGTCGATAATTTCCGTTATGGCCGCGTGCTGTTTGCTGGCGACGCCGCGCATCAGGTTTCGCCGTTCGGCGCGCGGGGAGCCAACACCGGCGTGGCTGACATCGACAATCTCGCATGGAAGCTGAAGCTCGTCATCGATGGCGATGCGCCGCTTTCGCTGATCGACAGCTACAACGAGGAACGCGCGTTTGCCGCTGACGACAATCTCCTGAATTCGACACGCTCGACCGACTTCATCACGCCGAAGAGCCAGGCCAGCCGGCGCTTCCGTGACGCCGTGCTCGAACTTGCCGAGGACAATGCGTTTGCGCGGCCGCTGGTCAACAGCGGGCGGCTGTCGACGCCGACACCGTATCTGCACTCGTCGCTGAATACGCCGGACGCTTCCCCGTTCAAGGGCAGGATGGCGCCGGGCACCAATTGCGACGACGCGCCGGTCTCGAAGGACGGCCGCAGCGGCTGGTTTCTCAACGGGATCGGCGACGGCTTCGTGGTGCTGACGTTCGGCGGCGGGCCCGAAGTGCGCGAGATATCATTCGGCAAGATCAGGGCGCGCGTCGCCGTGGTCGGCGCCGATCTGATCGATGACAAGGGCGTGCTTGCCGGCCGCTACGACGGACAGCCGGGAACGACCTATCTGATCCGGCCCGACCAGCACGTCGCGGCGCGCTGGCGCGACTTCGATCCGGGGAAAATCGAGAAGGCTCTGGCCCGCGCGGTGGCCGCCTGAAGGAGTGAACGATCATGCCGCTTGAAATCAGGGCCAACATCGCCGATCCCGACGGCTTCTATCAGGAACTGATCGATTCCCAGCGCGATCTGGAGGAGGGCCAGGCCGAGTTGATGAACTGCAAGCTCGTGCTGATACTCGCCAACCATATCGGCGACAGGGAGGTGCTGCGCGAGGCGCTGAAGCGCGCTGCCGGGAAGCCGGACTGAGGGACGGGCGCACGGGTTTTGAGACGATCTTTGCGGCTGGTATCTGCGGTGCTGTTGAGGCCTGCAAACAATCGTGTGTATGCTCGCTGTTCCCGTGAATTGCCCGCACAAGGCAAGCGCGGATCCGATCGCAGGGAGCAGCCGACAATATGAGCCTCTTGAACAATCCATTCGACCCCGCGCGCGAGGCCGCTCTGGTGACGGGCGCGGGCAACGGCATCGGCCGCGCGATCGCGCAAGCCTTGGTGGGCGAGGGCGTGCGAACCGTGTTCGCCGACGTCAACGCCGATACGGTCGCGGCTGCGGTAAAGGCTTCGCCGCGGCCGGAACTGGCGGTGCCTTGGGTCGGCGACCTCGCCAATCGCGCGGCTTGCGATGCGCTGCTGGCGCAGGCGCAGTCCGCGATCGGGCGGGTGACCCACTTCGTGCACAGCGCCTCGCCGCCGCGGCGCGAAGCCGATCACGCCATGGCTGTGAGCAGCGAGACCTGGCAGCAGATGCATGCGGTGAACCTCGAGGCCGGCTTTCACCTCGTGCGCGAACTGGCGCGCGCGCTGATCGCGGCCAAACAGCCCGGCTCGTTCCTGTTTCTCACCTCGCTGCATTCAGGCACGCCGCGCAACCTGCCGCATTATTCGACGGCAAAGGCCGGCATGGCCATGCTGGTCAAGGAATTGGCCAAGACGTGGGGCCGCTTCGGAATCCGCGTCAACGCGCTGGTGCCCGGCGCCATCGCCGCCGGCGGCTTCGTCGCCGATCCGGCGCTGGCAAAACACATCCCGCTCGGCCGCCTCGGCCAGGCCGAAGACCTCGCGCCGATGGCGCTGGCCGTGCTGTCGAACCGGGTGTCGGCCTATGTCACGGGCGCAGCTATCGTGGTCGACGGCGGGCTGTCGTTGACGAACTGGTTCGAGGCGCCTGAGTTGGGTGAGTTCTGAGAGAGACCACGCGGTGCAGTGGCACCGCAATATTATTCCGCTTTTCTCCCGGGCGCGGCATCAGGCGTTTGGTCACCGGACCGGAGATGAGCTATGCTTGCCGCGCTGGCCGTGACCGAGATGCGAGGGGTTCGCGCGAGAAGGTTTCCGAACGGGGTAGCAGCCATGATGACTTTACCGGAACTGGCGGCAGACTCCCTGGAAGAGTTTCTCGGTTCCTATATGCGCCGCCGGTTCGGGTCATCGCAAACGCGTCTCATCGAGATCGTGCCGGCGGCCGCGCGCATCGCGCTCGAATGCATCGGGAACAGCGATGCCCTTTACCACAATGTCGAGCATACGCTGCTCGTCACGCTGGCGGGACACGACATCCTGCGCGGCCGTGCGTTGCACAGCCATATGACTGCGGACGACTACGCGCATGTCATCATCGCCTGCCTGACCCATGACATCGGTTATGTGCGCGGCCTGTTCAGGGACGACGACGCCGACGGATTCGTGATCGATGCGACCGGCAGCAAGGTGACCTTGCCGCGCGGTGCATCGGACGCCGGCCTGATGCCGCACCACGTCGACCGATCGAAGCTTTACGTCATGCGGAGGATCGAAGGCATTGCTCCGCTCAACAAGCAACGCATCGTTGACGCGATCGAAGGCACCCGGTTTCCACCCCGGGCAGACCAGCAATGGGATGAGGAGGCCTCGATCGTCCGGGCGGCGGATTTCATCGGGCAGCTCGGAGATCCCAACTACATCAGGAAAGCAAACGCGCTCTACCACGAGTTCGAGGAGGTGGGCATCAATCGCCAGCTCGGCTATGATTCACCCGCCGACATCGTCAATCGCTATCCCCAGTTCTATTGGGACAGCGTGGCGCCTCATATCCAGACCGAGATACGCTACCTCAACATGACCTCGAGCGGACGGCAGTGGATCGCTAGCCTGTACAGTAATGTCTTCCGCGCCGAACGGGATATCTCGCTTTCCGGCCCGCAGCGGTAGGCGTCGCCCCGGCAGGCGGCGCTGCGCAACCGCAAGCTGTGACCGGAACATCACACCTGAATGAAATCGTGCAGGGGGATGCCATGCCCGCACCGGCCGGTCACGGATCCGCCCCGATTGGATCGCGCCATGGGCGTGTTGGATTCTGCTTGGGCTTGGGGGCGCGAGTTGGGGATACGACATGTTGTCCATCGGCTGTGCCAGAGGTTTGTGGGTCGACGCCAGAACAGGCCGTAACGTTGCGCGGTTGTTGGTGGTCGCTATGGGAGGGGTTCTGCTGGCGGCCTGCGCCCAGTCCTCCGTCGTCACCAGAAATTCCGAAGGTCCTTCCACCAGCCGGCAGGCGTCGCTGCCACACGATCGATCGGCGACGAACGGACGCGTCGCGTCCATCAGGAAGCATTCCCCGTTCGTTGCGCGCAAGGATGCCGCCGCGACCCCGAGCGCCTCGCACGGGATCGCCAGCTTCTACTCGGAGGGAACGCGAACCGCGAGCGGCGAGAAGTTCGATGCCAGCCAGTTGACCGCCGCTCATCCGACATTGCCGTTCGGCACCAAGCTGCGCGTGACCAACGTCGCTACCGGGCAAGCCGTGACGGTTCGGGTCAACGACCGCGGTCCCTACGTTCCCGGGCGAATCGTCGACGTCTCCTATTCCGCCGCCGAAACGCTCGGCATGGTCGATGGCGGTCTTGCCAGGGTCAAGCTCGACGTCGTCCAGTAGCGACCCGCATGAGCATTGGTCAGCGCAGCGGCATCGGCGGCCGCAGTACCGGTTCGTCGTCGGTCGAGACCACGGCTGGCGGCGGTGCGGCAGGCGGGGCTGCTTGCGGCAACGGCGCTGCTGCCGCCGGCGCTGACGGATAAGCCGGCATCGGCGGCCGTGACGGCGCCGCGGCCGATCGCAGCGGAGGCGGAGGCGGCATCTTCGGCCGAACGTTCCGCTCGGACGACTTTGTTGCGGGCGTTCGTGTTGCGGAAGTTTGTGTCGCGGAAGTCCTGGCGATGTCGGAGGAGATGGCTTGCTGGCTGGCCTTGAGCTGGTCGATGCTGGCCTTGAGCTGCTCGATCTGCTGGCTCATCGCCGCAACGTCGCGCGCCATCGCCTGCAA
Organism: Bradyrhizobium sediminis; assembly: GCF_018736085.1. Classification (NCBI taxonomy): domain Bacteria; kingdom Pseudomonadati; phylum Pseudomonadota; class Alphaproteobacteria; order Hyphomicrobiales; family Nitrobacteraceae; genus Bradyrhizobium; species Bradyrhizobium sediminis. Next base: position 3,331,345 of record NZ_CP076134.1, on the reverse strand, counting down.
CTGCGCCGTATCGGGAGCGAGCGCGGCGGCGGCCGGCGCGGCGCTTTCCGCGGGCTGGGCCGGAGCCAACGCTTGCGGAGCTGCTGCTTGCGGAGGTGTCCGATCTGCCGCGGATGCCTGCACGCTGGGTGTATCGGCCTGTTGCGGCGGCGGCGATGAGTTGACGGCGAACGATGGCGTCCAGTTCGAGATCATTTGCCCCGCCGCATCGCCGTAGTGCTGCCAGGCGGCGACCGCGAGCCCGCTGCACAGTGCAAGCATGAAGGCCCAGGCCGCAGTTGCCGCCCACCTCCTGGTCGACGGCCGGCCGCCCCGGACTTCAACATCGGCGGTGTCGGTCGCGCGAAACGTCGTATCGACCGTTGGCGCCGGCGTGCCGGCGGCGGCGCTGGATTCGTCAGGGGGCTGCCGATCCAGGAGAGGGCTGGCGGTGTCGCCCGTGATGTCGGCGAGCACCTTGTCGGCCCATGCGGCGGGGACGGCGTCCGGTACGATCGCAAAGTCGTCGTGCGGATCGGCTTCTCTCGGCTTCAGCGTGGATTGCATGGGCGCTCCGTGCTCGGTCCAGACTCACCCGCGTGGGGTGGCCGGCGGATTCAGGCTACGTCGACGATCCTCAGCCCGGCTCCAGAGTCCAACCCGGTTTGACCAAAGCAAGGCGCTGGGAAGGAGAGGTTGGGGCGGCAGCTCGCGCCGGCATTGCGGGAACCCGAACGAGGCGGCCGGCAATCGATGGAACCAGACCGCGGTTCGGCGGTTTCAGGTAAAGCCGCGAGCCGGACCTGCGGAACCGGTTGCCGCGGCTCCGAGAGAAACTCAGGGGAGAGCGAGATGAGATCCGAGATGCAGATCCACACCATCGCGCGGCAGATGTTCGAGCGGCATGGCTTCGACGCTATCGCCGAAGCGGCCCGCAATGCCCTGGCTTGCGAGCGCAAGGGCGAGGCGGAGGAAGCCAGGGAGTGGCGTCATATCGAGGACGCCATGAAGATGATGCGGGGACCGCATCAAAGCTGAGGGGATTGGCGCCCTCTCAATGCGGTTTGCCGAGCACGGAGGCGAAGGGCACGGAAAAGATCTCGTCGCCGAGATCGTCGCTGACGTGCAGCACCCAGCCGCGCCAGTCTACCAGGCTGGCCGTCGTGACGAGCGACTGCACGACGAGGGCGGCGTGTTCACGTGCATCGGCCAGATCGTCGACGGAGGCGCCGCATTGATCGATCAATGCTTGTTCGGTGTTGGAGCAATGGAAATAGACCTGAGCCATATTCCGCCTCCTGCGAGAGGTGCAGGCCGCATGGATAACAGCGGCAAGGCCGGCGGAAAATTCGGATAGATTCCCTAAGGGGAGTTACGGAGGAGCGGGAATTTGTTGTTTCGTCGCGCCGGCGCTACCGCGGCCGGTCCCTGTACAGCATCCACACCGAGAAGAGGGCGCTGGCGGTTGCGATCAGGAACAGGCCGGACAACAGCGGGCCCTCGACATCCCAGCGCAGGAAGCGGGCGAGATCGTAGAACACGTAGGCGCCGAACGTGAACGCCAGCCCATACATGTACGGCCTGCCGTCGCGCGCCGCGAGGATAGCGATCGCCATGACGGTGGCTTCGAGAATGATCGAGACGATCAGCATCGTTCAATTGTAGTCCGGATAGAGCGAAGCGCAATCCGGGAATCGTGATGTCAGGGAAATTGCCTCCCCATCTACGGATTCGACTGTCAAACAGCGGAGCCGTCATTGCGAGCGAAGCGAAGCAACCCATTTCACCGCTTGCTGGGGCATGGATTGCTTCGTCGCTTACGCTCCTCGCAATGACGATCTGGGGCATCGGATTCAACTGTCAAACAGCAGATGTGCGTCCGCATTCTCGCGGCGCGATGCGTCCGAGCTTTGCTTCGATTTTCGCCCTCGAAAAAGAAGAGGGCGCAGGGAAGACCGGGTGCGCGCTGCACCCGCGGTCCCGTGTGCAATTGTTATTGAGGAAAGCGCACACGAGCATACAGGTTCAGCGGAGGCAATCCGGCCTTCCCTGCGCAATGGTTCTACGGCTTATTCCGAGCTCTCCCTGGTGACCGGGCTTTCTTGCCACCATCATCCGCGGGAAGTTTTGCTTCCCGCGAACTTGACGCCAGCGTCGGGGCGTCAGGACCACACGTCTTTGCCGTCCGCTCGAGTCACGCTCGTCAGTCGCGACTTCCGCGTCCATCGCATCCCACCGCGCGTTCGTGACGATCGCGACCCGCCCCTCTCATCGGGTGAGACGGGCGAGTCTATAGTGATGATTTGCCCGTCGAGGCTGAGCAAGAACTCGGCATTTTGAGGAGTTGATGTACGATTCGGTTCATGACGAATCGCACATTCAAGACCGGCGCGAGCCGGGATCAGACCAGCCTGCTTCCTCCACGGATTGAGGATTATGTCGGGCCGAACAACCCGGTGCGGGCGATCGAGAGCTTTGTGTGTGCCCTCGACCTTGCAAAGCTCGGTTTCCTCCATGCGGCGCGCGGGGCGGACGAGATGGGGCAGCCACCGTACGATCCGGCCGATCTGTTGAAGCTGTATCTGTACGGCTACATCAACCAAGTCAGATCATCGCGCCGGCTGGAACGGGAAGCAGGTCGCAATCTGGAGCTGATCTGGCTGTTGAAGAACCTGAGGCCGGGCTATCGGACGATCGCCAACTTCCGCAAGGAGAACTGGGCAGCGCTGAAGGCCGCGAACCGCAGTTTCGTGCTGCTGCTTCGCGAACTCGATCTGATCGGAGGGAGCCTTGTTGCGCTCGACGGCGCCTTGTTCCACGGCAACGCCAGCAAGGGAAGCATCTTCACGCAAAGGAGGCTGACCAAACAGATCGCCGCCTTGGACAAGGAGATCGAGGCCTATGGCAAGGCTCTCGAAGCCAATGATGCGGAAGAGGCCAAGCAGCGAAGCGACGGTTCGCGGGGCGACGGCAAGGGTGGTAGTGGCGACGTCGGCGAGAAGGTGAAGGAGCTGATGGCCCGGCGCGAACGCGCGCAAGCCGACCTCAAGGACTTGGAGACAAGCAACAAGGGGCAACTCTCGAAGACCGATCCCGACGCGAGGCTTCTGAGCAAGGGCGATCAGACCATTGCGGGCTACAACGTGCAGAGCGTTGTCGACGACAAGCACATGCTCATTGTTACCAGCGAGGTCGTCAATCGCAGCGATGCAGGCCACCTTCATGAGATGGCAAACGCGGCAAAAGAGGTTCTCGATGTGGAGACCCTGCGGGTGGCGGCCGATACCGGCTATTACAATAGCGAGGACCTGAAGGCCTGCGAGGATGACGGCATCAAAGCCTATGTGCCGATGCATGAGGGCAATGGCAAGCTCGAGGAGGGTCGCTTTAGCCGCAAGGATTTCCGCTACGATGCGAGCGCCGACGTCTACCGTTGCCCGACCGGAGAACTGCTGCGTCCAACGGAAGGGCGCTGGAAGAATGCGAGCGGCCGCGTCGAGATCCGCTACCTGGGGCGCAAGGCGGCCTGCGCAGCCTGTCCTCTGAGAGCGCAGTGTCTCGCCCCGAAGGCACCTTACCGGAGCATCGCTCGCTGGGAACACGAGGATGTTCTCGAACGTCACCGCGCGAGGATGGAAAGTGAGGAGGCCAAAAAATTGATGCGCCGCCGTTCCGCCATCGTCGAGCATCCCTTTGGAACGCTCAAATGCCGCGCCGGGTATCAGCACTTTCTCGTGCGCGGCTTCGACAAGGTCCGTGGCGAATGGAGCCTGATGGCCCTCTGCTACAATTTCACTCGCGTGCTCAACATTCTCGGCTTCGACCGCTTCGTCGCGTACCTTGAAAAGGCGCCATTGCCCGCGAAAACCTTCCTATAAGCACTCTGCGCGCCCTTCAGCTTGCTTTGCGGCCCTTCCGGACTAGAATCCTGCTGTGGCTCGCAGTCAGTCCTTTCCGCGCCACCCCAGCCTCATAATCAGCATTCTTGCCCAGCCTCGACGGGTTAAGCGATTTATTTTCGCTTCCGGAGCTTGACTCGCGCTTCGGAAAATCAGAAGTGATTTGCCCGTCGGGTTGTTTTGTCGCGGTGGGGTCGCGAGATTTCGCTTGTGCGCGCGGCGACGCAGTTCGCAGTCGGGAAATAGCGGTGAAGCGAAATACCTCACAAGTCGCGCGAACGCCCGGCGCGAAATCCGTCGCGGCGTGCGCCCTACCCAAGGCCGCAATGTTATCCAAGTTCCCGACTAATTTTCGCGCATTGGATCTACCGGCTGATTCGGTGGAGGATCGCTTTCGCGGGGTATGGCCATGGCATTTTTCAAGCGTGAGCTCAGCCCGGTCGAGCGCTTCGGGAATACGCTGAGGGAGAAGCAGGTGGCGCGGCAGAAGCTGGCCGACCGCCTCAGCTTGGCCGAAACGGTGGTTGCAGAAAAGCGCGCCGCCGCCGAGCGGCTGGCCGTGGCCGGAGCCGCCAATGCCAAGCTCGATCGCGCGGAGGCCAACATGCGCGCCGTCGAGGACCACGCCAAGACACTGCGCGCCGCATTGGCGGAATTCGACGAGCAGATCGCCTCGACCGAGCGCGCATTGGCCGACGCCATAGCGCAGCGCGACCGCGACATGGTGGCGGAGGGGATCGAGGCGATGGCCGCGGCAATCGAGCAGGCCGCTCCGGGATTCGGCGCCGGCGCCACGGCGCTGGTGGAGGCTGTCACGAAAAGCACGGCGTCGATGCCGGAAGCGACCAGGTTCTCGACCAGTGTGGAAGCGCTGCGCCGCGAGGTTCTCGCGGCCGCGGACCTGATTTGCTGGGAGCTGCGGTCCGCCGCGGTGCGCACGCGCGCGGGCAACGCCAACGCCGCATTCCCGGCGCCGGCCGAGGCAGAGCAACCGCCGCTCCCGGAGATCGAGCGGCAATTGATCTACACGCTCAATCCGCTGCTGTGGCGGGAGGGCGGCGAGGTGCGCCGGGCCGCGGCGTTCGCGCTGGTCGGGCTGCCGAAAGGACTGCTGCCGGTCGCGCTGCGGCATCAGCATGTGGACTATCTGAATGCCCGGCGCGTACAGACCCTGATGCACGTCCACGGCAGCGGCCGGTTCCAGGGCGAACCCGATCCCGACGATCCGCAGCTCATCGATCTCGATCTCCTTGCCGCGGAGGGCAAAGAGAGCGCCGAGGCCAATGTTGCCTGACAAGGGCAGGGCGTAACGGGCAGGGGTGAATTGCGGAAGGCGCTTTGTTATTCGCCCTGCGCACTACGTCTGGTCATCGACGGAAGGCGCCACGGCTGGATAGCATCAGCCAGTCGGAATTGCAGCGAGATCCCGAGGCGCTTCCTCGGTGTAGACAACTTTCATTTACCGTGGAATTTCGCGAACACGGCTTCGACCTGCTGTTCGCTTGCAAAGCGGCCCGCGCCCGCACGCAGACGCCGCCGGTCATGGCCCGCGGTCACGACGAGCCGCGTGCGGCTACGCCGCGGATCGAGCGTGCCACGCCCCACATGACGTAGCCCAATGCGGCGCGCGGCGGCGGTGGCCCGCCGGTGAACGCACGCGCGCAGATGCCGGCCCCGGCCGCCCCGCGCGCAGCAGCGCCCGCGACGCCGCAGGGCGGCGGCGCGCCGCACATCAACGCCGCACCGCGCAGTGGCGGCGGACCGGGCGGTGGCGGAGGCCACGGTCAGGACAAGCACCAATGAACGAAAAGCCCGGCGGTGAGCCGGGCTTTTTTTTCGACGAGCTCTTGCGAAACCCATCGACCCATGAATAGCAATTGATGGGTATCGCTTCGCTCCACCCAACCTACGAGCTATGTGCCGGCCCTCATCATGATTTTCAGGCGTAGCTCCCTTAGTATCTCAGGCGCAGTCATATCATACAGTTCAACATCTTGGTGGGCATCTATGCGAAGCGTGGAGCCAAGCGCGCTTTGAATATCGATCCTGTTTGCTTGATGAACCTTTTTACGGTGGCCATCACGTGTTTGGCGCGAGGATCAGGCAACTGGAGAAGCCGCAGGTTTTGCGCGTGGAAGCCGAAGCCTAGAAATAAAACCAGCTTTGCTTCCTGTAGGGCGTTAACCAAGTGACCGCTATCGTGCAGTGATTCGTTTTCCGTATACGTTCGAATGCCCGCCAACATCTCAAATGGATCGACCGCACCTCCAAAAAGGACATGGTTAGGGATGCTCGGGAGGAGAGACCCGACGCTCCCGTATGGTCTGATCATGTTCAAGCCGGCGACAATCAAAGCGGCCTGTGGCTCTTCGATTCCAATCCGCTGAAGAGCGAAGTAAAGGTATTGCTCAATGCAACGATCATAGTTGAAATTCACAAAAGTAATATTGTCGAATGCGGTATGAATTTCGCTCTTTTTCACTCCTGTTATTGCCATAGAAAATAGCTGTTCGACCCAGCCATCACGTCCTGCATCCTCATCAAGGCGTCCGGTTCGCGAAGAAAGTGCAAGAGCGCTATTCTGCTCTGCTTTCAATATCGATCGTATAATACAAAGCTTGCCGAGCGTTACCGCCTCTACATTCTCGCTGAGCTGAAACAGAGCGTCATCAACAGAGACCGCAGACGAAATTGCCGCGGCCAACTCGTTTCCGCCCCGAGTAAAGCGATCGAGCTTTGGCTTGTCTGTTTGATATCGCCGGAAAAGCAGATTGAAGAGGTCTCGGTCCCCCTTCGAAGGCGCATGCGAGTAATGTTCAAACCGGAATCGAACATCTTCGGCGATGTCCGCCGCCAACTTGTAGCCTAGGGGCATGTTGTACTCAACGCCGGCTCCCGCTCCCACCACAACGGCAATTCGGCTATTAAACATGGGCACGTGCCTTGCTGGGCTCCCTGCGGTCTACGCTATTTTCGTTGAAGCACCTTTGTGACGAAATGTTTCGTACTGATTTTGTCACCGAGATTTTCTTGAATTGTTTTAAGCCTAGCGTGCAGCCGATCTCCGTGGCTGAAGCTTTCTTCACCATCTATAACTCTTTGCCGATAGTCTTCGTCTGTTAGTTTTGCTGTTATTGACGTGCGACCATATTTGAACCGCCACATGCCGTCTCCCTCTAGGACAGGAGCGACGACCTCGAGAATTGCCTCAATCTCACTCTCTATCGGCTTATCCTTTGGTTTGATCGGTTTGAAGTTCGATAGGTCGCTTTTACTGTATGAGCCGATTCTGTGGCCTCTTGATTTCAATTCGAGCTTTTCGGCGCCGTGCTTAGCTGGAAGTTCGAGCTTCTCGGCGTCGGTCCCAATCCCATTTAAGATGAAGGTATTGTAGACGTTTCCGTTCACGATGGTGGTTTGGCCACTCACATTTTCAAGTTGAAGAGCGGTTCCATTTGTGACGTTCTGTACTTTTTGTGGCGGTTGACCTTTAAGAAACTTTAGGAGGTCGAGCCAAGCTTTTATGAGCCCCGCGACGTCTTTGATTCCGAATGAGAGCGCGGGTAGAGCCGCAAAGGCAGTTTGAGCATTGGCGGCGACCTCATGAATCCACTGGAGATCCAGCGACCCGGGTTGAACCCGTTCGATGCGTACAGAAGTTCTGGCGGTCGAACCGTGATAGGCTCTGTTTGCCTTTGTTGTAAGCCGTGTGAAGGCACTAAGGACTTGGATGAGTTCCCTTGCCTCCATTGTCGAGGGATTCAAGCTGCCTTTATAGTAGAGCGATATGTTTTGACCCTCAGCCATGTGGTGACGCTCCAATAATGCATCTTTAAATTGTCATAATCCTATTCAATCACAAAGAAGAAAGGGGCGGTCTACTAGGACCGCCCCTTGCTCAAATTCCGTGCCCTACATAGTTGTCTCACGAACACCCCGTCGTGCTTCCACACGTATCGCACTTCATGCAGGTCCCGTTCCTTACTAGCGTGAAGTTGCCGCATTCGCCGCACATCTCGCCTTCGTAACCTTTGGCTTTCGCTTCCGCCCGGCGTTCGGCCTTGGACGGGGCCGCCTGTTGCGCCGCGCCCGCCTTGCTCCACTGCAGGGCTTCCAGCTTCTCGGTCGGCGACAGCTCGTGCTGGGCTTCCTGCTTCAGGGCGACGGCGCCTTCGACCGCGTCGGCGGCGCGGGCGGTCGGGCCGGCGGACCCGATCGAAGTCACGTTGCCGGAAGCCCGCGCGTCGGCCGCGGGCTCGCTGCCGCTGCGCATCACCACGAGATTGTCGGTGCGCGAGCGGGTCAGGCCCTTCGACAGGTACTTGTTGCTGGGCTGCTCCGGCTGCCGGCCTTCGTCGACGCCCTTGCCGATGGCGTCGAAGTTGGACTCGGTCGGGTCGACATGGGCGAGGTCGAACCGGCTCATGTAGCTGACCGCGAGTTCGCGGAATACGTAGTCGATGATCGAGGTCGCGTACTTGATCGAGTCGTTGCCCTGTACCGGGCCGTTCGGCTCGAAGCGGGTGAAGGTGAAGGCATCGACATATTCCTCGAGCGGCACGCCGTATTGCAGGCCGAGCGAGACCGCGATCGCGAAGTTGTTGATGATGGAGCGAAGCGCGGCACCTTCCTTGTGCATGTCGATGAAGATCTCGCCGAGCCTGCCGTCGTCATATTCGCCGGTGCGCAAGTAGACCTTGTGCCCGCCGACCACGGCCTTCTGGGTGTAGCCCTTGCGGCGATCCGGCATGCGCTCGCGTTCGCGCATCACCACGATGCGCTCGACCAGACGCTCCACCACCTTTTCCGAGAACGCGGCGGTGCGCGCGGCCATCGGCTTCTCCATGAAGCTCTCGATCGCGTCGTCTTCCTCGTCGTCGTCGCTGATCAGCTGCGAGTTCAGCGGCTGCGACAGCTTCGAGCCGTCGCGGTAGAGCGCGTTGGCCTTCAGCGCCAGCTTCCAGGACAACAGATAGGCTTCCTTGCAGTCCTCCACCGTGGCGTCGTTCGGCATGTTGATGGTTTTCGAGATCGCGCCCGAGATGAACGGCTGCGACGCCGCCATCATGCGGATGTGGCTCTCGACCGAGAGATAGCGCTTGCCGATCTTGCCGCAGGGGTTGGCGCAGTCGAACACGCTGTAGTGCTCGGCCTTCAGATGCGGTGCGCCTTCCACCGTCATCGCGCCGCAGATGTGCACGTTGGCGGCCTCGATCTCGCGCTTGGTGAACCCGATCGCGGTGAGCAGGTCGAAATTCGGCGCGGCGATGGCTTCGGGCTCGAGCTTCAGCGTGTCGCGCAGGAAGTCCTCGCCGAAAGTCCACTTGTTGAAGGCGAACTTGATGTCGAAGGCGGTGGGAAGGGCGGCTTCGACCTTTGCGAGAGCTTCGTCGGTGAAGCCCTTGGCTTTCAAGGTGGAAACGTTGACGGCAGGCGCGTTGGAGAGCGAGCCGTGGCCGACCGCGTAGGCCTCGATCTCGGCGATATCGGATTCACGATAGCCGAGCGCGCGCAGCGCTTCGGGCACGGCGCGGTTGATGATCTTCCAGTAGCCGCCGCCGGCGAGCTTCTTGAATTTCACCAGCGCGAAGTCGGGCTCGATGCCGGTGGTGTCGCAATCCATCACGAGGCCGATGGTGCCGGTCGGCGCCACTACCGTGGTCTGCGCGTTGCGGTAGCCGTTGATTTCGCCCAGTTCGAGCGCCTTGTCCCAAGCGGCCCTGGCGTGCTCGACGAGGTCGGCCTGCCTGCAGGAGGCGTGATCGAGCGGCACCGGCGAGACGGCGAGCGCCTCGTAGCCCCTGCTTTCACCGTGCGCGGCGCGGCGGTGGTTGCGGATCACCCGCAGCATGTGCGCGGCGTTCTTCTTGTAGCCGGGGAAGGGGCCGAGCTCCTTGGCCATCTCGGCCGAGGTCGCATAGGCCACGCCGGTCATGATCGCCGAGAGCGCGCCGCACAGCGCGCGGCCTTCCTTCGAGTCGTAGGACAGGCCCATGGTCATCAAGAGGCCGCCGATATTGGCGAAGCCGAGGCCGAGAGTGCGGAACTCGTAGGACAGTTCGGCGATCGCCTTCGACGGGAACTGGGCCATCATCACGGAGATTTCGAGCACGATGGTCCACAAGCGGCAGAGATGCTCATAGGAGTCGACGTCGAAGTGCTTGGTCGTAGTGTTGTAGAAGGTGATCAGGTTGGCGGACGCCAGATTGCAGGCGGTGTCGTCCAGGAACATGTATTCCGAGCACGGATTGGAGGCGCGGATCTCGCCGGACGCCTTGCAGGTGTGCCAGTCGTTCATGGTGGTGTTGAAGTGCAGGCCGGGATCGGCGCTCGCCCAGGCGGCGTGACCGATTTTCTCCCAGAGGTCGCGCGCCTTCAGCGTCTTCGTCACCTTCTTGCTGGTGCGGCCGATCAGGTTCCAGTCGCCGTCGGTCTCCACCGCGCGCAGGAAATCGTCCTTCAGCGACACCGAGTTGTTGGAGTTCTGGCCGGATACGGTGAGGTAGGCCTCCGAATCCCAGTCGGTGTCGTAGACCGGGAAATCGATCTCCTTGTAGCCCTGCTTCGCAAACTGGATGACGCGCTTGATCATGGGGTCGGTGACCATGGCGCGGCGGGCGAGCTTGATCTCGCGGCGCAGCGCCGGGTTCTTTTCGGGATCGAAGCAGTCGTCGCCCGAGCCTTCGCAGTTGACGCAGGCTTTCAGCACCGCCTTGAGGTGCTTCTGGTTCAGCTTGGAGCCGGTGACGAGGGCGGCGACCTTCTGCTCCTCCTTCACCTTCCAGTCGATATAGGTCTCGATGTCGGGGTGGTCGGCGTCGACCACCACCATCTTGGCGGCGCGGCGGGTGGTGCCGCCGGACTTGATCGCGCCGGCGGCGCGGTCGCCGATCTTGAGGAAGCTCATCAGGCCGCTCGAACGGCCGCCGCCGGACAGGCGCTCGCCTTCGCCACGCAGCCGGGAGAAGTTGGAGCCGGTGCCGGAGCCGTATTTGAACAGGCGCGCCTCGCGCACCCAGAGGTCCATGATGCCGCCCTCGTTGACGAGGTCGTCCTCGATGCCCTGGATGAAGCAGGCATGCGGCTGCGGGTGCTCGTAAGAGGATTTCGATTTCGTCAGCTTGCCGGTCTTCCAGTCCACATAGTAGTGGCCCTGGCCCGGCCCATCGACGCCGTAGGCCCAGTGCAGCCCGGTGTTGAACCACTGCGGCGAGTTCGGCGCGACCATCTGCTTGGCCAGCATGAAGCGCAACTCGTCATAGAAGGCCTGCGCGTCTTCTTCCGAAGCGCCGAAGTAGCCGCCCTTCCAGCCCCAATAGGTCCAGCAGCCGGCCAGCCGATCGAACACCTGCTTGGCCGAGAGCTCGCTGACATAGCGCTCGTTCTCGGGGAGGGTTGCGAGCGCCTCGGTGTCGGGCACCGAGCGCCACAGCCAGGACGGCACGGTCTCTTCCTCGACCTTCTTCAGGCGGGCGGCGACGCCCGCTTTACGGAAATACTTCTGCGCCAGCACGTCGGAGGCGACCTGCGACCAGAATTCCGGAACCTCGACGTTCTCGAGGCGAAACACCACCGAGCCATCGGGGTTGCGGATCTCCGATGTCGTCAATCTGAAATCAATGCCAGCGTAGGGTGACTGGCCTGCCGTGGTGTTGCGCCGCTCGATTCGCATATTGGTCGTGCCCCGTTCTTGTGACCGGACCGTTTCGCAACGGCCGGCTGTTTTTCCTTGAGCGAACCTCCCGGACCAAAGTTGCAGGCAACTTTGGCCGAGGGACCCGCAAGCTCTACCGGTGGATCCGGCCCTGTTTCTCTACGCACGTCCTGGCGGGAGCGCCGGCTCCGGTTCAGGTCACGCTTTCAACGCCCCAACTCATCAACCCAACTCGTCTACCTGGGCCGATTCCGGCCCGTTCTTGCCCGTTCTTGGCGCCCCCAAGGCCCGGGGAATTCCGAGAGGAATTTCCGGGAATCCGGGACAAAAAAGCCCAGCCCCGCTGCCTCAACCGGCCGGCGAAGTGGTCAATTCAGGAACCCATCTGGGAGCGACCGGCGGGACCCAAACACACTCGCGCCGAACAGGATGAAAGCTAGGACAACTCCCTCGCGCCCGTCAAGGATTAGTACGAGTTTCTGAATCAAATACTAAATATGGTGCAAAGCGGGGGAAAACAGGGGGGCGCCGAGCCCCGCTGATGCCCGCAAGTATCAGTGAGTCCTCAGGGATTCCCAAGTGAAAAAAATCTGTTTTCGTGAGCCGGCCGAGGCTTCACCCCGCTGTTCACAGGGCAACTATATTTTGCACCTCGAGGGCCCTTTGGGGGTTGCTCCGGGAAGACTCACGTGACGCTACGGGGATGTCCGGGCAGGCATGCCCGCCGGCCGATGGTCTGGAGCCCGGAAAAGCTTCAAGGTGCCTTCGATTCCATCGGTCGACTCACCCCATGAAGCTGCAAAATCCGACGGCCGCGCGTGCACCCATCACGCCCGCGGGCCTCCTGTTCCTCGCCATCACCTCGGTGGGCTGGGGCTTCAATTGGCCGGTCACCAAGTACCTCTTGAGCGAACTGCCGCCGCTGACGCTGCGCGGCGTCACCGGCGTGATCGGCGCCTGCCTGCTGGCGGCGCTGGCGCTGTTGCGCCGGCAGAGCCTGAAGGTGGATCGCGCGCTATGGCCGCGGCTGATGCTGGCGGCGCTGCTCAATGTCACGGGCTGGATGGTGCTGATGGGGCTGGCGCTGCTCTGGCTGCCCGCCAGCGAGGCCGCGCTGATCGCCTACACCATGCCGGTGTGGGCCTCGATGCTGGCCTGGCCGGTGCTCGGCGAGCGGCCGACGGTCTTGCGCACCATCGCGCTGGTGATGGCGTTTGCGGGGCTCGCCGCCATCATGGGCGGCAACGGCATTACCGCCAGCGCCGAGAAGCTGCCGGGAATCATCATGGCGCTCGGCGGCGCCATCGGATTCGCGCTCGGCACCGTGCTCGCCAAGAAGTATCCGCTGCAGATGGCGCCGATCCCGGCGGCGGCCTGGCAGATCGGGCTGGGCTGTTTTCCGATCGCGATCGTCGGCCTTCTGATCGAGACGACGCATGTTGCTGCGATCTCGCCGCTCGGCTGGTGGCTGTTGTTCTATTCCACGGTGATCCAGTTCTGCATCGCCTATGTGGCGTGGTTCGCGGCCTTGGCGCGGCTGCCGGCCTCGGTGGCGGCGATCGGCACCATGGCGGTGCCTGTGATCGGCGTGGTGGCCTCGGCGGTGGCGCTGCACGAGCCGCTCGGCCCCGGCCAGATCGCGGCATTGATCTTCACGCTCGCGGGCGTGGTGCTGGCGACGCGGTCATGACGGCCTCGGCAGGCACGCGCGCGGCGCACCGGATCTCGCCGCTCGGTCTTTTGTTCCTCGCCGTTACCTCGGTGGGCTGGGGGCTGAACTTCCCGATCATGAAGAACCTGCTCTCGGAGTGGCCGCCGCTGTCGTCGCGCGGGCTGAGCGGCCTGATCGGCGCCGCGGCGCTGGCGCTGTTTGCGGTGGCGCGGCGGGAGAGCCTGGCCGCGCCGCGGCCGATGTGGTCGCGGCTTGTCCTGGTATCGGTGCTGACGATCGGCGGCTGGGTCGCCTTCATGGGGCTGGCGCTGTTGTGGCTCAATGCCAGCGAGGCCGCGGTGCTCGCCATTTCGATTCCGGTGTGGGTGGCGCTGTTGGCGTGGCCGGTGCTGGGGGAGCGGCTGTCGCTGCTGCGCGCGATTTCACTGGCCGTCGCGCTCGCCGGCATCACCGTGCTGATCGGCGGCAATGGCATCGAGGCCAGCCTGGAAAAGCTGCCGGGATTTTTGTGCGTGCTGGCGGGTGCGGTCAGCGTCGCGCTCGGGACCGTCCTGACCAAGCATTTCCCGCTGGCGATGCCGCCGCTGTCGCTGGCGGCCTGGCAGATCGGCATCGGCTGCCTGCCGATCGCGATCGTCGGGCTCATCGTCGAGCAGCCGCATTTGGCGGCGCTGTCGGGCGTCGGCTGGGCGTCGATGGCCTATATGACGCTGATCCAGTTCTGCCTGTGTTACGTCTGCTGGTTCGCAGCGCTGGAGCGATTGCCGGCGGCGACCGCCTCGATCGGTACCCTGTTGGTGCCTGTGATCGGCGTGCTGTCGGCCGGCGCGATGCTGCACGAGCCGCTCGGTTTTCGCGAAATCACGGCGCTGGTGGTGACGCTCGGCGGCGTCACCATGGCGCTGCGGTCCTGACATAAGAAAGACGGCGCATCAGCGATGCGCCGTCCTTGAAGTCCGGAAAGCTCAGGCGCTCGTTACGGGCAGGGGTGCCGCAAGCCGTCATAGCCGAGATAGGTTCCCGATCGCACATCGTAGGAACGATAGGTCCGAATGCAGTAGGCGACCGCATCGTCGCCGACCGCGACCGCGCCGTCGTCGTAGTAGTATCCGTCGTCGTAATAGCCATACGGTGCGCCATAGTAGTAGCCGTAGCTCTGCGACGCCAGCGCGCCGCCGATGACGCCGCCGATCACCGCACCGGGGATGAAGCCGCCGCCGCCACGGTGGTGACGCCGATAGCCGCCGGCATAACCGCCGCCGTGCCAGTTCCCGCCACCGCCGCTAAAGCGCGGTCCCGGAGCGCCGCCGCCGACGAATCCGCCGCCGCCACCGCCGAATTTCGAGCCGCCGCCGATGGCCGGCGGGCCGCTGCCGCGGAAACCGCCGCCGCCACCGCCGATGGCCGAGCCGCCGCCCCCGCGGGTGGGCGGCCCGCCGCCCCCTTCCTTCCCTTGCGCGAAGCTCTCGCTCGGTGCTGCCAGCGGCAACACCAGGGCCATCGCAGCAGCGACACTCAAAACCTTCAGATCGATCATTCTCGGCTCCATCCACAGGACTTCGTCTAAACCCTCGGGGAGGGCGGACGTTCCCGGACCCCGCGCCAATCATGCGCGGCCTCCAGACTGTCAGATGGGAACTGTACCCTGAATGAACAGATTGGGCCCTTTCCGCGACATCCGGTCACTTAAAGGTGTTGGCTCCGGCTCCGGCCGGTCCGGACGAGGCGGACGAAACTGGACAATCGGGCTTGCCGATGGCATCAGAGCCCTCAACTGTTCTCGAACCGGCCGCGCCCATGAAACTGTTTCTGCTCAAGCTCTTCACATGGTGGAATGGCCAGACTTTCGGCACGCAATTGTGGACCTGGCGGTTCGGCGAGCTGGTCGGCACGGACGAGCAGGGCAACCGCTACTACCGCACCAAGGGGCGCAAGATCGATCCCACGCTCGGCTTCGAGCGGCGCTGGGTGGTCTATAACGGCTATGCCGAGGCCACCCGCGTGCCGCCGTCCTGGCACGGCTGGCTGCATCACACCGTCGATGTCGCGCCGACCGAAGAGAGCTACACCCCGCGCGAATGGGAAAAGCCGCACGTCCCCAACATGACCGGGACGCCGCAGGCCTACCGCCCGTCCGGCTCGACGCTGGCGAGCGGCCGCCGCCCCAAGGCGACCGGCGACTACCAGCCCTGGACCCCCGGCAACTGAGCTTCCAATAAATCAGGCCGGCAGGCGGCTCCGGCCCTTGCGGACCCAAATAAGTGTATTTACACTCATGTCATGAAGCGCCCCGGCGACCCCGATCTCGCGGAATACATGGCCTGCGCCGACTGCTTCTGCCTGGCGTCGCGGCAGGCGGCGCGCAAGATCACCCGTCTCTATGACGGGCACATGCAGAAATCGGGGATCCGCATCACCCAGTTCACGATCCTGTCGCAGCTGATGTTGCGCGGCGAAATGCCGATCGGCAAGCTCGCGGGGCTGCTGGGGATGGAGCGCACCACGCTGACGCGGAATCTGACGCCGCTCGAAGCCAGGAAATGGATTTCGATCAAGGCCGGCGACGATCCGCGCGCGCGCATGATTGCCATCACCGCGCAGGGGCGGGGCGCCGTCCGCCGCGGCTTTCCGTTCTGGTCCGAAGCGCAGGCCCATGTCGCCAGATTGCTGGGCGCCGACGGCGAGGCTGCGCTGAAAATTCTGGCTTCCCGCAGTCTGGGGTGAAACGCAGCTGGCGTCGCGCCGCTCCTTCATTTGGTTCGATAGGTGTAATTACATATAACGAGGAGGCTGACATGCTCGATCTGATTGGTACCACCGTCCTCACCGCTGCGATCGCGGTGAACCTGAATGCCGCCATCACCATGATGCCGCTATCGTCGGCGCAGAAGCTGACTACGGTCGCGATCGCCGGCCTGTGGATCGGGCTCGCCGTCGCGCTGGCGAGTGCCGGGGTTTACGCCGTTACCTCGACGCCGGTGCCGGCGATCGGCGTGATGGCCGGATTGCCGCTGGTGGCGGCCACCATCGCGGCGCTGTCGCTTGCGAGCGTGCGCGAGACCTTGCTGGCGCTGCCGCTGCCCCTGCTGGTGGGGCTCAACGCGATGCGGGTGTTCGGCGGTTTCTTCCTGCTGCTGGCCGCGCAAGACAGGTTGAGCGGACCGTTCCCGCAATCGGCAGGGTGGGGCGACATCATCGTCGGCCTGACCGCGATTCCGCTGACGATGACGATCGTCCGCCATCCCCAGGGCAACCGCGGCGCATTGTTCGCATGGAACCTGTTCGGCGCGCTCGACCTGATCGCCGCGGTGACGCTTGGGATCATGTCCGCGCCGGGCTCGCCGCTGCAGATCTTCGGCGAAACCATCGGGTCGTCCGCCGTCGTGATGCTGCCATGGTCGAACATTCCGACCCTGCTGGTGCCGTTCTACCTGCTTACCCACGGCATTATCTTCGCCAAACTGCGGCGGGCCAACCCGGTGGCTGCGGTCTAAAGCGGGATGGGGTTAGGTTGAATCGATTTGGGATTCCCAAATCAGCGTGTTTCTGATTCACCATGCAGGCTGGGTTAGGAGGCCAGCATGTATGGGCAAGCCTTACTCTCTGGATTTGCGCAAGCGTGTCGTGACGGCAATTGAGGGAGGGATGTCCCGCAATCAGGCCGCCAAGCGGTTTGGGGTCGCGATCAGCACGGCCATCGGCTGGATGCAGCGGGTCGAGGAGACCGGCAGCGTTGAGCCTGGCCAGATGGGTGGCCACAAGCCGAAAGCAATTTCGGGAGATCACGCGGTCTGGCTGTCGCAGCGGCTCAGGGACAGCGATTTCACCATACGCGGGCTCGTTGCCGAACTCGCCGGACGCGGCCTGAAGGTCGACTACCACTCGGTGTGGGACTTCGTGCATGCCGAGAAGCTCAGCTTCAAAAAAAAGCGTGGTGGCTGGCGAGCGCGATCGTCCCGACGTGGCGCGGCGGCGGTCCCAGTGGACAAAGTATCAAGGTCGCGTCGAAGCTGAGCGGCTGGTCTTCATCGACGAGACCTGGACCCGGACCGATATGGCTCCCTTGCGGGGATGGGCACTGCGCGGGCGCAGACTGCCCGCCAAGGTTCCCCACGGGCGCTGGAAGACCATGACCTTCCTGGCGGCCCTGCGCCATGACCGGATCGATGCGCCATGGTTCATCGAGGGACCGATCGATGGCGAGAGCTTTCGGACCTATGTCGAAAAGGCTCTCCTGCCGACCCTGCGGCCCGGCGACATCGTCGTCATGGACAATCTCGGCAGCCACAAAAGCAAGAGCGTGCGTCAGCTCATCCGTTCTGCCGGTGCCAAGCTGTTCTTTCTGCCCAAATACTCACCCGACCTGAACCCGATCGAACAGGTCTTTGCCAAGCTCAAACATCTGCTCCGAAAGGCCGCCGCGCGAACCGTCGATGCGGTCTGCGCCGTAATCGGTCAGTTGCTCAACGCCTTCACACCCCAAGAATGCGCCAACTACCTCAAAAATTCAGGCTATCGAACCTAATGCCATCACGCTTTAGCCGGTTCCGCGGATGCTGCAGTTGCGCTGCCGCGATTGGAGCGGCCTGTGAACAGCGGGAACAACGGGGACATTTGCCAGGACGCCATTGAGCGCCGGACGCATTGGTGGCTCAATGGGCCATCTTACGGAGATGGGAGACCATCGCATCGGTTCGGGCAACAGTTCGCGACTGCCCCGATATGCAGCGGCTGCCGATCAGGATGTGGCTGGGAAATAGGCCCCCGGCGCTGAGGTCCTGAAATCGCCCGTCAATGTGCAGCTGCCGTAGGACAGGAAAGGCCGTCTGGGAAACCAGGCGGCCTTTTTCTTGTGCGCCCAGCATGGGCGCACTCTTATGGGTGCAAGTCCCATCGTGAGTTGATCACAACGAACGAAGCGAAGCGCAACTGCATGAGGGAGACCGAGTGTGGGGAGGAAGCGTGGAGCGAAGCTGCGGGCCGATGAACAAGAACCGGATAGAAGGCGTTGCGGACCAGGGCGAGCGGGCAAGAAATCGCGAAGCTCTCGTGATCAAGGGGAAGCGGCGTAAATCCGGCGGTCGTGCAGTGAAGGAGTGCGTTCTTACCTGGGGAGATCTCGCCTTGTGCCCGAAAGGGCAACGGTGTCGAGCCGGAGCGAGAAGTCAGCCGAGGTCGTAGTAGTCGGTGGGAAGGCTGCGAGCCGTCTTGCAGGCGAAGGGCCGAACGAGAGGGAGTGTTCGACGCCATGTCGATGTGGCGAGCATCGCATCAGATGCCTGCGCGAGCAGGGCGGCCCGGGGTAGGACGCGGTGAATCCGCGTGTGGCTCGGGCAGCGATGAAGCTCGTCTCCCGCGGCATGAACCGAAGGACACAGGGTCAGCGCTGCTTCTAGCGGTACTGGCGAGAGAGAACCTGCAACGGGCGTGGAAGCGGGTGCGGGCCAACAAAGGCGTAGCCGGTGTAGACGGTCTGGATATTGACCAGACTGCCGCGCATCTACGCACGGCGTGGCCCGTGCTCCGCGAGCAACTGTTGTCGGGGACGTACCGGCCCAGTCCGGTGCGACGGGTGACGATCCCCAAGCCTGAGGGTGGGGAGCGCGAGCTTGGCATCCCGACGGTGACGGATCGTCTGATCCAGCAGGCGCTGCTGCAAGTGCTGCAGCCCATTCTTGATCCAACCTTCAGCGAGCACAGCTACGGCTTCCGGCCGGGCCGAAGCGCGCATGACGCCGTCCTTGTGGCGCAGTCATACGTGCAATCGGGCCGCCGGATCGTGGTGGACGTGGACCTGGAAAAGTTCTTTGACCGGGTCGATCACGACATCCTCATCGACCGCCTCCAGAAACGGATCGGGGACACCGGGGTCATCCGGCTGATCCGTGCGTATCTGAACAGCGGGATCATGGACGATGGCGTGGTCCGGACGCGCATGATGGGGACGCCGCAGGGCGGCCCGCTATCGCCGCTGCTGGCCAACGTCCTGCTCGATGAAGTGGACAAGGCGCTGGAACGTCGGGGCCATTGCTTCGTGCGCTACGCCGACGATGCGAACGTCTACGTTCGCAGCCGCCGGGCGGGCGAACGGGTGATGGCGCTGCTTCGGCGGCTCTACGGCAAACTGCGCTTGACGATCAACGAGACCAAAAGCGCAGTGACCGGTGTGTTCGGTCGCAAGTTCCTCGGCTACGGCTTCTGGCCGGGGCCGGGTGGTGTGATCAAACGCAAGGTTGCTGACAAGCCGCTGAGGACGTTCAAGCAGTGCATCCGGCAACTGACCGGCCGCAATGGCGGGCGCAGTATGCAGGATGTGGTGGATCATCTGCGGCCCTACATTCGGGGATGGAAGGCTTACTTCCGGCTGGCGCAAACCCCACGGGTCTGGCGAGAGCTCGACCGGTGGCTGCGTCATCGGCTGCGTGCCATCCAGCTCAAGCAGTGGAAGCGCGGCACGACCATGTACAGGGAATTGCTGGCGCTGGGAGCCAAGCTTGACGTTGCGCGAAAGGTGGCGGCCAACAGCCGTCGCTGGTGGCGTAACAGCGGCATGCTCCTCAACGCCGTGTTGACCCTGAACTGGTCGGACCGGCTGGGACTGCCCCGGCTCTCATGACCTCAACTTCTCGAACCGCCCGGTGCGGACCCGCATGCCGGGTGGTGTGGCAGGGGAGCGACCCAAAAGGTCGCCCCCTATGCCGATTAGAGTCGCTTCTGATCGGCGGATCGAACGGCTAAGCCAGCCGTGCCGCGGCGCGATGAATCATCTCGCCGCGGCGCGCTTGCGAGGCTGCGATCCGGTCTTTCATGAAGGCGAGGATTTCCGGCGGTGCGGTATCCGGCGAACCGGCATTGAACGGCGGCGCCGGGTTGTATTCGAGCCTGAGCTGAACCGCCTCGGCGGTGCGCCGGTCGACCAGGATCGACACCAGCGTCAGCGCGAAATCGATGCCTGCGGTAACGCCGCCGCCGGTGATGCGGTTGCGGTCGACGCAGACCCGCGTCCTGGTCGGCGTCGCGCCGAACTCGCCGAGATAATCGATCGCGGTCCAGTGCGTGGTCGCGCGATAGCCTCTCAGCAGGCCGGCCGCGCCCAGCACCAGCGATCCCGTGCACACCGAGGTGATGTATTTGGCGCCGCCGGCCTGCTTGCGCAGGAAGGCGAGCATCTCCTCGTCATTGACCATGTCGTCGGTGCCGAACCCGCCCGGCACGCAGATCACGTCGAGCTGCGGGCAATCGGCGAAGCTGACGGTCGGCGTGATCGTCAGCACCGAGTCGCTGGCGACCGGTTCGATCCGCTTCCAGATCAGATGCACCTTGGCGCCCGGCACGCTGGAGAACACCTGCAGCGGCCCGGTGAAGTCGAGTTGCGTTACCCGCGGAAACAGCACGATACCGATCTGAAGCGGCGCGGACATGATGAGATCCTTTCGAAGTTTTTTAGGATTTGCCGCCGCAAATTCAGTCGTCATGCCCGGACTTGATCCGGGCATCCATCCATTTCGAAGGAGTCCTTGCGAAGAGGATGGATTGCCGGGTCAAGCCCGGCAATGACGAGGAATGCGGCGCGTCAACGCTTGACGTGTGGATGATGGCATGGTCGGCTCATGTCCGAAATGCCATATTTCCCTCATTTAAGGACATCGCCAAGATCATGATCGGCGTGCTGATATTTCCCGATTTCCAATTGCTGGATGCCGCCGGGCCGATCTCGGCGTTCGAGGTCGGGGCCCGCTTCGCGCGCCAGCCGCCGTCGATCAAGGTGCTGGCGGTGAAGCCGGGCCCGGTTCGCAGTTCTTCCGGCGTCGAGATGCTGGCGCGCGGCCTGCAGCCGTCAGCCGCGATCACGACCCTGATCGTGGCCGGCGGCGAGGGGGTGCGGGAGGCGGCGACCTGCGCGAAGACGCTCGGCTTCGTGCGGAGATTGGCCAAGCGCGGTATCCGCGTCGCCAGCGTGTGCTCCGGCGCCTATATCCTGGCCGAAGCCGGCGTGCTCGACGGCCGCCGCGCCACCACGCACTGGCAGCGCACCCGGCACTTCCTCAAGGCCTATCCGCGGGTGAAGCTGGAGCCCGACCGGATCTTCGTCCGCGACGGCAATATCTGGAGTTCGGCCGGGATCAGCGCCGGCATCGATCTGTCGCTGGCGATGGTCGCGGAAGATTACGGCGACGAGATCGCGCAGCAGGCCGCGCGCCAGCTCGTGCTCTACCACCGCCGCAGCGGCGGCCAGTCGCAATTTTCCTCGCTGCTGGAATTGAAGGCGCCGACGGGGCGGTTCGGGCCGCTACTCGCCTGGGCGCGCGAACATCTCGACGCGCCGCTGACGGTGGAGGACATGGCCGAGCAGGCCGGCATGAGTTCGCGGCACTTTGCGCGTGCCTTCATTGCCGAGACCGGCACCACGCCGTCGAAGGCGGTGGAGCGCCTGCGAATCGAAGTAGCCCGCCAGCGCGTGCAGTCCTCCTCTGAGGCGATCGAGCGTGTCGCTGAAACCACCGGCTTTCGCGATCCCGAGCGGATGCGCCGCGCCTTCATCCGCGCCTTCGGCCAGCCGCCGCAATCGCTGCGCCGCGCGGCGCGGGCGGGGCAGCCATAGCGTTTTCGAGCGAAGTGGGTACCGGTTCGCGTGAAGAAAACGCGTCAAGCAAAACCATTACTTCAGCGGCACGTCGGCGTGCCAGCCGAGCACGACGAGCATCACGAAGAATCCTATCACGTAGGCGACGGTGACGAACCAGCCCTGGGTGATCCAGCGTCCGACCGACTTCGCTTCCGGATACATGTTGGACAGCGCCACGCCGGCCGAAGAGCCGAACCAGATCATCGAGCCGCCGAAACCAACGGCATAGGCGAGATAGCCCCAGTCGTAGCCGCCTTGCTTCAGCGCCAGCGCGGTGAGCGGGATGTTGTCGAACACCGCCGAGACGAAGCCGAGACCGAGCGCCGTCTGCCACGAGGCAATGGGGAGTTTTTCGACCGGCATCATCGAGGCTGCGGTGACCAGCGCCAGCAGGAAGATGGTGCCCTTGAAAGTCTCCGGCATGACCTTCCAGTCCGGCGCCCGCAAGCCCGCGGTCAGCAGGATGACGGCCCAGACCGCAAGCCCGAGCACGGGGATCGTATCCAGAAGCGCCGGGAATTTCAGGTTCGCCGTGATGTTGGCCGCCAGCGCCGCCGCCAGAATGGCCGCGACGATGAACACCCGCGCCGGGTCGATCTTCAATCCCTTCGGCGGATCCTTTTGAATCGGAGAGTACCGATGCTGCTGGATCGACGCCGGAACGGCGAACACCAGCATCGCAATGATGGCGGCAACATAGGCTTCGACCACGCTGAGCGGGCTGACGCCGGCGATCCACATCATGGTCGTGGTGGTGTCGCCGACCACGCTGCCGGATCCGCCAGCGTTCGAGGCCGCAACGATGGCGGCGAGATAGCCGATATGAACCTTGCCCTTGAAGACGTGCCGCGCCACCGTGCCGCCGATCAGGGCGGCTGCGATATTGTCGAGAAAGCTCGACAATACGAACACGATGCACAGCAGCGCGAGGCCGCCCTTCCAGTCGTCGGGCAGCAGCGCCGGCATCTCGTCCGGAATTCGGCTCTCCTCGAAATGCCGGGACAATAGCGCAAATCCCATCAGCAGCAGGAACAGGTTGGCCAGCGTGACCCATTCATGCGCCATATGGTGGCCGAGACCGCCGAGGCCGACGCCGAATTTGAATCCGGTGAAGGCCAGCTTGTAGACAATGATGGCCGCAAGCCCGGTCAGCGCCACTGGAAGCGTGTGGCGATGGAACAGCGCCACGCCGAGCAGCGTCAGCGCGAACAGGATGAAATCGACGGGTATTCCAAACACCACGATCGGTTCGATCACGACGGCCTCGACAACGGTTGGAGGAAATTCAAGACGCGAGAGTGGATGATCCCGCGCCGTATACCCGAACGCTAGTTCAGCGCCTTCAGCCAGATGCCGATCTCGCTTGCGGCGACGTTGGCCTGCTGCAGCAATTTGCCCATGGTGAAGAAGCCGTGGAACTGGCCGGGAAAGTGCCGGTACGTCACCGGCACGCCGGCTTCCTTCAGTTGCCTCGCATAATCGTCGCCTTCGTCGCGCAGGGGATCGGCGCCGGCGGTCAGCACATAGGCCGGCGGCAGGCCGATCAGGGTTTTGGCTCGCGCCGGCGATGCCCGCCAGTCGTGCACGTCGGCGGCGCCGTTCAGATAATGATCGCTGAACCAGCGGATCACCGAATGCGTCAGCAGGATGCTGGTCTCCGGCTCGCGGTGCGAAGGATGCGTCATGGCAAAATCGGTGGCCGGATAGATCAGCACCTGGCCTGCGATGGCGGGCCCGTTGCCGTCGCGGGCGGCGATCGCCACCACCGCGGCGAGGTTGCCGCCGGCGCTGTCGCCGCCGACGCTCAGCCTTGAAGCATCGATGCCGAGTTGCTTTGCGTTTTCGGCAATCCACTTGGTCGCAGCGATCGAGTCATCCACCGCCGCCGGGAATTTGTGTTCGGGCGCCAGGCGATAATCGACCGAGATCACGATCATCTGTCCTTCGTCGGCGAGCTTGCGGCACACCACGTCGTGGGAATCGAGATCACCGATCACCCAGCCGCCGCCGTGAAAGAACACCAGCACCGGCGCCAGACCGTCGGCCTTGCGCGGATGCTTCGGCGTGTAGACGCGGGCCGGGATCGAGCCGTGCGGGGCGGGGATCGAAAGCGGCTCCACCGATTCAAGCTCGGGCGGCTCCGGGTTGGAGACGACGCGGCCGGCCAGGTAGAACTCGCGGGCTTCCGCCGGCGACAGCGTTTCGTAGGGCGGGCGGCCGGCTTCCTGGAAAGCCTTGAATACGGCGGCGGCATCGGGATCGAGAATGGCGGGCATGGGGAGACGACCTCAGTTGCGAATTGTATTGTTGTCATTCCGGGGCGCACGCGAAGCGGGCGAACCCGGAATCTCGAGATTCCGGGTTCGCGCTTTCAGCGCGCCCCGGAATGACGCTTTACGCGGCGGTGCGTCCGCCATCGACGGTGTAGGCCGAGCCGGAAACATAGCTTGCTTCGTCGGACGCCAGGAAGGCCACGATGGAAGCGACCTCGGAGGCCTGTCCCAGTCTCCGCGCCGGAATCCGGTCGACGATCTTGTCGTTGGGAGGAGGCGCGTTGCCGGGGCTGCGGCCCTGCAGGATGGTGCTCAGCATCCGGCTGTCGATCAGGCCGGGGCAGACGCAATTGACGCGCACGCCGGTGCCGGTGCATTCCCACGAAGCGGTCTTGGTCAGCCCGATCACCGCATGCTTGCTGGCGCTGTAGACCGCGATCAGCGGCGATCCCATCAGGCCGGCGATCGAGGCGGTGTTGATGATGCTGCCCTTGTTCTGCTTCAGCATCACGGGCAGCACGTGCTTCATCCCCAGGAACACCCCGACCACGTTGACGTCGAGCACACGGCGAAAGCTCTCCAGCGAATATTCGGTGATCGGCTTGATGTCGCCCTCGATGCCGGCGTTGTTGTAGAAGGCGTCGATGGTGCCGAATTTTTCGATTGCAGCGCGGACATAGCCTGCGACCTCATCCTCATCGGTGACGTCGGCGGTGACGGTCAGCGCCTGCGCCGAGGCGGGCAGGTCCTTGATGGCGGTCCTGAGGTCCTGCTCCCTGCGGTCGACCGCGACCAGGCGGGCGCCGCGTTCGGCCAGGAGCCGCATGGTCGCGGTTCCAATGACGCCGGCCGCTCCCGTGACAACGGCAACCCTGCCGTCCAGCCGAATTCGATCGGTCATGTCTGGTGTTTCCCCTTCTGCTCCGGTTGTCCCGGATTTCTGCTGGTTCGGCGCGGTGGCCCGCGCAAACGATCGCCGGGCGCGACTATTTCATTTGTGGCAGGGGCTGACCAGTGGGGCGGAGGAAAGGCAAACCGCCCTTTCCCCGCCGTATTCGCCGTGTTAACCGGAGCCCCTGCGAGCGGCGATAGGTCCTGTAGGATGTCGCTGGCCCGATTCGCCTGTTAAAGCTGCGAGATGTTTCGAACCATTGCCCTGACCTGTCTTGCGGCCCTGGTAGCCGCCACGACGATCTCGCTTGCGCCGCCGGCGCGCGCGCAGATCGGCAATATCTTTTCCGATCCCGCGCCGCGGCCGCCCGGCGCCATCCCGCGGGGCGGTCAGCCGCAACAGCAGCCCGACGACGACGAGGAAGTGCCGGAGCTGCCGCGGGGCCGGCTGCTGCCGACCCCCAACCGGCCGCCGCCGGGGCAGGGCGCGCCGCCTCCCGGATCGGTGCAGTCGCAGCCCCTGGCGCCGCCGCCCGGCACCACCGTCATCCCCCAGAATACCCAGCCCGGCATTGCGGTGGCGCCGCCGCAGCCCGGCGCCGCGCCGCTGCCGGGATTGCCGCCGGGACAGCGCCAGCCGAAGGGTGTGCCGCAGTCCCCGGCCTCGCTGCAACCCGGCGACGAGGTGGTCACCGAGCCGCCGGCGCAGAAGATCGTCAACAAGAAGGCGAGCTTCTCCGGACTCGACAAGATCACCGGGCGCATCATCAATTTCGACGAGGATATCGGCGAGACCGTCCAGTTCGGCGCGCTGCGGGTGAAAACCGACGCCTGCTACACGCGCCCCGCCACCGAGGCCGCCAACACCGACGCCTTCGTCGAGGTCGACGAGATCACGCTGCAGGGCGAGGTGAAGCGGATTTTCTCCGGCTGGATGTATGCCGCGAGCCCCGGCCTGCACGGCGTCGAGCATCCGATCTACGATATCTGGCTGACCGACTGCAAAGGTCCGGAAACCACCATCGTGACCGCGGCGCCCGAGGTGGTGAAACCGCCGCCACCGCCGCCGCAGCAGAAGCGTGCCCCGCCGAAGCAGCAGGTCCAGCGTTCATCGCCGCCGCCACAGCCGCAATTCCAGCAGCAGCCCCCGCCGCCGCCCCCTCCGCAGCAGCGGCCCGGCGGCCTGTTCGGCGGACTGTTCGGGAATTAGCCGAGATCGCCTACGGAGCTAGCCGCGCGCGGCGATGATCTCCAGCGCTTCTGCGCCGCTGACGGGACGATCAACCCTTAGCTTCAGGAAATCGGCGTTACCGCCCTTGATCGCCTTGTCGAGCAGCGCGATATAGCGGCGCCGCGAGATCTCGACCGCGCCGAAGCTGCGCAGATGCTCGGTGACGTATTGGGTGTCGAGCAGTTCGAAGCCGCCTTCGATCAGCCGCGCCACCAGATGCACCAGCGCCACCTTGGAGGCGTCGCGGGCGGTATGAAACATGCTCTCGCCGAAGAAGGCGCGGCCGAGGCTGACGCCGTACAATCCGCCGACCAGGTCGCCGTCCTGCCAGGCCTCCACGCTATGGGCATGCCCGATTGCGTGCAAGCCCACATAGAGATCGCGGATGCGCTTGTTGATCCAGGTGTCGTCGCGGCCTGCTTGCGGCGCGGCGCAGCCTGAGATCACCGCCTTGAAGGCAGTGTTGACCGTGACGGTGAATACGTCGGAGCGCACGGTGCGCTTAAGCCGCGAAGAGACGCGAAAGCCGTCGAGCGGGATAACCCCGCGCATTTCCGGCTCGACCCAGAACAGGGTCGGATCGTCGGCGCTCTCGGCCATCGGGAAGATGCCGCAGGCATAGGCGCGCAGCAGCACTTCGGGCGTGATGTCGGAAGAGGCGGAGTCGCGTGACGTCATGCGCTGCAGGATAGCAGGGCGAAGGCGGGCGAGGCTAGCTTGCAGCCTTGGCCGGGGGCAGCCGGCCGGCTAGCCGGCCAGATACTGTTCAAGCCAGTGGATATGGTAATCGCCGTCGATGATATCGGGTTCCCGCACCAGGGCGCGGAACAGCGGCAGCGTGGTCTCGATGCCTTCCACCACCATTTCGTCCAGCGCGCGGCGCAGCCGCATCAGGCATTCGCCGCGGGTCTTGCCATGGACGATCAGCTTGCCGACCAGCGAGTCGTAATAGGGCGGGATGACGTAGCCCTGATAGACCGCGGAATCGATCCTCACCCCGAGGCCTCCCGGCGGATGATATTGCATGATCTTGCCCGGCGAGGGCCGGAAGGTCTGCGGATTTTCCGCGTTGATCCGGCATTCGATGGCGTGGCCGATAATCTGGATCTCATCCTGCGTCGCCGGCAACTCGCCGCCGGCGGCGATGCGGATCTGCTCCAGCACCAGATCGATGTCGGTGATCATCTCGGTGACGGGATGTTCGACCTGGATGCGGGTGTTCATTTCGATGAAATAGAACTCGCCGTCCTCGTACAGGAATTCGATGGTGCCGACGCCGAGATATTTCATATCCTGCATCGCCTTGGCGCAGGTGGCGCCGATCTTGGCGCGCGCCGCCGCCGCCAGCACCGGCGAGGGGCCTTCTTCCCAGACCTTCTGGTGGCGCCGCTGCAGCGAGCAGTCGCGCTCGCCGAGATGGATGGCGCCGCCGCGGCCGTCGCCGAGAATCTGGATTTCGATGTGGCGCGGCTTCTGCAGGTATTTTTCGAGATAGACCGAGGCGTCGCCGAACGCCGACTTGGCCTCGTTGGAAGCGGTCGACAGCGCCAGCATCAGGCCTTCGGCCGAGTGCGCGACCTTCATGCCGCGGCCGCCGCCGCCGGCTGCTGCCTTGACCAGCACCGGAAAGCCGATCTCTTGCGCGATCGCCATGGCGTCGTCGTCGGGGCCGACGCCGCCGTCGGAGCCCGGCACCACGGGAATGCCGAGCCGCTTGGCGGTCTTCTTGGCCTCGATCTTGTCGCCCATCAGGCGGATGTGCTCGGCCTTCGGCCCGATGAAATGCAGATTGTGTTCGGCGAGGATTTCGGCGAAGCGGGCGTTTTCCGACAGAAAGCCGTAACCGGGATGCACCGCGTCCGCGCCGGTGATCTCGCAGGCGGCCAGCAGCGCCGGCACGTTGAGGTAGCTGTCCTTCGACGGCGGCGGGCCGATGCAGACGCTCTCGTCGGCGAGCCGCACATGCATGGCGTCGGCGTCGGCGGTGGAATGCACCGCGACGGTGGAGATGCCGAGTTCCTTGCACGCGCGCAGGATGCGCAGTGCGATCTCGCCGCGGTTGGCTATCAGGATCTTGTCGAACATGGGGTTCCTAAGGGGCGAATGGCGAATAGCGAGTGGCGAATGGTCGATCGGAAAACCATTCGCTATTCGCCATTCGCTACTCGCCTCTACTCAATAATCACCAGCGGTTCGCCGAATTCGACCGGCTGGCCGTCCTCGACGAGGATCTGCGTCACCGTGCCCGCGCGTGGCGACGGAATCTGGTTCATCGTCTTCATCGCCTCGATGATCAAGAGCGTCTGCCCGACCGATACCTTGGTGCCGACCTCGATGAACGGCTTGGCGCCGGGTTCGGACGCCCAATAGGCGGTGCCGACCATCGGCGAGGGCACGACGCCCGGGTGTTTTGCGATGTCGGCGACGGGAGCCGCGGCCGCCGCGCCCGGGGCGGCAGCGGGGGCCTGGAAATGCGACGGCATCGATGCGGCGATGCTGATGTTGCGTGCGACCCGCACCCGCAGGCCGGCGCGTTCGATCTCGATCTCGGTGAGACTGGTCTCGTCGAGCAGCAGCGCGAGTTCGCGGATCAGCCCGCTGTCGTCGCTGGTGATTTTTGCGGTCTTTTTATCGTCAGGCTGGCGCGCCATGATCTTGATCCGGAACTTTCTGAATGGTGACGGGCGGGGGCGTCAGGCTTTTGCCTTCAGGCTTTGGGCTTGGCGCCGATCCTGGCGGCAAGGCCGTTGATCGCCAATCGGTAACCGTCGATGCCGAAGCCGCACAGCGTTGCGAATGCGGCCCTGGCGGTGAAGGAGTGGTGACGAAAACTCTCGCGGGCGTAGATATTGCTGATGTGCACCTCGACGGTCGGAATCTTCACCGCCATCAGGGCGTCATGCAGCGCGATCGAGGTGTGCGAATAACCGCCGGCATTGATGACGATGCCGGCCGCCTTCTTCGCATGCGCCTCGTGGATGAAATCGATCAGTTCACCTTCGCGGTTGGACTGCCGGCAATCGGCCTTCATGCCGAATTGCGCAGCGGTCTGCGCGCAGAGCGCCTCGACATCGGCGAGCCTGGCATGGCCGTAGGTCTCGGGCTCGCGGGTCCCCAACAGATTGAGGTTCGGGCCGTTGAGCACGTAGATCGTCTCGGCAGGTCTTTCGGCCATCCAATTCCCGGTAATGCTTGCGGCAGGTGGCGGGGTTATAGGTAACATCAGGCCCAAGGGGAAGCCTTTAGGCCGTTCGGTACTCCTTTCAAATGCCTCATCCTGTTCATAAAAAGGCGCGCGGAAGCTACTGAAACCGCTGGTTAACCAATAATTAAGGGAATGGGGCGCGGTTGCTTATTCGCGACCCCGGCATGGCGCCACGCGAAAGGGGCGGGCATCTCTGCCCGCCCCGAAACGCGCCTCGACCGCCGGATATCAGGCTTCCAGGATAGCTACGATCTCAAGCGACCTCGGATTCACCACCACGATTTGCTCATTGACGAGGATGAATTCATATCCGCGCCATTGCGGATAGATCGTCACCACACGCGCCGGCAGAGGATGGAAGGTCACGCCGCTGCGCGGCACCTTGGTGCCCACCGCGATCGAGAAGTTGACCTTGGTGACCGGAGCAACGCGCTGTTCCTTGATCACGCTGGTGATCTGGGTGCGCTGCTCGGTCGAGAGCTTGGCGCCGGCGCCGGCCTGGCCCGTGGTGGTCGTGGACGGGCTGCTCTGTCCGGTCTGCGACTGGGTCGTGGTCTGGGACTTGCTGTCCGCCGCGCCCTTGACGCCGTCCTTGGCGCGGTCCTGCTCCGAAGCCATGCCCTTCGACTTCTGACCCGACATTGTGTTGTCCTGGGCGCGCTGGTTCTTGCTGCCCCCCGGTGCCATCTTCTCGTTCGACTGCGCACCCTTCATGTGTTTGGACTCCCCGGCATCGCGGTTCATCGGAGCTGCCGCAGGCGCGCCACGTTCGGAAGGAGGCGCGCTCTGCTGGGTGGTGATGCCGCCTGCTGCGCCGTCCTCACGGCTCATGCCGGTTCCCTGCGCATTGGCGAAACCGGTTCCGGCGATCAGCGCTGCTGCGGCGACCGAGATCAAGAAGCGATTAGTCATCGAATATCTCCTCACGTATCTGTATTGCCCGCGCCGACAACGGCAGGTGAGGGGCGATGTTCCGCGGGATCGCCGGTTCCATCGGGTTTGTTTTGTGAACGCGCGATGAACCGCATCGCCGCGAAAACGGCGCAAACAAAAGGCCGGCGCGATGGCCGGCCTTTCAATTCATCGATGCAGCATCGGATCGTCGCAGACGCGCTCAGCAGGTCGCCTTGCCGCAACGCGCGATGCCGATCTTCTCCTTCAGGTTTTCGACGCCGACCGCGCCGATCACCACCTGCTTGCCGATCACGTAGCTCGGCGTGCCGTTCATGCCCATCGCCTCGGCGAGCTTGAAATTCTGCTCGAGCGTGGCGCGTACTTCCGGACTTGCGAGATCCTTTTCGAGCCTGGCCATGTCGACGCCCACCTCCTTGGCGGCCGCCATCGCCCGCGCTTTGTCAATCTGGCCCCTGCCGTTCAGCAGCTTCTGGTGAAAATCGAGATACTTTTTGCCGCTGGCATCCTGCATGTGCACGGCGATCCCGACCTGGGCGGCTTCGACGGAAGAGGGGCCGAGCACCGGGAATTCCTTCAGCACCACCTTCAGCTTGGGATCGGATTTCATCAGCTCCATCATGTCGGTCATGGCGCGTTTGCAGTAGGGGCAATTGTAGTCGAAGAATTCGACCATGGTGACGTCGCCGGCCTTGTTGCCGACGGTGACGTCGCGCGGCGAATTGAAGATCGCCTCCGCGTTCTTGGTAACGCCCGCCTGATGCTTCTCGGCCTCGGCCGCGCTCTGGCGCTTGCTGAGCTCCGTCATCGCCTCTTCCAGCACTTCGGGATGGGCGAGCAGATAGTTGCGGACGATGACTTCGATGTCCTTGCGCTGGGTGTCGGAAAAGCTCTGCGCGGTGGCCGCCGGCGGCGCCCCGCAGAGTGCGAGCGCGAACAGGGCGGCGGCGAGCAGGCGGAACGAAGGCATTGGCAAATCCTCTTGGACCAATTGATTGGGTAAGTTGCAGCGGAAGCCGGCGTTGCGAAACTCGTTACGCCGGCTCGGTTTATTTCTAGTTGCTCTTCTGGCCGGGCAGCGGCTTTGCGGAGACGATATCGTCGGCCTTGACCCAGCCCGGCGTGCCGATCGCGAACCGGGTCTTGGCCCGCGATGCCAGATCGCGCGCTGTCTTGTTGTCGCCGCGCAAGAAGGCCGCCTGGGCGGAAGCAAGGTCTGCCTGCGCGTAATCTCCTTTTCGGCCATAGGCCATCGCGAGCTGGGTATAGCCGAGCGGCGCCTCGGTTTCTCGTGCCACCGCCGCGCGCAGAATCGCAATCGCTTCGTCAGTGTGGGCATTATTATTAGTCGCCACGAGCGCCTGCCCAAGTAACATCTCGATGAGCGGCGCGTTATTCGATAGTTGAACCGCCTTGCGCAAGGGCGCGATGGCCTCCGCCGGCTTGCCGCCTTCCAGCAGCGCCTGGCCGCGCAATTCATGGAAATAGGGGTTATTGGGCTGTCCCTGGATCAGGGCGTCGATCTGGGCGACCGCACTGCGCAGATCGCCGTGCCGGTAAGTCGCAATGGCGCGGGCATAACGCGCGGGCAGGCTGTCGTTCGACTGCGGATAGCGCCGGTGGACGGTGTCCGCCCGTTCCATGAAGGCCGAGATCTTGGCGCGCGCCATGTCGTGGCGCAATTGCAGCGCCGGATCGTCCTTCTTGTCCCAATAGGGACTGGTGCGCGCCAGCTCCTCCAGCGCTGCGACGCGCTCGGCGGGCATCGGATGCGACATCACGTAGGGATCGGAACCGCGCGCGGCGAACAGGCTCTCACTGGTGAACCGCTTGAAGGTCTCGTACATGCCCTTGGCGGACTGGCCGGTGGCGGTGAGGAATTTTACTCCGGCGCGGTCGGCATTTTCCTCCTGCTGGCGTACATAAGAGAGCAGGGAGCGGCGGATCACTTCCTGCGGCGCGGACATCGCCGCGGCGCCGGCGTTGGCGAGCCCGCTATTGGCATTGCCGCTGCGTGCCCCGGCGACCAGCGCGCCGGCGCCGAGCAGCATGGCGATGATCATCTGGGTCTGCGCCGCCGCCAGCTGTTCGCGCAGCTTGGAGAGATGGCCGCCGGCCAGGTGGCCGGTTTCGTGCGCCAGCACCCCGATGATCTGGTTCGGGGTGTCGGACTGCATCATCGCGCCGTAGTTCACGAAAATCCGCCGGCCGTCCGCAACGAAGGCGTTGAATACGCTTTCGTTGATGATGACCATCTGGATGTTCTGCTTTTCCAGCCCTGCCGCGCGCAGGATCGGGCGGGTATATTCGCGCAGCAACTGCTCGGCCTCGGTATCGCGGATGACCGGCGGGCCCCGTCCTTGCGCCAGCGCAGGCACCGGCGCAACGACGAGCGCGACCGCCGTCGCGATGGCGGTCAGTCTCGACATTTTCCGGCGCAGGGCGATGCGTAGCAACATGGCGGTCTTCAGGGATTGGCGGCGGCCTGGATACGATATATGCCCTAACAAGCCGCCGAATGCGGCTTGTCTGGGGCACCAGGGTCCCGTTTCCCGAGCTCAAATAGCAGATATCGATGCCTGATGCGACACTGAGACACCGCGCCAAAAGCCTGCTGACGGCGTCCGGACGAAGCAATGTTCCGCCGTTCATGGTGATGGACGTGATGGCAGCGGCGGCGCGCATCGAGGCGGCCGGCGGCCATGTCATTCACATGGAAGTGGGGCAGCCGGCGGCTTCGGCGCCGAGGTCCGCGATTCTGGCCGCCCACGCCGCCCTCGACGTCGGGCGGATCGACTACACCTCGGCGCTCGGCATTCCCTCGCTGCGCGAACGGATCGCGCGGCATTACCGCGAGACCTACGGCTGCGCCGTGGACGCCGAGCGGGTAGTGATTACCACGGGGTCGTCGGGCGGGTTCATCCTGGGCTTTCTCGCGCTGTTCGAGCCGGGCGACCGCGTCGCGGTCACGGTTCCCGGCTATCCGCCGTACCGCCACATCCTGACCGCGCTCGGCTGCGAGCCGGTGTTGATAGAGACCTCGAGCGAAACCCGTCACGCGCTGACCGGCGAGGCGCTGCTATCGGCGCATCGCAAGACGCCGCTGAAGGGCGTACTGGTCGGTAGCCCGGCCAATCCCACGGGAACGATGATGTCGCGCGAGGCGCTCACCAGCCTGATGGCGGCGGCGGAGAGCGCAGGCATCCGTTTCATCTCCGACGAAATCTATCAC
Organism: Bradyrhizobium sediminis; assembly: GCF_018736085.1. Taxonomy (NCBI): domain Bacteria; kingdom Pseudomonadati; phylum Pseudomonadota; class Alphaproteobacteria; order Hyphomicrobiales; family Nitrobacteraceae; genus Bradyrhizobium; species Bradyrhizobium sediminis. Next base: position 3,297,771 of record NZ_CP076134.1, on the reverse strand, counting down.
GGTCTCGACTATGCCTTTCCGGCGGTGACAGCGGCGGAACTGTCGCCGGATGCGCTGGTGATCAATTCGTTCTCGAAATACTTCTGCATGACCGGCTGGCGGGTCGGCTGGATGGTGGTGCCGGAGCCGCTGGTGCGGCCGATCGAACGGCTGCAGCAGAATCTGGCGATCTCGGTGCCGACGCTGTCGCAGATTGCCGCCGAGGCCGCCTTCGAGGGCCGCGCCGAGATGGAAGAGATCAAGCACGGTTATCAGGAGAACCGCCGCATCCTGATCGAAGGCCTGCCCAAGGCCGGCCTCGACACATTCCTTCCCGCCGACGGCGCGTTTTATCTCTATGCCGACGCCTCCAAATTCACCTCCGACAGCTTCAAATTTGCCGGCGAGATGCTGGAAAAAGCCCGCGTCGCGGCGACCCCCGGGGTCGACTTCGACCCGATCCACGGCCGCCAGTTCATCCGCTTTTCCTACGCGCGTTCGGCCGACGAGATGCGCGAGGCCGTCGCGCGCATCGCGCAATGGCTGCGGTAGGGCCCGGATAGACACCCCGCGCCATTGACTCCCATGACCTAGTTGATCTTGGCTATGGACGGGGAAATGGCCGTTTTTGCAGGAACGACCGGCAGAACGGCGAATTCTGGAGGGAGGGGGGACTGTCGTGGCGGCAAGACACGCGACCCGCGTGAGGATCAAGGCGCCCGGCGACGGCTTCATCAAGCCGATCAAGAGGGTGATCGCGCCGATCGTCCTCTGCGCGGTGGTTTCCGGTATCGCGCATATCCAGGATGCTGGGACAGTCGGTCGTATGGGCGTCACGGCCCTAATCCATCTTGAGACTGTCTCGACCTTTGCCCTCGGGCTCGGCCCGGTGGCCGGAAGCCTGACGCGTTCCGGCGCGGGATTCGGCGGCGCCACGGCCAATGCGGAGGCGAACCAGTATTTGCTGAACTGAGGTATTTAAAATGTGGCTGTTTTTCGTGCTTGCCTGGTTAGGCTTATTGGCCGTGATAGCGCTCTTTGCGCAGCAGGCATTCGGTTACGATTTCGCGAGGATGTCGGCTCTCTACGCTGCGCTGCCCGCAATGCAGCGTCTCGCGACCGGCACTATTGTCTTCATGGCAATTTCGCTGATCGGGGCAACCATAATTCAAGCTTACAGAATTGCACGCCAGGAAAGAAACCTGAACTTGCTGCGCGGTCGCCTCAAGGGCTTCCGGCAGGACGCCGTAGTCGCGCACGACTCGCAGAACCGCTTCGACGCGGCTGTCCAGCATCTCGTCGACAGCGACCCAGAGGAAGCGATCTCGTCCCTGCAGGAGAAGCTGGCGGATACCGAGCAAAGGGCAGTTTTGCAGCAGAGCCGGAACGAAGCCGCCGATATGCCGGATCGGCTGGGCGACATCCGGCGCCGCCAGCATGCGCTTCGGGAGCTGGTCGGCGCCGTGGCCGAAAAACGCCGGGCGATGGAGCCTGTCTTCGGCGAACTCAGGGATCGTCAGCGTCAGCTCGAGAGGTCGCTGACGGAACTCGAAACCGACGACAGCAAAAACAGTCTTGCCATTCGGATGAAGGAACTGGACGGCGACGTATCGCTGATCCAGGCGCGGTTGAACGCGTTACAGGAATCACTGGCGACGCTGAACCGCTTCAAGGAGGAACTGGCCAAAGCCCAGGCTGAGCTGGTGCCCCTGCGGTCGCCGGAGGCCGGAATCAACGCCCTGATCGATGAACTGCGTCTAAGCCGTGATCGGCTGACCAAGTCTCTCGATGAATTCGAAGCGAGCGGCGACGAACCGCTTGGTTTGCGGGTGGAAGCGCTCTCCAAAAACAAACTCGAGATCGAGCGGAGGGTCGCGCGCCTCGATGATTGCTTCAATATCCTGGATACGATTCGTCTGGATCTTGAAGAACTCAGAGAACGCCAGGCGCGTCTGGAGCGTTCGATTGCGGAGGTGGAGACGGATTCCAGCGGCAAGAGCCTCATGGATCGCCAGAACGCGCTGAACGAATTCGTCATAGAGTCCCGTTTGCGTCTCCGGACGCTGCAGGATTCATCCGCGATGCTGAACCGGTTCAGGGAGGAACTGGCCCAGTCACAGGCAGACCTTGTGCCCCTGCAGGCACCGGTATTCGGCATCGAGGCCCTGATCGCGGAGGTGCATGCCATTCGCGATCTCGTGACCAAAACCCTCGGCGAGATCGAAGCGAACGGTGACAACAAGCTCAGCTCGCGCGTGGAAGTGCTCTCCAGCAGCAAGCGCGAGATCGATGAGAGAATTGCCCAGGTGTTCGACCATTTCGCAAAACTCGATTCGATACGAAAGGATATCGGCGGGATCTTCACGACGATAAGGGGCACCCTCAACAGGATCGGTTGATGGCGCGACGACGAGTTGCAACCGACTCGAGATGGCGAGGGGACGAATATTCGCCACGGGTCAAACTGCGGACATTCGCCGGGGACGCTAACCGAGCCCCTTGGTGGTGGAGACGTGAGGCGAAGACCCGGCCGGCGGCCGGGCCAGGGATCGGCCGACGCGCCTGAGCATCGCACTGGCCCGCTTGGCACTATGGTCAAGCAGCCAGCGCCCGAACGCAGCGGCTGACAGCGCAGGCGCGTAGAGAAATCCCTGAATGACGTCGCATCCCAGTTCCGCCAGCAAGTCTCGTTGCCCGTCGGTTTCGACGCCTTCGGCGACGACGGAGAGCTGCAGGCTCTGGCCGACGCGAACCACCGCGGTAACGATCGCTCGCGCGCTGGGGTCTGCCTCGACGTCACGCACGAAGCTGCGGTCGATCTTCAACTCGCGAATTGGCAAGTGCGCCAGCCGGCTGAGGCTGGAATAGCCGGTTCCGAAATCGTCCAACGACAGGCCTACTCCAAGATTGCGAAGGGCATTCATCGTCTCGATCGCAACCGAGCGCTCGTTCAGGATCACGCCCTCGGTAACCTCGAGCATAAGCATTTCAGGCGGCAGGCCATGGTCTGCGAGGATCCCGGTGACGGCAGATGCCAGGCTCGGGTTCTGGAAATTGATTGGAGACAGATTGACCGACACACAGGGGATATCCAGCCCGGCTTCACGCCACTCCGCCATCTGCCGGCAGGCCTCGCGTATCGACCACTGGCCGATCTGCTCGATCAGCCCGCACTCTTCGGCCAGCGGAATGAACTTCGCGGGCGACACTTCGCCGAGCTCCGGGTCACGCCAGCGCGCCAGCGCCTCGACGCCGTGAATGGCGCCGTCGCTGGTCCGGATCTGCGGCTGATAATGCAATTTCAGGGCATCGTTTGCGATCGCGGTGCGAAGTGCGGAGCTGTGAGCCAGCCGTTGCTCGGCGAGCCTGTTCATATCGGCGCTGAAGAATCGGTAGGTGGAGCGGCCGGCGCGCTTGGCGTGGTACATCGCCGCATCGGCCTGCTGTATCAGGGGGTCGATGTCGGTCGCGTTGTCCGGATAGATACTGATGCCCATGCTGGCGGAGATCGGCACCTGTCTGGTGCCGATCTGGAGCGGCACGACCAGGGATTCGGTGATCCGCGAGGCGACCAGCGCGGCTTCGCCGGCGTCACGGTTCGGCAGCACGATCACGAATTCGTCGCCGCCCAGACGCCCCAGCATGTCGTGCGGCTGAATCTGCGCGCGCAGGCGTTGGGCGAGCTCGACGAGCAATTCGTCGCCGGCAGAGTGCCCGAGCGTATCGTTGACGTCCTTGAAATTATCGACATCGAGGAACGCCAGCGCAACGTGCTTTCCTGGGTGGCAGGCCCGGATCGCTTCGGCGATCAAGTCCCGCAGGCGCGCGCGGTTCGGCAGGCCGGTCAGCATGTCGTAATAGGCGAGCCGCGCGATCTGGGCGCGGGCTTCCCAGCGCTCAATCGCCAGCGCGCCGAGATGCACGCAGGCATCGACGATGCGCTCGTGCCAGCGGCTCGGCGGGCGAGATTCCCTGAAATAGAAGGCGAAGGTTCCGATCACGCGGCCATCCTTCGACTTGATTGGCGTGGACCAGCAGGCGCGCAGGCCGACTTCGAGCGGCCGGATCTTGTACGGTTGCCAGCGCGGATCGGTATCGATGTCGGTCGCAAGGACCGGCTTGCCGTAAAATGCCGCGGATCCGCAGGAACCGACATCCGGACCGATCGCGACGCCATCCAACGCCCGCGAATAGTCCTCGGGGAGGCTGGGGCCGCCCAGCGGATGAACCAATCCGCCGGCGTCGATGTGCAGCAGTGAGGAAACGACATCGGGCGCGATTTCCTCGACACGTCTGCACAGCCGATCCGCGATCTCCGTAATGGGGATTTCATCGGCCAGCGCGCTCAGGATCAACTGCTGCAGCGATCGCAACTGCTTGGTCTCGGAGATATCGGTCAGCAGGGCGAACGTGTATTTGACCCGCCCGCGGCCGTCGCGGAACGCCTTGACGTTGGCCGAGATCCAGATCTCGTCGCCGTTCTTGTCGTAGGCGAGGATTTCCTCCTCGCCGCCGCGTTCCTCGCCGATCCAGTGTCGTAACCTTGCCAGCGTCCTGCGGTCGGTATGGCGCCCCGCAAGCAGATCGATTGCCTGCTGCCCGCTCACTTCCCCGATCGAGTACCCGAACAATCCTGCGAACGCAGCGTTGGTATAGATGATCTTCAGATCGCGATCGGTGACGATAACTGCGCGGTTGGTCCTGTCGGCGACCAACGTGAGCAGCGCCATCCTTTCCCGCCGTTCGACCTCCCTGGTGATGTCCCGGACGAAGGCGATGGTGCGGTCTTGATCGCCGGCCTCGACATGCGAAAGCGACAGTGCGGCACGAATCCGGCTGCCATCCCTGCGCTCGATCCTGATCTCGGAGCAGCGATCCTGGATGACGTCGTCGCCGCCGATCTGATCCGAAGCCGGCGTCGCAACGGATTGCAGCTCCTCGAGCCCCAGACAGCTTACGTGACGACCGAGCACCTCGGTGCGATCCAGCCCCCAGATGAGTTCGGCCGCGGCGTTGAAATAGCTCACATGAAGATCGCTATCGACGATCACCACGGCATCGTTCGCCTGCTCAAGCGCCGCCAGCAGGAAATCCGGGGTTTCGACCACAGGGTAATCGCGTGTGCGCATCATCCAGCTCCGATGCCGCTTGAAAGCCGACGGGGGCAGGCCCCGGTGGCGAGGCACCGTTTTGCCCGAAAGCGTATCGGCTCAATGGTATTAAAAGGGTTGTTCGCTTCGGTTCCGCCCCGCGGAAAAATATCATCCCTAAGAATTCGTTAACCGTCATCCCAGGTGCGAATGATCGCCGAGTGCATATCCGCTTCGGCAGCAGCCCCGGACTGGGCGGAACTATCTGGTTGCGGAACCAAAAGCTCCGATACACACAGGACGGCAGTCGAGTGAATAAAGAAACGAGCGAGGGGGATCGATAGATGCAAGACGTCATGTCGTTGGAGGGAAAAACCGTTGTCGTCACCGGCACCGAGCAGGGAATTGGCCGCGCGATTGCGACGCTGGCGGTCGAGCTTGGGGCGCGGGTGATCGGTGTCGATCTCAACGGTGACAAGCTCAACGCTTTCGCGGCTTCGATGAACGGCCGGCTGCTGCCCTATGTCGGCAGCGTCGCGGATCCGGAGTTTACCGAAGCGACGGTACGCGACGTCACCGCGCGGATCGGCGCCATCCACGGCCTCGTCAACAATGCCGGCATTACCCGGGTGGCGATGATCGAGAAGATGACTCTGCAGCAGTGGAACGAGGTTATCGCGGTGCATCTCACCGGCGCGTTCCTGTGGACCCAGGCGGTGGGCCGGATCATGGTGGCGCAGGGCAAGGCCGATCGGCCGAGCCCAGGCTCGATCGTCAATATCTCCTCGGATGCCGGACGCGCCGGCTCGATCGGCCAGATCAACTACGCCGCGGCGAAAAGCGGACTGCTTGGAATGACCATGTCGACCGCCAAGGAATGGTCGAAGTTCGGTGTCCGCACCAACTCCGTATGTTTCGGCGTGGTCGAGACCCCGATGACGGAAACCATCCGGGGCGACAAGTTTCGCGAGGGCATCCTGGCGCGGATTCCGATGGGCCGCTGGTCGCAGCCGGAGGAGGCGGCCAAGCCGGTCTGCTTCCTGCTCTCGGACGGCGCGTCCTACATCACCGGCCAGCATATCGCGGTGGACGGCGGCTTTCATATTTCGGTTTGACGAGCGGCGCTGCCGCGGAAGATTGGCGAAGTACCTAGGAAGTGTTGACAAAGGGAACTGTTTGAAAATCCAACTCGCACTGGTAGGTATTGCGGGCTGGTGACAGTAGTGAAACAATGCGGAGGTATATTTGTGCGCGTAGGAAAGTGTTTGTGTGGCGCGTGCAGCTATGAGATTGACGGTGATCCGATAGTGATAGCTATCTGCCACTGTACGGACTGCCAACGACTTAGCGGCACCGGGCATTCGACAGGCGCGATGTACGCAGAGTCCGGTATTCGTCTCTTTGGCCAACCGGCTACCTATGCAATGCAGAGCGAGGCGGGGAATACAGTCAAACGATTATTTTGTGGAACCTGCGGTAGCCCACTGTTTGGCAAGAACACCGGCATGCCCGGTGTCATGACGGTGACAATGGGAACATTAGATACGTCCGATGGAATGTTGCCCCAGGTTGAAATCTTTACGCGAACGCGACGCGATTGGGACCGGCCTAATCCGGCAATCCAATCCTTCGAAGTACAGCCGGGCTGGAAGCCCGAGGACGGTATTTGAGCGCCGACCAAATTCAAACTGAGACTTTGGTGAAGGGATTCCCAAATAGCGTAGGTTCTGATTCAAGGTAGCTTTTGGAGAAGCTACCTTGATCCGTGGTTTGATGAACGATGAAGAATGGGCCTATCTCGAGCCCTTTGTGATTGAACGCGGGGCGCGCAGCGGGCGGCGGCCTAGGGATCATCGCCTTGTTCTGGACGGGATTTTCTGGATTGCGCGGACAGGTGTCGCTTGGCGCGACCTGCACGAACACTTTGGCAAATGGTCATCGGTTTACCGCCAGTTCCGGCGCTGGACGTTATTGGGCTTGTGGGAGTTGCTTCTCGAAGCCTTCAACGAAAGCGGCGGTGGCAATCCCAGCTTGCAAATGATCGACAGCACCATAATCCGGGCGCACCACTGTTCAGCCGGTGCTAAAAGGGGGACTGCGCGTCAGGGTCTTGGCCGCTCAAAAGGTGGCTTCACGACCAAGATCCATCTCCGCATAAATGCAATGGGCCTGCCAATAGCGTTTGCGCTGACCGGCGGCGAAGCCTCCGACTTCAAGGGATATATGCCGGTGATGGATGCTGATGGGCCAACGCCCAAGGTCCTGCTCGCCGACAAGGGCTATGATGCTGACTTCATTCGTGAAGACATGGAGAAACGCGGCGGCATTGCGATTATTCCGACCAAGCGAAACAGGTTGATCCAATTGCCCGTTGATGCCGCCATCTATGCCCTGCGCAACATGGTTGAACGCTGCTTCAACAAACTGAAAAATGCGCGAAGGCTGGCAACCCGATACGACAAAACTGCCGACAGCTATCTAGGCTTCATTCAAATTGTCTCAATCCGCTTGTGGATGCGCCAATTTGTCAACGCCTCCTAGATCGCCATCTTCCGCCTCAATAAAAAACCGCCCGGTTGTGCCGGGCGGTTTTTCGTATGTGCGCCCGGCATGGGCATTGACTTGGAGGTGAAAGTCCTCCCGTGAGCTGGTCACAGCGAGCGAAGGGAAACGCAGAGCGTCGGGCCGTGAGGACGGCGTGAAGGAAGCGTGGAACGAAGCTGCGGGCCGACGAACAGGAACCGGATAGAAGGCGGAGCCGAGCAGGGCGAGCGGGCATACGGCCGCGAAGCTCTCGTGACCAAGGCGAGGCGACGTAGATCCGGCGGTCGTGCAGCGAAGGCCGATGTTCTTACCCGGGGAGATCTCGCCTTGTGCCTGAAAGGGCGACGATGGCCGAAAGGCCGGCGGAGCGAGAAGTCAGCAGAGGCCATAGTAGTTCTGCCGAAGCCTTGGCGACGGCATGACGAAGGGCCAAACGATGGGAAGGGCGAGACGCCCATGGGCCTCGGGGGAATTATGCCACGGAAGTCGGATGAAGATCCGAGCGCTCGAACGGCCAATGCGGTGAAGCCGCAGGGGTCGGACGGACGTGTGGAAGCGCCCCTGACTGGCAGTGGAAACGAGTGCCTGGGAAGTAACGACCTGATGGAGCGGGTGTGCGAACGCCCAAACCTTCAGGCCGCATTGAAGCGCGTTCGACAGAACGCGGGAAGTTGCGGCATCGACGGGATGACGGTCGAAGAGCTGCCCGGCTATCTGCGCGTGCACTGGCCGCGTTTGCGCGAGGAACTGCTCGCCGGACGCTACCAGCCGCAGCCGGTGAGACGGGTGGCGATTCCCAAGCCCGGCGGGGGCGAGCGTGAGCTCGGCATCCCGACGGCGCTCGACCGGTTCATCCAGCAGGCCCTGCTGGGTGTCCTGCAACCGCTGTTCGACCCGACCTTCTCGGATGCGAGCTACGGCTTCCGGCCCGGACGGAGTGCGCACGACGCGATACGTCGCGCGCAAGCCTACGTGCAGGAAGGTCGGAGCTTTGTCGTGGACATCGACCTGGAGAAGTTCTTCGACCGGGTCAACCACGACCTCCTGATGGGGAGGTTGACCAGACGGATCGCGGACCGTCGGGTGCTGCGGCTGATCCGCCGCTACCTCAACGCGGGCGTGCTCGCCGACGGGGTGGTGATCGGGCGGGAGGAAGGCACGCCGCAAGGCGGCCCACTCTCGCCGCTGTTGGCCAACGTGCTGTTGGACGAAATCGACAAGGAGCTGGAGCGAAGGGGCCATACCTTCGTCCGCTACGCCGACGATCTGAACGTCTATGTTCGGACGCAGCGTTCGGGCGAGCGGGTGATGGCCTCGCTGCGCAAGCAGTTCGGAAAGCTGAAGCTCCGCGTCAACGAGGCCAAGAGCAAGGTGAGGCGTGCCACGGCATCGAAGTTCCTCGGCTTCTCCTTCTGGACAGGCAGAGGGCGGACGATCCGGCGGCGCGTCGCTCCACCGGCCATCAAGCGCATGAAGGAGCGTGTGCGGGAACTGACCCGGCGCAGTGCCGGACGAAGCCTCGCGCAGACGTGCAAATCGCTTGGGGTGTATCTGACCGGGTGGAAAGGCTACTTCCGCCTCGCAGAGACACCTGGGGTGTTTGCCGACATCGATGCCTGGGTCCGTCATCGCCTGCGGGCGGTGCAGCTCAAGCACTGGAAACGGGGTCGGGTTATCTACCGCGAGATGATCGCACGGGGGGCATACCCGGCCGCGGCCAGACGAGCAGCCGCCAACAGCAGACGCTGGTGGCGCAACTCGGCGATCGCGCTCAACACGGTGCTGCCGAATGACCTCTTCAAACGATTGGGAGTCCCAAAACTTGCCAGTTGACCTCAACCCGTCGAACCGCCCGGTGCGGACCCGCATGCCGGGTGGTGTGGCAGGGGACGCGGAGACAAACCTCCACGCCCCTATGCCGATCGCAAACCAGAATCCTTATTCGCCGCTGCCGAAGCGTCGCGACCACCAGCCGGCCTTGCGGGGCTGGGTGTCGGTCGTCGTGTCGGCCGCGTTCTGCGCCGGGGCCGGGGTTGATACCGGCGGTTCGGGCTGGCTGTGGCTGACGGGCGCGGGCGCTTCGGGCTGGGCGTTGACCACGAAGCTCACCTTTTCGCGCACGGTCGAACGCCGGCGTGCGGCGGCTCGTTCGGCCTCCTGCGCCGTTTCGGTCTCGGCAGAAGCCTGGGCCGGCTCCGGCTGAGCGCGCTCCGCAGGTTGCGGTTCGGGCGCCAGCGCTTGCGCAACCGGTTCGGATTGAACGACCAGCGGGGCCGGCTCGGCTGAATATCCGTCGAAATCGGCAACCGCGCTGCTCACCTCGGGCGCCGACCTCGGGCCGAGTTCGTCCGCGATCGATCCGACCAGACCGTCCTCCGGCCCGCCGCGCCGGCGGCGTCCGCCACGGCGTCCGCGACGGCGGGGCCGGCGCTCGCCGCCCGGCGCCTGATCGCCGCGCTCGAGACCGGGCTGTTCTTCGGACTCGTCCTCGTCGGTTTCGCTTTCGTCCGCGACGGCAGCGGCAACCGCGGCCGCCTCAAACGGGACACGGACGCTATCGCTGTCATCGCGGGCCGGCCCGCCTTCACGCGGCTCGCCGGAACGGCCACGCCGCCGCCGCCGCCGCTTGCGCCTCGGGCCGCCATCCGCCTCGCTGCCGGTCTCTTCGCCGGCGGCTTCATCAGAGAGCCCTTCGGTCTCGTCGGTCTCGACTTCGGATTCGGTTTCGACGTCGAACGGCCCTTCCTCGTCGAAGGCTTCCTCGGTCTGCGGCGGGAAGGCCGCAACCTGCGCCGCCAGCAGCGCCTTGGCGGCTTCCAGCGTATGTACCTGCTCGCCGCGGTCGATGATGAACGACTGCTGGCCGCTCACCGAGGGATCGGCGACCACGGCCAGGGCGACCTTGAAGCTATTTTCGAGATCGCGCAGATGGCCGCGCTTGTGGTTGAGCACGTAGAGCGCCACTTCGGTCCGGGTGCGCACCACGAGATTATGGGTGGCGCCCTTCATCAGGATTTCCTCGATGCCGCGCAACAGTTGCAGCGCCACCGACGATACCGAACGCACATGGCCGCTGCCGCCGCATTGCGCGCAGGGCTCGGTCGAACTCTCCAGCACGCTGGCGCGAATGCGCTGGCGCGACATCTCCAGCAGGCCGAAATGCGAGATGCGTCCGACCTGGATCCGCGCGCGGTCCTGGCGCAGGCAATCGGACAGCTTGCGCTCGACCGAACGGTTGTTGCGCTTCTCGTCCATGTCGATGAAGTCGATGACGATCAGGCCCGCGAGATCGCGCAGGCGCAATTGCCTTGCGACTTCCTCGGCAGCCTCGAGATTGGTCTTGAGCGCGGTATCCTCGATGTGGTGTTCGCGGGTGGAGCGGCCGGAATTGACGTCGATTGAGACCAGCGCCTCGGTCTGGTTGATCACGATGTAGCCGCCGGACCGCAACTGCACGGTCGGCGAGAACATCGCATCCAGCTGGCTCTCGACGCCCATCCGCGAGAACAGCGGCTGGCCGTCGCGATACTGCTTCACCGCCCGTACGTTCGAGGGCATCAGCATCTTCATGAAATCGCGAGCCTCCTGATAGCCGGCTTCGCCGGCGACCAGGATTTCGTCGATTTCCTTGTTGTAGAGGTCGCGCAGCGACCGCTTGATCAGCGACCCCTCCTCGTAGACGAGGGTGGGGGCCTGCGACTTCAGCGTCATGTCGCGCACGGTTTCCCACATGCGGATCAGATATTCGAAGTCGCGCTTGATTTCCGGCTTGGTGCGGGAGGCACCCGCGGTGCGCAGGATGATGCCCATGCCCTCGGGCACGTCGAGATCCTGCACTACTTCCTTCAGGCGCGAGCGATCCTGCGCCGAGGTGATCTTGCGGCTGATGCCGCCGCCGCGCGCGGTATTGGGCATCAGCACGGCGTAGCGGCCGGCCAGCGACAGGTACGTCGTCAGCGCCGCGCCCTTGTTGCCGCGCTCTTCCTTGACGACCTGCACCAGCATCACCTGCCGGCGCTTGATGACTTCCTGGATCTTGTACTGGCGGCGCGGGCGGAAGGCGCGCTCCGGCACTTCTTCCATGACGTCGTCGCCGCCGACGGACTCGACGACTTCCTCTTCGGCGTCCTCGCCTTCGTCCTCATCGTCGTGATTCTCATCGCCACCGGCGACGGCATGTTCGGCCTGATCCGACGCGGCGGTCTCGCCGTCAGCGTGTTCGGCGTGGGGGGCGTCGTCCGCATAAGCCGCGTTTTCGAGTGCGTGCGCTTCATGATGTTCATGATGCGCGTGCTCTTCTTCCTCTTCTTCGCGAACTTCTGCCGTGGCCGCCTCGACGGCAGCCGTATCGGGCAGCGTTACCGCGGCCAGCGTCTCGCTGGCGTGGGTCTCGGTGCCCTGGTCCTGCGCGCGATCGTGCTCATCGTGCGCATGGTCCTCATGATCATGATGCTCCGCATCGTGGTGATGTTCGGCATCGTGGGCGTGGCCGTCCTCGGCGTGGAAGCTTTCGCCGTGTTCCTGGCCTTCATGCGGCGGAGCGACCTGCATCAGGTCGGGGCTCGCGCTCTCCACGATCTCGCTCTGGACCCGCTCGCCATTGCCGCGGCGGCGCGAATTGCGGTGGCGCGGACGGCGGCGGTTGGAGCGGTTCTCGCTCTCTTCCTCGGCCTCGCGATGGGCGCGCTCGTCGGCTTCGATCAGCGCCTGACGGTCGGCGACCGGAATTTGATAGTAGTCGGGATGGATTTCGCTGAAGGCGAGGAAGCCGTGGCGGTTGCCGCCATATTCGATGAAGGCCGCCTGCAGCGACGGCTCTACGCGCGTGACCTTGGCGAGGTAGATGTTGCCGCGAAGTTGCTTGCGCTGGGCGGTCTCGAAATCGAACTCTTCGACGCGATTACCGCGGACTACAACGACCCGGGTCTCTTCCGGGTGGGTAGCATCGATCAACATTTTGTTGGGCATTTTGAAACTCATGACGGCGGCGGGCGCGTGTTTCCGTGAGCGCGTATCGCGCCGCCGGGTGACGCGACGGTCCACCTGATTCGGGGGTGAGGGGAAGGCCAAAACGCAACCCGGGGCGCCACGCCGAACGGGATCGCATCGGAGCAAGGCGACGTGCCGAGCTTGCGCTCCGCGTCGTCGCGGTTTCTCCATGGATCTTGGTCGGCAACACAGTCTGGCGCATCAAGCGTCGGCCCGTCTGAACACGTGGGCGGCAGGAAGCGCCGCCTTATTTTCTGTCGCTGAAGACCCGGCGCGGCGCCGAAGCGCTCGCCGGCCATCGCATATCGGACCGAGTGCGGTCCGGATAATCAGTCATGCCGTGCCTGAAGCCGTCCCTGGAACAAGATGGTAACCTGGGACCGGCCGCCGCTCGGGCTCGAAACCGCCGCTCCTTGTCAGCCGCGCGCTGCGCTGGCCGTGGAGGGATCGGAAAGACGCAGGAATCCCCTGATATCAGAGAGTTCCGGCGCTGCACCGGGAGGCTGAACGCGACACAACCGGGAGTTTTAGCCGTCAGCCTGCTGTACATACGTTGATTGGGGCCCGCGTGCAAGGGAAGCGTCACAGCGCGGCAACACCCGGTCTTATTCGTTGTAAGCGCCTTAAGCTCTCGTTAACCCTGTGCTTCTAATGCGATAAGAGGGCTGCTCGGAGGCATGGATTCGTTGGCGAGCCGCGCAAATCATCGTGTTTTGCAGGGTCGGGCGCTGTTGTGCGCCGCAGCATTACTATGTTCGGTTCCCGCCATCGGCAAGGCTGCAGAGGGCGAGGCGCCGAATCCCGTCGGAGCCTCGAGCTTCCCGATCGCCTCCGATGTCCGGCTGGCCGGCGACGCCAGGCAAACCCGCTTCGTTCTCGACCTCACCCGGCCGATCCAGTTCCGTGCCTTTGCGCTGGCCGATCCCTATCGGGTGGTCGTGGACATTCCCCAGGTCAGTTTTCAGCTTCCCGCCGGGGTCGGCACCGCCGGGCGCGGGCTGGTCAAGGCCTTCCGTTATGGCCTGGTGATGCCCGGCGGCTCGCGGATCGTGTTCGACCTGACCGGCCCGGCCAGGATTGCCAATTCCTACGTGCTGGAGGCCGCCAACGGCCAGCCGCCGCGGCTGGTGCTCGAACTCGAGCAGGTCGACCGCACCGCTTTCGTCCAGTCGCTGGCGCCCGAAAGCCGGCCCGAGCTGAAGCCCGCGATCGCCGACGCCAAGGCCGCCGCGCCCGCCGAGGCGATCAGCGCTCCCAAGCCCGCCGCACCGGCGGATTCACGCCCCCTGATCGTGATCGATCCCGGCCATGGCGGCATCGACAATGGCACCCAGGCCAATGGCGCCATGGAGAAGGAGCTGGTGCTGGGATTCGGGCTGGCTTTGCGCGACCGCATCGAGAAAACAGGCAAATACCGGGTCGTCATGACCCGCACCGACGATACGTTCATTCCGCTCGCCGACCGGGTCAAGGTCGCCCGCAACGCGTCGGCGGCGCTGTTCGTGTCGATCCATGCCGACGCCTTGCCGCGCCGCGAGGGCGATGCGCAGGGCGCGACGATCTACACGCTGTCCGACAAGGCCTCCGACGCCGAGGCGGAACGGCTGGCGGAAGCCGAAAACAAGGCCGACGCCATCGGCGGGGTCAACCTGACCGAAGAGCCGGTCGAGGTGGCCGACATCCTGATCGATCTGGCGCAGCGCGAAACCCGCACCTTCTCAAACCGCTTCGCGCGCCTCCTGATGGGCGAGATGAAGACTACGGTGCGGATGCACAAGCACCCGCTGAAGTCCGCCGGCTTCAGGGTTCTGAAGGCCCCGGACGTGCCGTCGGTTCTGGTCGAACTCGGCTATGTCTCCAACAAGGGCGACCTCCAACACCTGGTCTCGGAGAACTGGCGCACCCGGACCGTCGGATCGATGGCGCAGGCGATCGACGCCTTCCTTGCCAAACGGCTGGCAACGGCCGGGCCGGCCAAGTGAAAAGCGCGCCGTCCGGGGCTGGAAGCCCTAGTTTGGCCACAGCGACGGCACTATAAAAACCACCGCGAGGGCGTCGGAATCGATCTAAATTCCCTCCCGGCCAACGTATTATCCACCTGTGCGAGACGGCAGATCGCCGCGCGGGGTATTTGCTGAGGAAAACGCCGGCTATTGCGGCGCAAGGGTTGGAACGGAACTTCGATAATGCGCTTGCTGGTGCGGTTCATGGGTTTCTTGTTCGCCGCCGGAACCGTCGTGTTCCTGGTCGGCGTCGCCGCCGTAGCGGGGCTGATCTGGCATTATTCCAAGGACTTGCCGGACTATTCGCAGCTTCAGGATTATGAGCCGCCGGTGATGACGCGCGTCCATGCGTCGGATGGCGCGCTGCTTGGCGAATACTCCAAGGAGCGCCGCCTCTATTTGCCGATCCAGGCGGTCCCGAAACTGGTCATCAACGCGTTCCTCGCCGCCGAGGACAAGAACTTCTACGAGCACGGCGGCATCGACTTCACCGGCATGGCGCGCGCCGCGGTGCTCTATGCGCAGAATTACGGCTCCAACCGCCGGCCGCAAGGTGCCTCCACCATCACCCAGCAGGTCGCGAAGAACTTCCTTTTGACCAACGAAGTGTCGTTCACCCGCAAGATCAAGGAAGCCTTGCTGGCGATGCGGATCGAGCGCACCTATTCGAAGGACAAGATCCTCGAACTCTATCTCAACGAAATCTATCTCGGCCTCGGCGCTTACGGCGTCGCCGCTGCTTCGCTGGTCTATTTCGACAAATCGGTGAACGAACTCACGGTTTCCGAAGCCTCCTACCTGGCGGCGCTGCCGAAGGCGCCGGCGGCGCTGCATCCGGTGCGCAACCGCGACCGCGCCGTCGAGCGGCGCAACTATGTCGTCGACCGTCTGCTGGAAAATGGCTGGATCAAGCAGGCCGATGCCGACAAGGCCCGCAAGGATACCCTGACCGTGACCAGCCGCAGCAACGCCGCGCACATCTTCGCCGGCGAGTATTTTGCCGAGGAAGTCCGCCGCGACGTGTTCGAGCGCTACGGCGAGAAGAAACTGTATGAAGGCGGCCTGTCGGTGCGGACCACGCTCGATCCGAAGCTTCAGGTGATGGCGCGCAAGACCATGACCGCCGGCCTCGTGAAGTTCGACGAGGCGACCGGCTATCGCGGCGCCATCAGCAAGCTCGATATATCCGGCGACTGGGGCGTGAAGCTCGCGGACGTTAAGTCGCTGTCGGATATCTCGCCGTGGCGGATGGCGGTGGTGCTGGAGACCAGCGATCAGTCGGCCCGAATCGGTTTTCAGCCCGGCCGCGAACTGGGCGGCGCCGTCGCCAAGGAACGGCAGACCGGAATCATCACGCTCGATGGCGTGCGGTGGGCCAAGGCCGCCTCCGGGCCGACGCGCTTCAAGACGCCGACCAACGTCGCCCAGGTGCTGGCGCCGGGCGACGTCATCTATGCGGATCCGCTGATCGCCAAGGAGGGCAATATTGTCGAGGGCCAGTACCGGCTGCGCCAGCTGCCGGAAGTCTCCGGCGCGATGGTGGTGATGGATCCCTGGACTGGCCGTGTGCTGGCGATGGTCGGCGGCTTCTCGTTCGACCAGAGCCAGTTCAACCGCGCGACCCAGGCCTACCGGCAGCCGGGCTCGTCGTTCAAGCCGCTGGTGTATTCGTCGGCGCTCGACAATGGCTATACGCCGTCAACCATCGTGGTCGATGCGCCGATCGAAATCGACCAGGGGCAGGGTGCGGGCGTCTGGCGCCCGGAAAACTATTCGACCGGCAAATATTATGGGCCGACCACGCTGCGCAATGCGCTGAAGCGCTCGCTCAACACGGTGACGGTGCGGCTGGCGCAGGACGTCGGCATGCCGCTGATCGGCGAATACGCCAAGCGCTTCGGGGTCTATGACGAATTGCCGAACTATCTGTCCTATGCGCTCGGCGCCGGCGAAACCACCGTGATGCGGATGGTGACGGCCTATTCGATGTTCGCCAATGGCGGCCGGCGCGTGAAGTCGACGCTGATCGACCGCATCCAGGATCGCTACGGCCGCACCATCTTCAAGCACGACGCGCGCGAATGCCGCGGCTGCGACGCGCCTGGCGGCTGGAAGAACCAGCCCGAGCCGCAGCTGGTCGATCGCCGGGAGCAGGTGCTCGATGCCATGACGGCCTACCAGATCACCTCGATGCTGGAAGATGTCGTGCAGGGCGGCACCGCAACCGTGGTGAAGGAAGTCGGCAAGCCGATCGCCGGCAAGACCGGCACCACCAACGACGAGAAGGACGCCTGGTTCATCGGCTTCTCGCCGGATATCGTGGTCGGCATCTATGTCGGCTACGACAAGCCGCGCAATCTCGGCAAGGGCGCCACCGGCGGCCATCTGGCGGCCCCGATCGCCAAGGATTTCCTCAAGCTCGCGCTCGCCGACAAGCCGGCGATCCCGTTCAAGGTTCCCGCCGGCATCAAGCTGATCCGCGTCGACGCCAAGAGCGGCATGCGCGCCGGCCCGGGCGACGGCGGCCGGAGCATCCTGGAAGCCTTCAAGCCGGGCACAGCGCCGCCGGATAATTACAGCGTCATCGGGGTTGCCGATGCGGACGGCCGCACATTAATGGCGCCGCCGGACGCCGGCAATATCATGCTTCCGGGAACCGGCAGGCTCTACTGAGCGCGCGTCGCGGCCCGGGAAAACCCCGGAAACAAGCCTCCCGCGATTGCGCTTTGGCGCAGTCGCCGCTACATCCCACCATCGTTGCCAAATGCGGCTTGCGCCGCAGGTCAGAGAAGAGAACATGCGCGCCGAAGTCGAACGCCTCGTCGAAGAGATCAAGCAGTCAGTCGGGCTGCTGAGGAGGCATCTTTGACGTCGATGCATCCACGGCGCGTCTGGCCGAGCTGAACAAGCTCGCCGAAGATCCCAATCTCTGGAACGATCCCCAGAAGGCCCAGAAGCTGATGCAGGAGCGCACCTCGCTGGAGGATGCGCTTGGCGGCATCGGCAGGGTCGAGCGCGAGCTCGAGGATAATATCGGCATGATCGAGCTCGGCGAGGCCGAGAACGATGAGGGCGTCGTCTCCGAAGCCGAGAACGCCCTGAAAGCCCTGAAGAAGGAAGTCGCCCGCCGCGAACTCGAAGCCCTGCTGTCGGGCGAGGCCGACCGTTTCGACTCCTATCTCGAGGTTCACGCCGGCGCCGGCGGCACCGAAAGCCAGGACTGGGCCTCGATGCTGCTGCGCATGTACACGCGCTGGGCCGAGAAGCACGGCTTCAAGATCGAATATCTGGAAGAGACCCAGGGCGAAGAAGCCGGGATCAAGTCCGCCACCATCCAGATCAGCGGTCACAACGCCTATGGCTGGCTCAAGACCGAAGCCGGCGTGCACCGGCTGGTACGGATATCGCCGTTCGATTCAAATGCGCGCCGGCACACTTCGTTCTCATCGGTCGCGATCTTCCCGGTGGTCGACAACAGCATCAAGATCGATATCGCCGAGTCCGACGTCCGCGTCGACACCATGCGCTCGGGCGGCGCCGGCGGCCAGCACGTCAACAAGACCGAGTCCGCGGTCAGGCTGACGCACATTCCGACCGGGGTCGCGGTGGTCTGTCAGGCCGGCCGCTCCCAGCACAAGAACAAGGCGCAGGCCTGGGACATGCTGCGCGCACGGCTCTATGAGATCGAGCTGAAGAAGCGCGAGGAACAGGCCGCCGCCGACCAGGCCGCCAAGACCGATATCGGCTGGGGCCACCAGATCCGCTCCTACGTGCTGCAGCCCTATCAGATGGTGAAGGATCTGCGCACCGGCGTGCAGACGTCGGATACGTCAGGCGTGCTCGACGGCGACCTCGACGAGTTCATGGCGGCAACCCTGGCGCAGCGCGCATTCGGCACCGCACCCGCCGCGGTCGAGGATGTGGACTAGCCGATGGCAACGGTCGCCTTCATCGGTTTGGGCCGCATGGGCCACGGCATGGCCGGCCGCTATCTCGACAACGGCTTTGCGGTCGCGGTGTGGAATCGCAGCAAGGCGAAGGCGGAAGACCTGATCGCGCGCGGCGCGCGCTGGGCTGCGTCGCCTGCGGATGCCGCCGAGGGTGCCGACGCCGTCGTGACCATGGTCGCCGACGATGCGGCATCGAGTGCGGTGTGGCTCGGCAAGGACGGCGCGGCCTCAGCGATGAAACCCGGTGCGCTGGCGATCGAATGCTCCACGGTGTCGTACCAGCACGCGCTCGATCTCGCGCGCGAACTGCGCGGCCGCGGCCTCGTCTACATCGATTGCCCGGTGACCGGCCTGCCGGAAGCGGCAGCGAGCGGAAAATTGACGCTGCTGGCGGGCGCTGAGCCTGCCGATCTGGAAAAGGCGCGCCCCTTTCTCGCGCCGCTGTGCACGACGATCCGGCATTTCGGCGCGGTCGGCGGCGGCACGGTCTACAAGCTGATCAACAATCTGATGGGCGCCGTGCAGATCGCGAGCCTCGCGGAAGGGATTGCGATCGCCGAGCGGGCCGGGCTCGACATGAACCTGGTGGCGGAAGCGATGGCGACGGGCGCAGTCGCAAGCCCGCAGGTGATCCGGCATTCCAAGCGGATGGTGGCGCGCGATTTCTCGGGCGCTTCCTTCACCGCGGCGCTCCGCCACAAGGATGCGGCTTACGCCGTCGCGCTGGCGGAGACGCTGCTATCAGGCGTTCCCGTCAGCCGCGCGGCGCTGGCGGCATACGACCGTGCGAAAGCCCACGCGCCCGACGACGACGAAGGCAGGATGATCGAGATTGTGTCGCGGCCGAAATAGGCGGGGCGCAGCGGGCATGCCCGGAAACCGGGTGGCCAAGCATCCGGACTTTGCGGTAAGCGTCGGCGCAACCGCAGATATGAGCCGCAAATGACGTCCAACGACCATCGGATTGATGCCCGTGACTGGTCGCTGCTTGCCGTGTTGTCGGTGCTGTGGGGCGGCTCGTTCTTCTTCGTCGGTGTCGTGATCCGGGAATTGCCGCCACTGACGGTGGTCCTGCTGCGGGTGGCGCTCGCGGCACTCATTCTTCTGCCGGTGCTATGGGCCTATCGAACAGGTTTCCCCAGGGGGCTGATGGGCTGGAGACCATTCTTCGTCATCGCGCTGCTCAACAACGTCCTGCCATTCTCCCTGATGGTCACCGGACAGACCTATATTTCCAGCGGGCTGGCCTCGGTTGTGAACGCGACGACGCCGTTGTTCACCGTCCTGGTGATGGCGGCCGCCGGTGACGAAAGACTGCATGCCCGGCGCGTCGCTGGTGTCGTGATCGGCCTGATCGGGGTCGCCATTCTCCACGTCCAGCACCTCGGTTTCAGCAGCGGCCAGGGTTTCGGGATTCTACTCTGCCTCGCCGCTGCCTTCAGCTACGGACTGTCGGCGCTGTATGCGCGGCGGCGGCTGTCGAACTCACCGCCGCTGGCGACCGCGACGTTCCAGATGCTGGCGTCCACGGTGATGATGATTGTCATCGCCGGCGTGTTCGAGCGGCCCTGGCAACTGCCGATGCCTGATACGGTGACCTGGCTGGCGCTGTTCGGTCTTGCGGCGTTGTCGACCGCGCTGGCTTACATCGTGTTTTTCCAGATCCTGCGGCGCTCGGGCTCGACCAATGTCATGCTGGTGACGCTGCTCATACCGGTCACCGCAATTTTGCTCGGCTGGCTCGTGCTGGGCGAGAGCATCTCGCTTGCCGAAATCGTCGGCGCGCTGGTGATCGGCAGCGCGCTGCTGGTGATCGACGGCCGCGTGTTCAGCTATATCAGCGGCGTTGCTTCCACTCCGAAAGCCACCCCGTAAACCGGCCGCTGTCGCGCTCCCCGCCATGCCAGGCGGCGTACACCGCGCCGTCATCGGCCACCAGCAGCACCGCGTCGAGGCCCTTGGAGCGGCGCAGCGTATCGATCGCCTGCTGCGGCGTCTGCGCGATCGGGCCTGCCACATTGAAGGAGGTGTTGACCGAGATCTCGACGCCGATACGGCGGCCGAGCGCCTTCAGATAGGCGTAGGTGAGGGGATCGTCCTCTTCGCGCACGATCTGGATCCGCCCGGTGCCGTCGGCATGAATCACCGCGGGGATCTTCGCGCGCGCGGGCGGCTTCGAGTGCGCGGTCAGCACCATGTAATTGTAGGCGTTGTAGTTGCCGTCGGAGGCGCCCTCATGCAGTTCGAAATATTCGCGCGCCGCTTCCAGCGTCGCCATCGGCGCCAGCGGGCGGATCGCCTCGCGGTATTTGACGCGCTCATTGAGCCGCTCGCGCGCGTCGGGGGCGCAGGGATTGGCGAAGATCGAGCGATGGCCGAGCGCGCGCGGCCCGGTCTCGGCCGCGCCCTGATAGAGCGCGATGATGCTGTCATGCGCCACCATGAAGGCCATCAGATCGGCGATCGCGTCGCGTCCGTCCGGCGTCGAGATGTCGCCGATCCGCTGTGATGCGATGTCGCCGGCCTCGAGTGCCGTCGCGATGTCCTGATCCGTCGGCGGCAGACCGCAGTAGAAGGCGTGCGTCAAAGCCGCGCCGCGCGGCGCGCCTGCGAGATGGGCCAACAGCCAGGCCGCGCCGATGGTGACGCCGGGATCGCCCGGTGTCGGCGGCACCCACAGATGCAGGCGGGCCTTGCGCTGCTGCGCCTGCGCGAACCAGGCCTCGTCGAAGTGCTCGAGCAGCCGCATGTTGCCGACCGCGTTCAGCGCCACGCCACCGGTCAGCACCAGCCGGCTCGCACCGGTCTGGCGCAGCAGATGATCGACGACATGGATCATGGCGTCCTCGAACACCAGTTGAGTGGCGGCGGCCTTGTCAAGGCGGTCCTGGGTGTCGGGCCGGTGCTCAATGTCCTCAACCCGCAGCACCGCGTCGGGATTCCAGAGCTGGTCGGGTTTCAGAGGCGGCCCAAGGATATCGATCAGCGGTGCTTTATAGGGATGTTCGTACGGATCGCAGTACCAGTTGGCCATCGCGCGATTGAGCCGGATTTCGCCATCCGCGCCGAAGTGCAGGACCTCTCTCAGCCGGATGTAATAGGGATTGCTGGCGCGGTTCATGTCGCCCCAGGCGGCCGCTCCCATGTAGCGTCCCTCGCTGGAGAGCCAGGTCCAGCCGCCCTGCGTCGATGAAATCACGCTGTAGAAGGCGCCGAGCGAATCGAACACGCTGTCATTGCAGTAAAGGCGGCGCATCGCGCCGTCCTTCGCGACATAAAGCGAGATCGAGCCCTCATCGCCGGTGCCGTCAATGACCGCGATGGCAACGGGTTCATTGCCATCGGCGAAAGGTGAGGCCGCGTACGAAAACCAGGCATGGTTGTCGTGGTGCGGCATGCAGATCAGTGGCACCCGGTCCGAAAGGCCGAGTTGCCTGGCGAGAATTTTCGGCGTGCGCAGCATCTGGTCCATGCGACGGCGGTCGATGGCGGGAGTAATCGGCATCGTCAGGAGCTTGAGACTGTCGGGCGCCTCCTCGATGACCGTTCGCACGATGGTCGCGAGAAGAGCCGGATAGTCCCAGGTCGTGACGAAGGCTGCGATATCGCCGGCACTGCGCCCCCTTTGACGCAGCGTCTCGACCATGGCTTCGATCGAGGCTCGCGGATATTCTGTGGTGTGCTTGTTGCCGGAAAAGCGCTCTTCCTCGTTGTTCACGATGATGCGCGGGCCGCCGTCCCGGGTCACCTCGATCAGCGCCACACCGGTATTGTGCGTGCCCGATGCTGCGAGGCCCGCGATGTAGACGGTCTCACCGCGCTGCAGCCGTTCCCTGATCGACGCAATTTTCCGGACGGCGAATTCGCTGTCGATCCGGTGGAAGCCGATGCGCGCCATCGCTGGCTCAGTGAGCCAGCGCGTAAGCCGATAGCCTGCCTTTGAGATTTTGGGATGCCGCGGTCCGATGCGTATTCGTGCCGTATCCAAGCCGCTTGCCTCGAGAAATTGGAGAGTATCGTAACTGATCACACTTGGCGGCGCGCAACAATGCCGTTTCGGGTTGCGGAATAAACCGATGCTTGCAAGGGCGCGCGCGGCTTGCGACACTCTGAGAAAACAGATCTTCACAGGAGAGAGAACGATGCCGGCTCGTATCCGAAGTCTTGTTGCCTTGGCGGCGCTTGCCGCTGCCGCCGCGATGGCCGCGACCGCGGCGTCGGCACAAAAGAAATACGATCCCGGCGCCAGCGACAGCGAAATCAGGATCGGCAATATCATGCCCTACAGCGGTCCGGCATCCGCCTATGGCACCATCGGCAAGGCGCAGGCGGCCTACTTCAAGAAGATCAACGACGAGGGCGGCATCAACGGCCGCAAGATCAACTTCATCAGCTATGACGACGCCTTCAGCCCGCCGAAAGCGGTGGAGCAGGCGCGCAAGCTGGTGGAGAGCGACGAGGTGCTGCTGATCTTCCAGTCGCTCGGCACCCAGTCCAACTCGGCTATCCAGAAATACATGAACACCAAGAAGGTGCCGCAGCTCTTTGTCGCGACCGGCGCCACCAAATGGGGCGACCCGCAGAACTTTCCCTGGACCATGGGGTGGCAGCCCAACTACCAGAGCGAGGGCCGCATCTATGCCGCCTACATCCTGAAGAATTTCCCGAACGGCAAGATCGCTGCGCTCTGGCAGAACGACGACGCCGGCAAGGACCAGATGAAGGGCTTGCGCGACGGCCTCGGCGACAAGGCCGGCATGATCATCGCCGACAAGTCCTACGAGATCGGCGATCCCACCATCGACTCGCAGATCGTGGCGCTGAAGGATTCCGGCGCCGATATCCTCACGACATGGGCGGCGCCAAAGGGCGCGGCGCAGGCGATCCGCAAGGTCGCCGAACTCGGCTGGAAGCCGGTTTATTTCATCGGCAACGTCTCGACCTCAGTGGCCACCGTGCTCAAGCCGGCCGGTATCGAAAATGCCAAGGGCATCATCTCGACCGCTTACATCAAGGATCCGACCGATCCGGTGTGGAAGGACGACCTGGGGATCAAGACCTGGCTGGCCTTCATGGACAAGTATTTCCCTGATGGCGACAAGACCAACAACAACAACGCCTATGGCTATGCCACGGCGCAGACCATGGTTCAGGTCCTGAAGCAGTGCGGCGACAATCTCACGCGAGAAAACGTGATGAAGCAGGCCGCCAGCCTGAAGGGTTTTACCAGCGACGTGCTGTTGCCCGGCATCAGGATCAACACGGGTCCGAACGACTACTTCCCGATCGAGCAGATGCAACTGATGAAATTCAACGGCACCAGCTGGGAGCTGTTCGGTGAAATCATCACCGGCGAGGTCGGCCACTAGGGCTGGTTGCTCGGGCGGGCAGTTGGGCCTGCGGATTCTAGCCCGCGCTCAGGCGCACACCGGCGCGCAGGAACTTCTGCGGGTCGACCGCGTCGCCGTCGATCCGGGTTTCGTAATGCAGATGCGGACCGGTCGATCGGCCGGTTGAGCCGACGGCGCCGATCACCTGGCCGATCTTGATGTGATCGCCGACCTTGACGTTGATTTCCGACAGGTGGCCATAGCGGGTCGACAGACCATTGCCGTGGTCGATCTCGACCATGCGGCCATAGCCGCCCATCCATCCCGAGGTCACCACTTTGCCGCCCGCGGTGGCGCGCACGGGGTCGCCCGACGCGGCGCGGAAATCGAGGCCGGTATGCATGGCGGGACGGCCGACGAACGGATCGCTGCGGACCCCGAAGCCGCTGGTGAACTCGACTTCGCCGATCACCGGCTTGCGGTAAGGCACCAGCGAGAGCGTGCGATTCAGGCGATCCATTTGGGCGCGGGTGCTGTTGATCCGGTAGAGCTGGCGCTCGAAGGCGCCGGCATCCGGAGGAAGTTTGACCGGAACGAAGGGGCCGCCGACGGCGGCGCGGGGCGCTGCGGCTTCGAGCTGCGCCATGTCGAGACCGAGATCGGAAATCACCCCGCGCATCCGGCGGACGCGCGATTCCATGCTGTCCTCGACCGAGGAGAGCGCCGCCATCTGGCGCCGCTCGACCTGGTCCAGCGATGTCTGCAAACGGACCAGAACGTTGTCGAAGCCCTGGACTTTGGCGAACTGGTTCGGCGGCGCCTTGACGGCCACCGGCGCGCGGGATTCCAGCCGAGCCTCGCGATCGGGCGGCGCCACGAAGATCACGGTATCGCTGATCGGGTTTGGTTTTGGCGTGCCTGAGGACGCCGCGTCGCCGGAGGCGCCGCGCGCCGGCGGCCTGATCGAACCGGTGACCGCGACGTCGGGCATCGCGCCGAGCGCGGTGGCGCGCGATTCCAGCGTGGTCTGGCGGCGCATGATCTGGTCGAGCTTCTGGTCGAACTGCTCCTGGTCGAGCAATTGGCGGCTGGTGGTGCGGTCGACCCTGGCGCGCAGTTCGGCGATCCGGTCTTCATAGGCGTATTGCATCTCCGCCTGGCGGGCGATCAGGCGGGTGAGCACGTCGTCGCGGAAGGCGAAATAGGTCGCGGTCGCCGCCGACCACATGCCGAGTACGGTCACCGTGCCGACCACGATCCAGAACGCCACCGGGCCAAAGCGGACCTGCTTGCCGGCATGGACGAGGGTATAGCCGTCCTGACCGCGGGACGCCGCGACCGCCGCACGGCCGGCCGCCGCGCGGCGAGGGGACGGCCTGGCGTGGTCATGCGGGTGGTGTTGGGGATACTCGGAATAATGTCCGGAACGATGCGACATCGACACTCCCGCGCCGGTCGGAGTGGGGTTCCGTACGGCCTCTTTTGCAGGGGTGATTTGACCGTCTCATGGTTAATTTTTAGCGAATGGAGCCGGACAAATTAGAGCGCACGCACGGCTGCGAGCACCTCCTCGGCATGGCCGTCGACCTTCACATTGCGCCAAACCTTGAGGATCCGGCCATCGGCGCCGAGCAGAACCGTGGTGCGAACAATGCCCAGGAAGGTCCTGCCATACATCGATTTTTCGCCCCAGACGCCGTAGGCCTCCAGCATCGCGTGCTGCTCATCCGAAACCAGAGGAGTGGCGAGCCCGTGCTTGTCGCGAAACGCTTCCTGGGCCTTGAGCGGGTCGGCGGAGACGCCCAGCACCGCGGTCTGGTGTTCGGCAAAGGCGCTCGACAAGCGGGTGAAGTCGATCGCCTCCTTGGTGCAACCTGGCGTGTCCGCGCGCGGATAGAAGAACAGCACCAGTTTCCGGCCCCGGTAATCGGCGAGCGAGACGGTGTCGCCGCCGTCGCGGGGAAGGCGGAAGGCGGGCGCCATCGCCCCCTCGGTCAAGCCGGACGCGCGCGACGCCGGTGCCACCGGCTTGGCGGGCGCTTTCGATGCCGCCACGGTCCGCGCGGGCGAAGCGGCCGGGACGGTCTTCCTTAACGGTTTCGAGGGGGCCTTATGGGATGCTTTCGCTGAAGCGGCGCCAGCTGGTTTGCCCGCGGCCTTGCCCGATTTTTTGGCGGCCGCCTTGCTGGTCTTCGCGGAAGGCTTTTTGGCCGATGTTTTGGTCGAGGTCTTGGCCGATTTCCCGGACTTGGCGCGGACCGCCTTCAGTGGCGGGGTTTTGGGGGATTTCTTGCGCGTTTTCTTGGACATACGCCTTCCTTTCGTCGCTTTCGGCGGATCAATCATTGGGGTATTGCGGGTGTTGTCCGGGCAAGCGGGATTCGGTCCGACTGCTGGGCAAATCCGACGACCCCGGAGTATGGTTACTGGGAATTCGAGGCACCACCCGTCCGCTCGTTCAATGTGCTCCTTGGGGCCGATGACGAGTAACAGTATTAATCGAGGATTGGCAGGGATGCCGGCACGGGAGCGCTCGTTACGTGTGGACGAGCGCGGTCTTGGCGGCGATCAATCTTACAATCAGCGCCAGCACCGAGAGGCAATGGCAAGAAATACGTCGCCCAAGGGATCGAATCCGCGTGCTGACGTCCAGCCCTCGCAGTGGGATGATGCCCGTTGGGATCAGGACCAGGACGAGGCGGCTGGCTATCGCGCGCGGCGGCTGTTGTCGCGGTCGAACTCCGGCCTTCACCAATTCGGCGATCGCGTCAGGAGCTTCCGCCGGTGGATTGCCGGCGAACGCTGGGTCAAGCGCCTTGCCGTCGTCATAGCGGTCTTGCTGGTGATCTTCGCAGGCTGCTTCGGCGGCCTGTGGTGGCGGCTTGGCGCCGGGCCGATCAATCTCGAGATGGCGACGCCGTGGCTCGCATCGGCGATCGAGGAAAATATCGGCCACAGCAATACGGTCGAGATCGGCGGCACCCAGATCGAGCGGGCGGGGCGGATTCGCATCGCGGTGCGTATCCGCGATATCATCGTTCGCGACCGCGACCGCGCCATCGTGGCCAGCGCGCCGAAAGCCGAGGTGAAGCTTTCCGGCACGGCGCTCTTGATGGGGCGGCTTCGCGCCGAAAGCCTCAATCTGGTCGACGCCGAACTCGCGGTGCGCATCACTCCGGACGGCACCGTGACGGTTTCCGCAGGCGACACCGCAAAGCCGCTCGCCACCGGCGTGGCTTCGAAAAAGGACGCAGGTCTGGCGCCGACCTTTCCGAGGCAAATCCCGGGAGCGCCGCAACCGCTTGGAACCGCTGCGCCGCTGCCGCCCGGCGCCCCATCTGCGCCCGCGCCGGACAGCACGCAGAGCGGCCTGCTTGCCGGCCTCGACTGGCTCGATAGCCTGAGCCTGACCGGACTTGACGGGCAGAACCTCAACGAGATCGGCCTGAAGAATGGAAACCTCGTCGTCGACGACCAGCAGCGCGGCAACAAATGGACGTTCGAAAACATCAGCCTCAGTCTGCGCCGGCCGAGCGGCGGCGGGGTGGCGCTGAGCCTGGGCGAAGAGGGCGCGCGTGCCTGGTCGCTTCGTGTGGTGATCGGACCTCCTGCCAACGGCGTGCGATCGGTCGACATCCGCGCCGACAAAGTCCCGGCCGCCAATATCCTGCTGGCGATGCGGGTGAAGGACCTCACCTACAGCGCGGATTTGCCGCTGTCGGGCGAATTGAAGGGCGAACTCGGCCGCGACGGCCTGCCGACCTATTTCCGCGGCAAGGTTACCGCCGGCGCCGGCCACATCATCGACAGCGACACGCCTGATTATCCGATGGCGATCGACTCGGCCGACATCAACGTCGAATGGGATTCCGGACGGCGCGTGCTGGTCGCACCCTTCAAGATCATTTCCGGCTCCAACCGGGTCACGCTGTTGGCCCATCTCGAACCGCCGAATGGCAGCATCGCCGATTGGCAGCTGGGATTTTCCGGCGGCACCATCGTGCTGGCGGGGATGGAGAACGAGCAACCCCTGATCTTCAATCGCATCGCCATCGGGCTGCGCTTCGATACCGACAGGAAGCGGGTGCTGCTGACGCAGGCCGACATCAGCAACGGCGAAATCGGCATCGCTGGAACCGGCAGCGTGGACTATTCGGGCGAGGCGCGCCTGACTCTGGGTTTCGCGGGAACGCCGATGTCGGCGTCGGCGCTGAAGCGGATGTGGCCGATCCTGATCGTTCCGGAAGTGCGCGAATGGGTGATCGAGCGGATCGAACGCGGCTCGCTGCAGCGCATCGAGGTCGGCGTCAACTCGCCGGTCCGAAATCTGTCGCGGCGGGGACCGCCGATTCCCGATGACGGCCTTGCCGTCAACATCGTCGCAACAGGCGTGACGTTGCGGCCGGTGGATGAAATGCCGCTGGTGCGCGATGCCGATCTGAAGGCCCGCGTTACCGGCCGCACCGCGACCGTGACCATCGGGCAGGCGGTGTCCGATACGCCCGCGGGGCGCAAGCTCAACATCACCGACCTCGTATTCGAGGTGCCGGATATGGCGCCGAAGCCCGCGCCGGCGCGGGTCAAATTGCGGATCGACGGCCCGGTGCCGGCCGCGGCCGAAATTCTCGCCTCCGATCGGCTGAGCGAATTTTCCGGCACCCTGATCGATCCCAATATGAGCAAGGGCACGATGTCCGCCGTGGTCACGCTCGGCCTGCCGATCAAGCGCGAACTGACCAAGGCCGACACCACCTATTCCATCACGGCCGATCTCGGCGGGTTTGCCGCCGACAAGCTCGTGATGAACCAGAAGCTCGAAGCCAACACGCTCAAAGTGACAGCCAACAATGCCGGCTATCAGGTCAAGGGCGACGTCAAGATCAACGGGCAGGCGGCCTCGCTGGATTACCGCAAGCCGAGCGAGGGCGATGCGGATGTCAGATTGCAGGCGACCCTCGATGACGCAAGCCGGGCGCGCCTTGGCCTCGACCTCGGATCGGCGGTCAGCGGGGCCCTGCCGGTCAAGCTGATCGGCAAGATCGGCGGCCCCGATCGCGAAAGCCGCCTCGGTATCGAGGCCGATCTGACCGCGTTGAGACTCGACAATATCCTGCCGGGCTGGGTCAAAATGCCGGGCAAGTCGAGCCGCGCGGTGTTCAACGTCGTGCAGAAGCCGCAATCCACCCGGCTCGAGGACATCGTCATCGACGGCGGCGGCGTATCGATCAAGGGCTCGCTCGAGGTCGACCAGAACAGCGACCTGATCAGCGCCAACTTCCCGACCTATTCGCCCTCCGAAGGTGACAAGAGCTCGCTGAAGGCCGAGCGCGGCCCGGATGGCACGCTGAAAGTGACGATGCGCGGCGACGTGTTCGATGGCCGTGGCTTCCTCAAGTCGGCCATTTCGGGAAAGGACGCCGACGCCAGGAGCAAGACCAGGAGCATCGATCTCGATGTGGACGTGAAACTCGGTGCGGTGGCCGGCTTCAATGGCGAGGCGGTGCGCAGCGTCGATTCCAAGCTATCGCGGCGCAACGGCGTCATCAGGAGCTTTACGCTGAGCGGCAAGCTTGGCCGCGACACGCCGCTGACGGCGGATCTGCGCGGCCGCGCCCAGGGCCGCGAGCTGATCTATCTCGAGACCAACGACGCCGGCGCATTTTTGCGATTCACCGACACCTACTCCAAGGTGGTCGGCGGCCAGCTCACCTTGGCCATGGATCCTCCGACGGCCGATCCCGGCCCGCGCGAGGGCCTGATCAACGTCCGCGACTTCGCCATCAAGGGGGAGGCTTCGCTCGATCGCGTGGCCGCCGGCGGGACGGCCGGCCTGCAGAACGGCGTTTCCTTCTCGCGAGTGCGCGCAGAGTTTACCCGGCAGAACGGGCAGCTCAAGATCCGGGAGGGTGTCCTGAAAGGCCCGATGATTGGCGGGACCATCGAAGGCAGCATCGATATCCCCGGCAACCAGGTGCGCATGAGCGGCACCTTCGTGCCGATGTACGGACTGAACAACATGTTCGGCCAGATTCCGATCGTCGGCCTGATCATCGGCGGCGGCAGCAATGAGGGGCTGATCGGAGTGACCTACGAGATCGTCGGTACGCCCGGCGCGCCGGTGCTGCGCGTCAATCCGATTTCGGCGATGGCGCCCGGCGTGCTCCGCAAGATTTTTGAATTCGGCACCGGCAGGCAGAACAACCCGGTGGAGTTTCCGAACAACAATTGATCGGCCTGCCTCTGCTAGCGCCGCAGCGCCGGCACCACCAGGAACGGAATCAATCCCAAGATCACATTGACCAGCGCGAACACGATCAGCCAATCGTAGCTCTGGGTCCAGTCATGGATCAGGCCGCCGCTCCATGAGCCCAGCCCCGAGCCGAGCCCGCTGCCGATCGAAATCGTACCGTAGATGGTGCCGACCCGCTCGCCGCGAAAGATGTTGAGCGCGGTCGCCGTGATCAGCGGCCCGCGCGAACCGATCATGCTGCCGAAGCTTATGACAAAGCCCGTCAGCAGCCAGTAGTTCGGATAATATTGAATGAGCCACAGCAGGATGATCCCGATGATGGAAACGCCGTAGCTGAACAGCACCGAGGGCCTGCGGCCGACGATGCCGTCGAGCGTGGAGATGCCGAGCATGCCGAACAGCGTCAGGATGCCGGAAAAGCCCCAGGCGGTCGCCGCCTGCAACGGCGGAAAGCCGGCGTCGATCAGGTAGGCGACGATCTGCGCCGTGATCGCGTACATCGCGACCGCGGTGAAGAAGAAGGTGCAAAACAGCGCCCAGAAGGCGTGGTGGCGTATCGCGCTCCCAAGCGTCCAGCCGTTGTCGACGAAACCCGCATCGGCTTTCTTGACGATGTGGGGGGAGCCGGTGGCGAACAGCCGCCACGGCAGCACCAGCAGCGGCAGCAGCAGGCACAGCGCCACGATACCGAACAACTGGTAGGCGTCGCGCCAGCCGATGCGGTCGATCAGGACCTGCGACGCCGGCAGCAGCATCAGGATGCCGGCACCGGTCGCGGAATACAGGATCGCCATCGCGGTCGGCAGCCGCGGACCGAACCAGCGGCCGAGCAGGATCGAATTCGGCACGTTGCCGATCAGGGCGATGCCGAGGCCGACGCTCAACCCGACGCTCAACTGGACCTGCCAGAGATGCTGTGCATGTGACGCGATCAGGAATGCGGCTCCGAGCAGCAGCAGTCCGAGCGAGTAGACCATGCGCGGCCCGGAGCGGTCGAACAGGCGGCCGACCAGCGGCGCCGTCAGTCCGCCCGCAAGCCAGGTCAGCGAATAGACCGAAACCACCTGGGCGCGGTCCCAGCCGAAATCTTCCGAGATCGGTTTGAGAAACACGGTGAAGCTTTCACCGAGACCGCGGCCGAGCACCGACAGTGCAAAGCACAATGCCAGCACGTTCAGCGCGACGCGCGCCGGCTTCGGCGGCTGGGTCGGCGCATCCTCCCGCGGGGTATTCTTATCCATATCAGCAGGGAGCGCGTTTCCGCTGCTCCGAGCAAGGGCGTAAAGCGAATGCGCCTATGCAGGCTTGAGCAGGACGTGGCGCTTCCGGCCGAGCGACAGCTTGATGACGCCTTCGGGGGTGAGGTCTTTTGGCGCCAGCATCATCTTCTCGTCGCTGACCGCGACATCGTTGACGCGCAGGCCACCGCCCTTGATCTGGCGCCGCGCCTCGCCGTTCGAGACGACGAGGCCCGCCTTGACGAAGCAAGCGAGCACGCCGAGCCCGGCTTCGAGTTCGCCGCGCGGAATTTCGACTCGCGGCAGGTTCTCCGCGATCGCGCCTTCCTCGAAGGTTTTTCGCGCGGTTTCGGCGGCGGTATCGGCCGCCTCCGCGCCGTGCAGCAGCGTGGTCGCGGCGTCCGCAAGCGCCTTCTTGGCTTCGTTGATCTCGGCGCCCTGCAAGGCGGCGAGCCGCCCGACTTCGGCGAGCGGCAGCGTCGTGAACAGTTTCAGGAAGCGCGGCACGTCGGCGTCCTCGGTGTTGCGCCAGAACTGCCAGTATTCGTAGGGGCTCTTCATGTCGGCGTTGAGCCAGACCGCGCCGCTGGCGGTCTTGCCCATCTTCTCGCCCGACGAGGTCGTGATCAGCGGCGTGGTCAGCGCGTGCAGCTGCGGCGTGCCCATGCGGCGGCCGAGGTCGATGCCGTTGACGATGTTGCCCCACTGGTCGGAGCCGCCCATCTGCAGCCGGCAATCGTAGCGCTGGTTCAGCACAGCGTAGTCATAGGCCTGCAGGATCATGTAGTTGAACTCGATGAAGCTCATTTCCTGGTCGCGCTCGAGCCTGAGCTTGACCGAGTCCATCGCCAGCATGCGGTTGACCGAGAAATGCCGGCCGATATCGCGCAGCATTTCGATCCAGTTCAGCTTGGTCAGCCATTCCGCGTTGTCGGGCATCACGGCGTCTTGCTTGCCCTCGCCGAAGCGCAGGAACTTGGAGAACACCTGCTTGATGCCGTCCTTGTTGCGCTCGATGTCCTCGATCGAGAGGATCTTGCGGGTCTCGTCCTTGCCGGAGGGATCGCCGACCCTGGTGGTGCCTCCGCCCATCAGCGCGATCGGCTTGTTGCCGGTCTGCTGCAGCCAGTACAGGCACATGATCTGCACCATCGAGCCGACGTGAAGCGAGGGCGCCGTGCAGTCGAAGCCGATATAGGCGGTCAGTTCCCCACGGGCCGCCAGCGCATCCAGCGAGCCGGGATCAGATATCTGATGAATAAAGCCGCGGCTCTGCAGCACATGGAGAAAATCAGATTTAAATACAGTCATTTGTGTGCGACTCTGATCATGCTTGCTTCACGGTATCTTCACGGGGGTGCGGAACCCTGTCGGAATAGGCTGCCGCAGGCCGGCGCGCTGTGGCATTATAAGATGTGTTGGTTTGACACAAGGTTTGACACCAGCAGGGCGTCGAGGGCAGGGCGTCACGACATGGCAATGATGCTGACGGCACTCGGTCTGATGAGCGGCACCTCGCTCGACGGGGTCGACGTCGCCTTGATCGAAACCGACGGCAGGCGGGTGAAGTCGATCGGCCCATCCGGCTACCGGGCCTACACAAGCCAGGAACGTGGTCTGTTGCGCCAGGCCCTGACCGAGGCCGTCCACCTGCCGCAGCGCGATGCGCGGCCGGGCATCCTGCGCGAGGCCGAACGCGCCGTCACTTTGGCCCATGCCGAGGCCGTCGCCACCTTCAACGCGCAGCACCGCATCTCCTGCCAGGACATCGATATCGTCGGCTTTCACGGCCAGACCGTGCTGCACCGGCCGGCGCAGAGGATGACCGTGCAAATCGGTGACGCCGCGGCGCTGGCCAGGGCCATCCATATTCCGGTGATGCATGATTTTCGCGCCGCCGACGTCGCCGCCGGCGGGCAGGGCGCGCCGTTCGTGCCGGTCTATCACCGCGCGCTGGCCCAATCGCTGGAGCGCGAGGGCCCGATCGTCGTGGTCAATATCGGCGGCGTTTCCAACATCACCTATATCGACGGGTCGGATATCCTGATCGCCTGCGATACCGGGCCTGGCAACGCGCTGCTCGACGATCACATGTTCCGCACCATGGGCCAGCCGTTCGACTGCGAGGGCCGCATGGCGGCGCAAGGCGCGGTGGATGTGCCATGGGTCATTCGCGCGCTGGAGCATCCGTTCTTTGCGCTGCCGCCGCCGAAATCGCTCGACCGCAACGACTTCGCTTCGCTGGTGCTGCGCGACATGTCTCCGGCCGATGGCGCGGCGACCCTGACGGCGTTCACGGCGGAAGCCATCGCCCGGATCGTGCCGCTGCTGCCGAAGGAGCCGAAGAGCTGGATCGTCGCCGGCGGTGGTGCCCGCAACCTCACCATGCTGCGGATGCTGCGCGAGCGGCTTCAGCCCGCCACCGTCGAGCCCGCCGAGGCGCTGGGCTGGGCGGCCGACGCCCTCGAGGCGCAGGCCTTCGGCTTCCTGGCCGCCCGCGGCCTGAAGGGCCTTCCGTTGAGCTATCCGGCTACCACCGGCGTGCCGATCCCGATGACCGGCGGGCTGATCGCGCGGCCGTGATCAAGATGCAGATGCGTCGATCTTGACATTATATGCAGATGCATGTAGTTATATGCATCTGCATGTAATAGCGAGATGTGCCATGACCGCGCCGCTCAAACTGATCAGCCACGAGCTCTGTCCCTATGTGCAGCGCGCGGTGATCGCGCTGACCGAGAAGGGTGTCCCGTTCGAGCGGATCGATATCGATCTCGCCAACAAGCCGGATTGGTTCCTAGGCATCTCGCCGCTTGGCAAGACGCCGGTGCTGCAGGTCGGCGACAAGGCGATTTTCGAGTCCGCCGTCATCCTGGAGTATCTGGAGGAAACGCAAGCCAAGCCGCTGCATCCGGCCGATCCGCTTGCGCGCGCCGAGCATCGCGGCTGGATCGAATTCGGCTCGGCGGTGCTGAACGATATCGCCGGCTTCTATGCCGCGCCGGACGAAGCTACGTTCAAGGCCAAGGCGGCGCAGCTCGAACAGAAATTTGCGCGGCTCGAGGAGCGCGTGGTGGCCGCGCCATGGTTCGATGGTGGGAATTTTTCGCTGGTCGATGCGGTATTCGGTCCGGTGTTTCGCTACTTCGACGTGTTCGACGACATCGGCGATTTCGGAATCTTGTCCGACAAACCGAAACTTGCGCGCTGGCGCACGTCGCTTGCGGCGCGGTCATCGGTGCGCACAGCGGTCAGCACGGACTATCCGGCGCTGCTGCGCGATTTCATCGACCGGCGGAGGTCGTGGCTGTCGCAATTGCAGGCCGAGGCGCGCGCCGCGGCGTAACGTTCCTTCGGCGGCGCTGCGCACGAGAACGCCGACCGGCTTGCAGGCGCTTCTCCAGCGCGGTCTTGATGGCGGCTTCGGATTTGCCGAAGGTGAAGACGACATTACCGCTGGCGATGTAGGTGCGGACGGCACCGAACCCCAGCTCCTCGCAGATATCCTTGAGGTCGCTCATCGGCAGCTTGCCGGTGCCGCCGACATTGACGGCCCGCAGCAGCGCCACGAACGCGCCCATCGGCCTCAACGAACGTTGGCGAGCCGCATGTCGAGATAACCGGTCACCGTCTCCATCAGCGGCTCCAGCTTGTCCTCGAAGAAATGGTTGGCGCCCGGAATGGTCTGCTGGTCGATGACGATACCCTTTTGGGTCTTCAGCTTTTCGACCAGCGTGGTGACGTCCTTCGCCGGCGCCACGATATCCTTGTCGCCGTGGACGATCAGGCCGGACGAGGGGCACGGCGCCAGGAACGAAAAATCGTAACGGTTGGGTTCGGGCGCGATCGAGATAAAGCCTTCGACCTCCGGCCGGCGCATCAGGAGTTGCATGCCGATCCAGGCGCCGAACGAGAAGCCCGCGACCCAGCAGGCGCGCGCTTCCGGATTGATGGTCTGCGCCCAATCGAGCGCGGATGCCGCATCCGACAGTTCGCCGGTGCCATGGTCGAACGTGCCCTGGCTGCGACCGACGCCGCGGAAGTTGAACCGCAACACCGAAAAGCCGCGCGCCACAAAGGCGTAGTAGACTTGATAGACGATCGGGTGGTTCATGCTGCCGCGAAATTGCGGATGCGGGTGCAGCACCATCGCGATCGGCGCGTTCTTCTGCTTGGCCGGATGATAACGGCCTTCGAGACGGCCTGCGGGGCCGGTGAAAATGACTTCAGGCATTGGTGATCCTTGGCAAAATCAACCGACTTTGTGCTGGCTTCATCCGGCGCTTTGGCAGATGAAGTCTTGCAGAGAGATAAGGGCTGATCAGACGTCGTTGGGCGATGCGCGAACGGCGCCTGGTGAAGTGGTCGCCGCGTTCTAGCATGAGGCGAGGGGCAAAAAGCAAGCTTCTTGAGCATCTCGCGGGGGCCTTCACGGCGTTAGCGTTGGCGATTGCCGGGCGGCGGCGCGATCCCCAATTGCGATAGGGTTGGTCGGACGGTGTAGGGTGCTGCCGCCACCGCATTTCTCTTTCCAGGTAATATATTACTCCATGCCTGACCGGGTCTATCTCGATTGGAACGCCACCACGCCGCTTCGCCGCGAAGCCCGGGAAGCGATGGTCGCCGCATGGGAACTCGCAGGCAATCCGTCCTCGGTCCATGCCGAGGGCCGCCAGGCCCGCCGGCTGGTCGAGGAGGCGAGGGCCGCGATCACAGCCGCGGTCGGCGCGTCGGCACGGGACGTCGTCGTCTTCACCTCGGGGGGAACCGAAGCCAATGCGCTGGCGCTGATGCCGGGCCTGCGGCGGGAGAGCGGGGTTCCCGTGCCGCGGCTCCTGGTTACGGCGGTCGAGCACGCCTCGGTGCTCGCGGGCGGGCGATTCCCGGCCGATGCCATTAGCGTCGTCGGCGTCACCCGGTCGGGCCTGCTCGACCTCAACCGCCTGCGGGCAATGCTCGCTGACGGGCCGCCGGCGCTGGTCTCGGTGATGCTGGCCAACAACGAAACCGGGGCGGTGCAGCCGGTCATGGAGGCCGCCGGGATCGTGCATGGAGCGGGCGGGCTGCTGCATGTCGATGCGATCCAGGCCCTTGGCAAGATACCGTTCGATATCAATGTGTTGAATGCCGATCTGCTGACGCTTTCGGCGCACAAGATTGGCGGCCCCAAGGGCGTCGGCGCGGTGGTCATGGCCGAGGGCTTGCTCGGCCTCGAACCGGTGCTGCGCGGCGGCGGCCAGGAACACGGCCGCCGGGCGGGAACCGAGAATGTGGCGGGAATCGCAGGCTTCGGGGCCGCGGCTGAGGCCGCCATGGCCGCGCTGGAGGGCGATGCGCGCCGCCTTAAGGGCCTGCGGGACCGGCTTGAAGAAGGCCTGCGGCAGACCCCCGGGCTGGTCGTGTTCTCCGGCGACGCCCCAAGGCTGCCCAACACCACGCTGTTCACGGTTCCCGGCCTCAAGGCGGAAACCGCCGTCATCGGCTTCGATCTCGCCGGCGTCGCTGTCTCCTCAGGTTCCGCCTGTTCGTCGGGCAAGGTGCAGCCGTCGCACGTGCTGGAGGCGATGGGGTTCGGCCCCGAACTGGCCCAGGGAGCCGTGCGGCTCAGTCTGGGCTGGTCCACGACGCCTGCGGACGTCGATCGGACCCTTGAGGCTTGGCGAAGGCTCGCCAATACCTTACTTAAGAGGAGTGACGAAACACTGCTTGAACGGTTCTAAGCAGGTGATTTCCTCCAGGAAACATCGTAATAGTCTTTCAAGATGATCCACACCGCGGTCCTTGAAACCGCGAGCGGAGGATGGAATGGCGGCCGTACAAGAGACCGTCGATCGGGTGCGCCGGATCGACGTCGATCAATATCGTTATGGGTTTGAGACCGTAATCGAGTCCGACAAGGCCCCCAAGGGGTTATCGGAAGATACCGTCCGTTTCATTTCGGCGAAAAAGAACGAACCGGCCTGGATGCTGGAATGGCGGCTGGAGGCCTATCGGCGCTGGCTGACCATGACCGAGCCGACCTGGGCGCGGGTCAATTACCCCAAGATCGATTACCAGGATCTCTATTACTACTCGGCGCCGAAGCCGAAGAAGCAGGTCTCGTCACTGGACGAGATCGATCCGGAAATTCTCAAGACCTACGAGAAGCTCGGCATTCCCCTGCGCGAGGTGGAAGTGCTGGAGGGCGTCGCCCGCCCCGAGGGCGAACGCAAGATCGCCGTCGACGCGGTGTTCGATTCGGTTTCCGTAGCGACCACCTTCAAGGAAGAGCTGAAGAAAGCCGGCGTGATCTTCATGCCGATCTCGGAGGCGATCCGCGAGCATCCCGATCTGGTGCAGAAATATCTCGGCACGGTGGTGCCGACCTCCGACAATTATTTCGCCACGCTGAACTCGGCGGTGTTCTCCGACGGCTCGTTCGTCTACGTGCCGCCGGGCGTGCGTTGTCCGATGGAGCTGTCGACGTATTTCCGTATCAACGAACGCAACACCGGCCAGTTCGAGCGCACCCTGATCATCGCCGACAAGGGCGCTTATGTCAGCTACCTCGAAGGCTGCACCGCGCCGCAGCGCGACGAGAACCAGTTGCACGCCGCCGTGGTCGAGCTGGTCACGCTCGACGACGCCGAGATCAAATATTCGACGGTGCAGAACTGGTACCCCGGCAATTCCGAAGGTGTCGGCGGCATCTACAATTTCGTCACCAAGCGGGGCGACTGCCGCGGCAACAATTCGAAGATCTCTTGGACCCAGGTCGAGACAGGCTCGGCTATCACCTGGAAATATCCGAGTTGCATCCTGCGCGGCGATAACTCCCGTGGTGAATTCTATTCGATCGCGATTTCGAACGGCCACCAGCAGGTCGATTCCGGCACCAAGATGATCCATCTCGGCAAGAACACGACGAGCCGGATCATCAGCAAGGGCATCGCCGCGGGCGTGTCGCAGAATACCTATCGTGGACTTGTGACCGCGCATCGGAAAGCCACCGGTGCGCGCAATTTTACGGCGTGTGATTCTTTGTTGATCGGCGACAAATGCGGCGCCCACACCGTGCCCTATATCGAAGCCAAGAATTCCTCGGCGCTGTTCGAGCACGAAGCCACTACCTCGAAGATATCCGAGGATGTGCTGTTCTATTGCGTGCAGCGCGGGCTGTCGCAGGAGGAAGCCGTCGGCCTCGTGGTCAACGGTTTTGTCAAGGACGTGCTGCAGCAACTGCCGATGGAATTTGCGGTGGAAGCGCAGAAGCTGATCTCGATCAGCCTCGAAGGATCGGTTGGATAGCGAGTGCCTCATCCTGAGGAGGCCGCGTGAGCGGCCGTCTCGAAGGGTGAGAGGAGAGATTGTCGGCCACGTCCTTCGCGATGCGCCCTGCGGCGCTCCTCAGGACGAGGAAAACGAAGGAAAGACGGAACAACGTAATGTCGCTACTCGAAGTCAAAAACCTGCAGGTCCGTGTCGATGAGCGCGAGATTCTCCACGGGCTCTCGCTCACCGTGAACCCGGGCGAAGTTCACGCCATCATGGGACCGAACGGCTCCGGCAAGTCGACACTGTCGCATGTGATCGCCGGCAAGCCCGGTTATGAAGTCACCGGCGGCGAGATCCTGTTCAAGGGCGAGAACCTGCTGGAGATGTCGCCGGACGAGCGCGCTGCCAAGGGCGTGTTCCTGGCGTTCCAGTATCCGGTGGAAATCCCGGGTGTCGCCACCATGACCTTCCTGCGCACCGCGCTGAACGCCCAGCGCAAGGCGCGCGGCGAGAGCGAATATTCGACGCCGGATTTCCTCAAGAAGGTTCGCGAAGTCGCGAAGTCCCTCAACATACCGCAGGACATGCTGCGCCGTGGCGTCAATGTCGGCTTCTCCGGCGGCGAGAAGAAGCGCAACGAAGTGCTGCAGATGGCGCTGTTCGAGCCGAGCCTGTGCATCCTCGACGAGATGGATTCCGGCCTCGACATCGACGCGCTGCGGGTCGCCGCCGACGGCGTCAACGCGCTGCGCTCGCCGGATCGCGCCATGGTGGTGATCACGCATTATCAGCGGCTGTTGAATTACATCGTGCCGGATTTCGTGCACGTGATGTCCAGGGGCCGCGTCGTGAAGAGCGGCGGCAAGGAACTGGCGCTGGAGCTCGAGGCTTCCGGCTACGCGCAGTTCGAAGCCGCAGCCTGAACCTGAAGCGGATGTTGTAATGAACGTGGCATTGGCAAAGACCGAGACCGGACGCGCGCTGAGCGACAGCTTTGCGGTCGCGCGTGACCGGCTGCCCGGCGCGGGCAAGGTCGCGGATCGCAGGCGGCAGGCGTTCGAGGCCTACGAGCGCGCCGGCCTGCCGCACCGGCGGATCGAGGACTGGAAATACACCGACCTGCGCGCGCTAATGCGCGAGGTGCTGCCGCTGGCTGGCGCACCGGACGCGGCGGCGCTGACCCGCGCGGCCGCCGCGCTGAAGCTGCACGCGATCGAAGGCGCGCGCCGGCTGGTGCTGGTCGACGGCGTGTTCGCGCCAAAACTGTCGGAAACGGCCAATCCCGAACGAGGCCTCGCCATCTGCACGCTGCGCGAGGCGCTGGAAACCGGCGACGCGGCGCTGCAGGCGCAATTATTCGCGCCGGACGATTCCGATGCCATGGTGGCGCTGAACAGCGCGATGATGACCGACGGTCTCGTGATCGAGGTCGCCGACGGCGCCGTGCTGGCGCAGCCTCTGCATATCGTCCATATCGTCAGCGGCGCGAAGCCTGCGGCGATGTTCACCCGCTCGCTGCTCCGCCTCGGCAAGGCCGCCGGCGCGACGCTGGTGGAAAGCTACATCAGCGGCGATGGCGCCAGGGCCTATCAGGTCCATGATGCGTTGGTGCTGTCGATCGGCGACGGCGCGCGGCTCGATCATGTCCGCCTGGTCGAGGATGGCCGCGACGCCTTCAACATTTCCTCATCGGTGGTGCGGCTCGGCTCCCACGCCCATTTCAATACCTTCGGCATGACCTCCGGCTCCGGCGTTAGCCGTTACCAGGCCGTCATCGCCTTTGCCGGCGAGGGTTCGAAGGTCGAGACCAACGGTGTCAATCTGCTCAACGGCCGCCAGCACGCCGACACCACGCTGTTCATGGACCACGCGGTGCCGAATTGCGTCAGCCGCGAGATCTTCCGCGCCGTGGTCGACGACCGCGGCCATTCGGTGTTCCAGGGCCGCATCATCGTCCGCCCCGACGCGCAGAAGACCGACGCCAAGATGATGACACGGGCTCTGTTGCTGTCGGACGAGGCCGAGGCCGACAACAAGCCGGAGCTGGAGATCTTCGCCGACGACGTCACCTGCGGCCATGGCGCCGCCACCGGCGCTCTCGATGAGAGCCTCTTGTTTTACCTGCGCGCGCGGGGCTTGCCCGAGAAGGAGGCCCAGGCGCTGCTGATCCAGGCCTTCGTCGGCGAGGCGATCGAATCCATCGTCAATGACGGCCTGCGCGAACTCGCGATCTCGGCGGCGCAGCGCTGGCTGGAGGCTCGGGGATGACCATGCATCCGGCAGTCGCAAACGGTTCATACGACGTCGCCCGGGTCCGGGAAGACTTTCCCGCGCTGTCGCTGAAGATCTACGGCAAGCCGCTGGTCTATCTCGACAACGCCGCCTCGGCGCAGAAGCCGACCGCGGTGCTCGACCGCATGACGCTGGCCTATAAGAGCGAATACGCCAACGTGCATCGCGGACTGCACTACCTCGCCAATGCGGCGACGGAAGCCTTTGAGGGCGGCCGCGCCAAGGTCGCGAAATTCATCAATGCCGGGCGCAACGAAGAGGTCATCTTCACCCGCAACGCCACCGAGGCGATCAACCTCGTGGCGTCGTCCTGGGGCGAGCCGAATATCGGCGAGGGCGACGAGATCGTGCTCTCGATTATGGAGCACCATTCCAACATCGTGCCTTGGCATTTCCTGAGGGAGCGTCACGGCGCGGTCCTGAAATGGGCCGATGTCGACGACGAAGGCAACTTCCTGATCGACGAGTTCGAAAAGCTGCTGGGCCCGCGCACCAAGCTGGTCGCGATCACGCAGATGTCGAATGCGCTCGGCACCATCGTTCCGGTCAAGGATGTGGTGAAGCTCGCGCATAGCAGGGGCATCCCGGTCCTGGTCGACGGCAGCCAGGCCGCCGTGCACCTGGCGATCGACGTGCGCGATATCGACGCCGATTTCTACGTCTTCACCGGCCACAAGCTGTACGGCCCGACTGGCATCGGCGTGCTCTACGCCAAGCACGAGCACCTGGTCGCGATGCGGCCCTATAACGGCGGCGGCGAGATGATCCGCGAGGTCGCGCGGGACTGGGTCACCTATGGCGATCCGCCGCACAAGTTCGAGGCGGGTACGCCCGCCATCGTGGAATCGATCGGGCTGGGTGCCGCGATCGACTACGTCAATTCGATCGGCAAGGAGCGGATCGCCGCGCATGAGCACGATCTTTTGACCTACGCCGAAGCGCGGCTGCGCGAGATCAACTCGCTGCGGCTGATCGGGACCGCGCGCGGCAAGGGCCCGGTGATCTCGTTCGAGATGAAGGGCGCTCATCCCCACGATGTCGCGACCGTGATCGACCGCCAGGGCATCGCGGTGCGCGCGGGAACCCATTGCGCGATGCCGCTCTTAGAGCGGTTCAACGTCACGGCCACCTGCCGTGCCTCGTTCGGGATGTATAATA
The DNA here is from genome assembly GCF_018736085.1 of Bradyrhizobium sediminis. Taxonomy (NCBI): domain Bacteria; kingdom Pseudomonadati; phylum Pseudomonadota; class Alphaproteobacteria; order Hyphomicrobiales; family Nitrobacteraceae; genus Bradyrhizobium; species Bradyrhizobium sediminis. The sequence goes on along the minus strand of NZ_CP076134.1, from coordinate 3,255,694 downwards.
CCCGTGAAGAAGTCGACCATCTGGCACAGGCGCTGATCAAGGCGCGGGAATTGTTTTCATGAGCGATACCGTCGAAGCCAAGAATCTGGAATCCAGGAATCTGGAAGCCAAGACCAGCAACATGGAAACGAACTCGGCGCTGCCGCCGGAGGAGACCGAGCGGCTCGGCGGCGAGATCGTGGCCGCGCTGAAGACCGTGTTCGACCCGGAAATTCCGGCCGACATCTACGAGCTCGGGCTGATCTACAAGGTCGATATCAAGGACGACCGCTCCGTCGACGTCATGATGACGCTGACTACGCCGAACTGTCCGGCGGCGGGCGAATTGCCGCAGATGGTGGAGAACGCGGTCGCCAGCGTTCCCGGCGTCGGCGTGGTCAATGTCAATCTGGTCTGGGAGCCGGCATGGACGCCGGATCGCATGACCGACGAGGCGCGCCTCGTCCTCAATATGTGGTGAAGCGTTACGTTAGTGGAGTTGAGCTTAAGCTTTTCACGAGAACGTGGCACGGCATTGATCGGCGGCCAGGAATGACCAAATGACCAACATGACACCCGCTTCAACGACACCGGCCTCCAAGCCGAAGCCGCGTCCCCGGCCGCAGGTCATGAAACTGACCGAGGCCGCCGCGCAGCGCATTACCGAACTTGCCAGGCGCGCCGATTCCGAAATCGTTGGTCTTCGCGTCGGGATCAAGAACGGCGGCTGCGCCGGGCAATCCTACACGGTCGAATATGCCCACGAGATCCGCCCCACCGACGAGGTGGTCGAGGACAAGGGCGTCAAGATACTGGTCGATCCCAAGGCGGTGCTGTTCCTGCTCGGCACCGAGATGGACTACAAGGTCGACAAGATGTCGGCGCAGTTCATCTTCAACAATCCGAACCAGACTGGCGCCTGCGGCTGCGGCGAATCCGTGCAACTGACGCCTGCGAAGATCGTGGATGGCTAGATCTCGGCCCGGATCTAACTCTAACCAAGCGTCGTGCCGGCCTTGAGCCGGGACCCGCAACCACCGTTGTTGATTGTTGCGGAGATCGTCGACCACACTGCCTGAATGCGAGGCTGCGGCGTATGGGTCCCGGCGTTCGCCGGGACGACGGTGGAAAGATGGACCGCGATTTTCTGATCGATCTGTTTTCGGATTTTGGCCCGGTCACCATCCGCCGGATGTTTTCGGGCTTCGGCATTTCCGCCGACGGCACCAACTTCGCGCTCGCGTTGCGATCCGGCCTCTATTTCCGCGCTGACGAGGCGACGATACCGCAGTTCGAGGCCGAGGGGTCGACGCCGTTTCAGTACCAGACGCGGGCGAAGACCGTTACCGTCAATTCGTACTGGCAGTTGCCGGCGCGGCTGTTCGACGATTCGGAGGAACTGAGCGTGTGGGCGAAGGCGGCGCTGGCGGCGGCGCAGCGCGCGGCCTTGCGCAAGCGCCCGAAGCCGCGCAAGGCGGCGAAGAAGAAGCTCGTAGTCAAGAAGAAGGCTATGGCCAAAAAGAAGGGAGCAACAGCCGTCGTCCCGGCCAAGCGCCCTTCGCGCGCGCGCCGGGACCCATAACCACCGCCGTTGATTGTTGCAGAAGCCGTCTGCCAGCGTACCCGAACGAGAATGCACGGCGTATGGGTCCCTTGCTTTCGCGGGGACGACGAGCGGAGGATGTTCGCCTCACGCCACCTGGACCTGGCTCTGGGTCTCGGCGGCGTATTCCGGGTCGACTTCGCAGATCACGCGGTTGCGGCCGTTGCGCTTGGCGGCGTAGAGGCAGGCATCGGCGCGTTCGATCAGCGCGTCGGTATCGTCACCCGGCTTCAGCATGGAAACGCCGACCGAGATGGTGACGCGGCCGAGAATTTCGCCGGTAGATTTCTTCTTCAATTCCTTCGCCATGACGGCGCGGCGGATGTGATCGGCGACCGTCAGCGCCTGGCGCAGCGCGGTGTTGGGCAGCACCACCGCGAATTCCTCGCCGCCGTAGCGGGCGGTGATGTCCTGGCCCTTGATGGTCTGTTTCAGCGACATGCCTACCAGCCGCAGCACCTGATCGCCGGTGAGGTGGCCATAGGAATCGTTGAACGATTTGAAGTGATCGATATCGAACATCAGGAGCGTAAGCGGTTCGCCGCTGGCGAGCGCGTTCTGGACCGCCGTCTCGATCGAGCGGTCGAAATATTTGCGGTTGCCGAGGCCGGTCAGGGGATCGGTCAGGCTTTCGGCCCTGATCGCCTCGAGGCTCTGCTGCAGGTTGCTGATTTCGTTCTTCGACAGCGACAGCCGGTCTTCCAGCGCCTTGTTGGTCTCGCGCATCTCGCGGGTGGACTTCACCAGCGATTCGACGATTGCTTTGATCTGGTCGGGTTTCTGGGCGACCGAGAGCTTCCGGGCCGCGCCCGTCAGGTTGTCGTCATAGCTCGCCGCCATGCCGAGCGCTTCGCCGATCAGCGTCATCACGTCGTCGATTTCGCCGATCACGCGCGATCCGACCTTGTCGATACGGTCGGTGGTCTTGATCTGGGAAAGATAGGTCTCGTAGATCTGTTCGAGATCGGCCTCGGTCAGCTTGCCGTTGCGCGCCAGCGTCTCGTTGATGATCTTGTTGAGCGGGGAATTATATCCGGTCGCGTAGACGTACCAGATTTCATAGTTGCGGGGGACGGCGGTTTGCCGGAGGGATTTGATCTGGCCCAGCGCGACTTCGGCGAAGGCCATCGTGCGTTCATGTTCGTCCAGCACCTTAATCACAGGTCACGTCCCCACATGGCAGGCAGCGTTGCCCGCCGTCCCGCAGCAATCAATAAAATTATCGGCGGCAGGTTAATGGAGGAGAATGAACGGCCGGTAAACGGGTTCCTACCGGCCTTTAACTGAAGTTCGGAACAAAAGTTTAGATTCGGGCGCGAACCGGACGCAACAGGAATGCCGGAAGGTGCGAGTGATCGGCAGGCTCCGATGACGCGTCGCGTGGCGCCGGGGGCGCTTCGGGGCGGCCGATCGAAGGCGTGCGCGAGGGAGGCGGAGCCGACGGTGGCGTGAACGCCGCCGCGGCGGCCTGCGGCTGCGGACCCGAACTGCGGCCGCCGCCTGAACGCCGCGGTTCGCGTTCGCGCCGCGGCTTGCGGCCGCCGCGCGAACCTTCCCTTGAACCTTCTCTTGCGCCATCGCGTCCGCGGGAGTGGCGCGGCTGCTCGGAGTCGCCGCCGGGCACAGCTGCGGTGCTTTCGATCGGCTGAACGGCGCTGCCGCCTTCGACGGGAGGGATGCTTTGTCCGATCAGCTTTTCGATCGCCGCCATCGACTTATGATCGAGCGGAGAGACGATGGAAATCGCGGTGCCGGCGCGTCCGGCGCGGCCGGTGCGGCCGATGCGGTGGACGTAATCGTCGGCGTGATGCGGGACGTCGAAATTGAAGACGTGGCTGACAGCCGGAATATCGAGGCCGCGGGCAGCGACGTCGGAAGCGACCAGCAGCGGAATTTCGCCCTTGCGGAATTGATCGAGTGCGGCGGTGCGCGCCGACTGGTCCATGTCGCCGTGCAGGGCGCCGACGCTGAAGCCGTGCTTGTGCAGCGATTTGTACAGCAGCGCAACCTCGCGCTTGCGGTTGCAGAAGATGATCGCGTTGTTGAGATCCTGGGCGTCACGCAACAGGCGGCGCAGCACTTCACGCTTCTCGTGGGGCTCGCGGCCGACACTGATCTGGAATTGCGACACGCCGACGGCGGTGGTGGCGGGCCTGGAAACTTCGATCCGTTGCGGATTATGCAGGAAGGTTTCGGTGATGCGGGCGATTTCCGGCGGCATCGTCGCGGTGAAGAACAGTGTCTGCCGCGTGAACGGGATCATCTTGCAGATGCGCTCGATGTCGGGAATGAAGCCCATGTCGAGCATGCGGTCGGCTTCGTCGATCACCAGCAGTTCGACGCCGGTGAGCAACAGCCCGCCGCGTTCGGTATGGTCGAGCAGACGGCCCGGGGTCGCGATCAGGACGTCGACGCCGCGCGTCAGCTTGGTGTCCTGGTCGCCGAACGAAACCCCGCCGATCAGGAGCGCCACGTTGAGCTTCTGCCCGGCGCCGTATTTATCGAATTGCTCCTTGACCTGGGCTGCGAGTTCGCGCGTCGGCTCCAGGATCAGGGTGCGGGGCATCCGGGCGCGTGCGCGGCCCTTTTCCAGCAGAGTAAGCATCGGAAGGACGAAGGCCGCGGTCTTGCCGGTGCCGGTCTGGGCGATGCCGAGAACGTCGCGGCGGGCCAGAACGTGGGGGATCGCCTGTTCCTGAATGGGAGTAGGGGTGGTGTAACCGGTGGCCGCAACTGCGGCGAGCACCTTGTCGGAAAGTCCGAGATGGGAAAAAGACATTGAGCCTCTAGTCGACACCGCCGTTCGGAATCGAGGATAGAAAGGCTGTCGCGTTCAACCCCGAAACGGCGCGCTTTATGAAGCTGGGGGCTCTGACTTACGCTGACGAGCGGCTAACCCAAGGGAATCGCGTTTCGATCCAGGGCCGCGTTGAAACGGAACATAGGGACGAAACGGCCAAAGTCAATCTTGGAACCGGCCAAATGGCCGAAAAAGCTTAACGTTTTCGCATAAATAAGGGGCGCCTCGTCATCTAATGGTCACGTGGCGAGGCCGCGCCGGGGGGATTGGCAGGGCGAGACTGGTTCTCTTGCGCGCCGGTTCACAACTCCCGCGGGCAATCCCCGCCATTGAACCGGCGCTGTTCATTTATCGACTATGGCATAGAGCGGATCGCACGAGCCGCGGATGATTCGCGCAGTCGGGGAATACGGATGAATAGCTGGTTGTCCTTCAGGACCGCTCTGGCGTGGTGTCTGGCGGGGTCGTTGCTGGCGTTTGCCGCGCCTGCACAAGCCGCCAAGCGGGTCGCGCTGGTCATCGGCAACAACGACTACAGGAACGTTCCGAAACTGCAGAAGGCGGTCAACGACGCCCGCACCATGGGCGATACGCTGAAGCAGCTCGGCTTTTCCGTGATGGTGGCGGAGAACCAGACGCGGGCTGCGTTCAGCCAGACGCTGCTGGCGTTCGACAAGGCGGTCGAGCCCGGCGATACCGCGTTCTTCTTCTACGCCGGCCACGGTTTTGAGATCGCCGGACAGAACTTTCTGCTGCCGACCGACGTGCCTGCGGCGACCGAGGGCCAGGAAGAGCTGGTACGCGATGCATCGATCCTGGCGGACCGCGTCATCGAACGGCTGCAGAACAAGAAGGCGCGTACCGCCATTCTGGTCTTCGACGCCTGCCGCAACAATCCGTTCGAACGCGCCGGCACCCGCGCGGTCGCCGGCGGCGGCGGTCTGGCGCCGATGACGCAATTGCCGGAGGGCGTGTTCTCGGTATTTTCGGCGGGCCCGCGGCAGACCGCGCTCGACCGGCTCTCCAACAATGACGACAATCCCAATTCGGTGTTCACGCGGACTTTCGCCAAGGAGCTGACGCAGCCCGGCGCTAATCTCGTGCAGGTCGCGCAGCGCACCCGGCGCCTTGTCAGTGAGGCGGCGGAGACCGTGCGCCACAAGCAGATCCCGGTTTATTTCGACCAGATGGTCGACGACGTGTTTCTGAACGGCGTTGCGAAGGGGCAGGCCGAAACAGCCGCCGAGCCCTTGCAGAAGGTCGCGGCCTTGCCGCCGGTGCAGCGCCTTGCGCCGTCGAACGAAAGCGTCAATGCGCCGATCGCCGCGTTCTCCCGCCACAATGGCGGCTGGACCGTGGTGTTCTCGATCGCCGATCCGACGCTCGGGATTTCATGGCGGATCGGCGAGACCAGCGAATTCCGCGAGACCGGTTTCATCGACACGCTCGATCCGCGCACACGCAAGCGGATGCCCAACCCGTCGATCGAATTGCCCGCCGACGCGCCGGCGGCGACGATCCAGGTCCGCTATGTCGATATCCAGGGCGAGTTGCAGGGACCGTTCCCGATCCGGTTCGATCCGGAAGCCGCGCTGATCCGCGATCAGCGCAAGATCCTCGACATGACCGCGACGAGTTGGCTGTCGTTCCGCGAGTTCAACGGGTTGCTGGTCTATTACACCCACCTGATGTCGTATCGCTGCGCGATCCGCGAAGTGCGCGTCGGCATCGATACCACGGTGCCGGACAAGGTGCTGAAAATGCCGCCCTGCGATCCCAGGGATCCCAGTGTCATTCCCCATGAGGCGCAGCCCTATCTGAAGCTCGCGCCCGCGACCAGATCGGTGTCGGTGGAATTGACCTACCGCGACGGCAGCGTTTCCGAGATCAAGAGTTTCCGGCGCTGACACGTCCGTCATTGCGAGCGAAGCGAAGCAATCCACCTGTCCCCGCGGGGATAGATGGATTGCTTCGTCGCTGTCGCTCCTCGCAATGACGAATGGTGCGATCCGGCGTATGCTCCTGTCCTGGAGGTCGCCATGGAGCCATCTATGAAGTTCCGCTGCTGCATCGTCGGCGGCGGTCCCGCCGGCATGATGCTGGGTTATCTGCTCGGCCGCGCCGGCGTCGATACGATCGTGCTGGAGAAGCACGCCGACTTCTTCCGCGATTTTCGCGGCGACACCGTGCATCCCTCGACGCTGCAGGTGATGGACGAACTCGGCCTGATCGATGGATTTCTCAAGCTGCCGCACCAGCGACTGCGGAAGATGGACGGCAAGTTCGGCAGCGCCACCATCCGGATCGCGGACCTCAGCCGTCTGAAGGCAAAGTACCCCTTCATCGCCTTCATGCCGCAATGGGACTTTCTCAATTTCCTGCGCGAGAGCGGCCAACGATTCCCGTCGCTCAGGGTGATGATGAATGCTGAGGCGACCGACCTGATCCGGTCGGGCGAAACGGTCATCAGCGTGAAGCTGGCGGTGCAGGATGCGGTCGCGACGGCGAACCTGCTGGCGGCCAAGCTGGCAGACGGCTGTCCTTCCGAACAGGAGCTCGATGCGGTGCGGCGGCGCCGGGAATTTCCGGTGCGGATGACGCAGGCCATGCAGGTGGTGGTCCAGAACAACGTCATCAGCGTCGCGCTCAAGCCCGGCGGCCGGCCGCTCAAGCCACCGCTGCCGGTGCGCCTCATCAACGCGGTACCGTGGCTGCAGGGCGTTACCGCGCGGTTCGTCGGCCTTGGGGTGCGGCCGGAGCATGTACATTCGCCGGTAGCCCCGACCCGCTGACACCGGCGAGGCATTCTACTTTGCATGGGGTTGTTTTCGCGATTTTCTGTAGGGGCACTGCGGTAGGCGCCGCGTCCGGCGCACCAGCTCGTTGGTGCTTCGCGCTTGCTTAGCCCATGATCGAGAAACCGCCATCGATCGGGATCGCGGTGCCGGTGACGAAGTCCGAGGCGCTCGACGACAGGAACACCGCGATGCCGGCGAAGTCGGCGATGGCGCCCCAGCGCGCCGCCGGCGTGCGCGCCAGCACCTTGTCGTGCAGTCCGTCGATCTGCTCGCGGGCGCGCTTGGTCAGTTCGGTGTCGATCCAGCCCGGCAGAATGGCGTTGACTTGGATGCCGTCAACGGCCCAAGCCACCGCGCAGGAGCGGGTGAACTGCACGATGCCACCCTTGCTCGCGGCGTAGGCTGGCGCAAAACTGGCGCCGAAGATCGACATCATCGAGCCGATATTGATGATCTTGCCGCCGCCTGCGGCCTTCATGGCGGGGTAGGCCGCCTGCGAGCACAGGAACGCGCTGGTGAGGTTGGTCTTGATGACGCTGTCCCATTCCGCCAGATCGAGTGCGTGCGGCGCTTTTCGAATATTGATGCCGGCATTGTTGACGAGAATGTCAACGCGCCCGAGTTCGTTCTTCACCCGCTCGACCATGGCCTCGACCGCCGATTGGCTGGTGACGTCGGCTGTGACGGAGATTGCCTTGACGCCGCGCGTCCTGAGGTCTGCGACCGCAGCGTTGGACTTCGCTTCGTCGCGTCCGACGACGGCGATGCCGGCGCCGGCTTCCGCTAACCCTCGCGCCATCCCGAGCCCGATGCCGCCATTGCCGCCGGTGACGATGGCTACCTTGCCGCTGAGATCGAACAGTTTTGAATTCATGGACATTCCCCCGTCACGCCCGGTTCTATGCCGGCATCCTCGTCCTGATCGCCAGTTTTTAAAGAGGTGGATTGCTGGGACAAGCCCGGCCATGGCGACCACGCCACGTCGGATGTGGATTCAACGCCGGTTCTGCCAGATCAGGATCAGTCCGAGCGCGGCCAGCGCCGCGCCGTACCAGGCCCACTGGATCTGGCTGATCATGAAGCTCGATGCCGGCCAGGCAATCACGCCGGTGCCTTGGCCGATCCAGAGCAACCCGATCGCGAGTGCAAGGATGCCGGCGATCAAAAACCATCTGCGCATCGCTCTTCCCCGCTGGCCGTGGCCCCGGTGGGGACGCGGCCACCTTGACGTGCGGAATCAGCGAGGGCAAGGGGCGGGCGCCGGAGGCTTCCCGGTGGGGCGCTCACAGACCCCATAGGCACAAAAAAGCCCCGGCAATATGCCGGGGCTTTTAAGTTGTTTACTCTCGGGAGAGATCAGTACTTCGCGACGACCGGGCCACCCCAGTTGAAACGGTAGACCAGCTCGCTGCGGATGGTGTGGGTGTACTTCTTGGAGTCCAGCGAGTCGCCGTTCAGAGCATTGGTGGTGGCGTTCCTGAAGGGGTTGTTCCGGAGATCGAATTCCGAGAAGCGGTATTCGGTCTTCCAGAACAGGCCCGGCAGGAAGCTCAGCGCATATTCGTCGCCGGCCCCGAGGAACCAACCCTTGTAGGTCGCCTTGTCGAGGTAGGTGTTGGCCGTTCCAAACGGGGCGCCGGCGAAGTTGAAGTTGATCCGGTCGAAGGTCGCCTCGGTGTAGCCACCCGAGAAATAGGTCAGAAGCTGCGGGAATGCCAGCCAGCCGATGCGGCCGCCGACCGCCCAGGCCGAGCTCATCTTCTCTTCGCCAACGATAGCAGCGTTGAGGGTACCAAGCTGGCCTTTGATGCTCGCGAAGTCATAGTCGGCGAAGGCGCCGACCACGAACTGTGCGCCTGCGGCCGAGAACTGGTAGTCGCAGCCACCACCGATGGTGCCGAAGTAGCCGCGACCGCCGGCCGTCGTTTCGGCGGAAACCAGAGTCCGCGGCGGACCATCGATATAACGGGTGTTTTCCTGGTTCCACATACCGAAGCCGCCACCGCCACCGATGTAGCAGCCGGTCCAGGACGGGGCATATGCAACGGGAGCAGCCCGCAGCGGGGCCTTGGCGGCCATGTCGGCCGCGACAGCCGGGGCAGCAAACGCCGCAAACGCGGTCAGCGCGAGCACTAATTTCTTCATTTTCAATTCCCCAGTATTGAGCGTTCGAAACCGACCGCGCGGGTGCCTCTGCACCGATTCCCGTAAACCTTGTAGGCGGAACTATACGCAGTTCCGTCCAAAATGCTGTTGCAGGGGGAGCACACACGCCGGAAAACGCGCCAGGCTGGAAAAGCCCAAAAAGGCGGCAAATCCGCATGGGGACAGCGGAATCGACGCCGCTCCCCCGGACACTTCCCGACGGTCCCGGCCCCCTAGACGTCCAGCAAATCCTCGCTGGCGAATTCGGCCTTGTCGGAAATGAAGGCAAAGCGCGCTTCCGCCTTGGTGCCCATCAGCCGCTCGACCGAATCGGCGGTGCCCTCGCGGTCGTCGGCCAAGAGCACCACGCGCAGCAAGGTGCGTTTGGCCGGATCCATGGTGGTTTCCTTCAGCTGCGCCGGCATCATTTCGCCGAGGCCCTTGAAGCGGCCGACGTCGACCTTGGCGTTGGCGTTGAATTCGCTCCTCAGAAGCAGCTCCTTGTGGGCGTCGTCGCGGGCGTAGACCGTCTTTGAACCGTGGGTGAGGCGGTAGAGCGGCGGCACCGCGAGGTAGAGGTGGCCCTCGTCGATCAGCCGCGGCATCTGCCGGTAGAAGAACGTGATCAGCAACGAGGCGATATGCGCGCCGTCGACGTCGGCGTCGGTCATGACGATGATGCGGGCGTAGCGCAGATCCTCTTCGCGGTAATGCGGGCCGGCGCCGCAGCCGATCGCCTGCATCAGGTCGGCAAGCTGCGCATTGGCGGTTAGCTTGTCCTTGGTGGCGGAGGCGACGTTGAGGATCTTGCCGCGCAAGGGAAGGATGGCCTGGGTCTTGCGGTCGCGCGCCTGCTTGGCGCTGCCGCCGGCCGAGTCGCCCTCGACGATGAACAGTTCCGAACCTTCGGCGGCGGTATTGGTGCAGTCCGCGAGCTTGCCGGGCAGGCGCGCTTTCTTTGTCGCGGTCTTGCGCGAGATTTCCTTCTCGGCGCGGCGGCGCAGCCGCTCGTCGGCGCGCTCGATGACGAAATCCAGCAGCTTGTTGGCCTGCAGCGGATTGCCCGACAGCCAGTGGTCGAACGGGTCCTTGATCGCCTGCTCGACGATGCGCTGGGCTTCGGCGGTGGCGAGGCGGTCCTTGGTCTGGCCCTGGAATTCCGGCTCGCGCACGAACACGCTGAGCATCACGGCGGCGCCGACCATGACGTCTTCCGAGGTGATGGAAGCGGCGCGCTTGCCCTGGCCGACGCGTTCGGCGTGGTCCTTCAGGCCGCGCAACAGCGCGCTGCGCATGCCGGATTCGTGGGTGCCGCCATCCTGCGTCGGCACGGTGTTGCAATAGGAAGACAGGAAACCGTCGGCGTCCGCGGTCCACGCCACGGCCCATTCGCAGGCGCCGTGGGCGCCGACCCGGCCGGACTTGCCGGAGAAGATATCCGGATGCACCAGCGTGTCGGCATGAACGGCCGCGGCGAGGTAATCCTTCAATCCGCCGGCGAAATGAAAGGTGTCCTCGGCAGGCACGCCCTCGAGGCCCTTCAGCAGGGCCGGATCGCAGCGCCAGCGGATTTCGACGCCGCCGAACAGATAGGCCTTGGAGCGCGCCATCTTGAACAGCCGCTGCGGCTTGAAGGCGGCCTTGGCGCCGAAAATCTCGGTATCCGGCTTGAAGCGGATGCGGGTGCCGCGGCGGTTGCTGATCTTGCCGAGGTCCTCCAGCTTGCCCTTGGGATGGCCGCGCTCGAAACTCATGCGATAGAGCTTCTGGCTGCGGGCGACCTCGACCTCGAGCCGCGAGGACAGCGCGTTGACCACGGAGACGCCGACACCGTGCAGGCCGCCGGAGGTCTCATAGACCTTGGAGTCGAATTTGCCGCCGGAGTGCAGCGTGCACATGATGACTTCGAGCGCGGATTTCTTCGGGAATTTCGGATGCGGGTCGACCGGGATGCCGCGGCCATTGTCCGACACGGTCAGAAAGCCGTCGGCGGAAAGCTCCACTTCGATGAAGGAGGCGTGACCCGCCAGCGCCTCGTCCATGGAATTGTCGATCACTTCCGCGAACAGGTGGTGCAGCGCCTTCTCGTCGGTGCCGCCGATATACATGCCGGGCCGGCGGCGCACCGGCTCGAGGCCTTCGAGCACCTCGATATCGGCCGCGGTGTAGCCGGCTTCGGCGCTGGAGGCGCGCGATGCGACCTTGAGCGGGGCGCGGCCCTTCGCGGTCGATGCCTCGAAAAGATCTTTACCGGCTTTGGTTTTTGCTGCAGATTTCAATGGCTTGGACATGGCTCTTCATGTGTTGCGCGCGCGTCGGGCGCGGCGAATCGATTGCTCTGACTATGCCACGGATGAGCTCAAAAAGTGACGGCGGGCGCATTCGCGGGTTGGTTGGCATCGGCGTGGATGCCGTCACGGGGGCTGCGCTGGATCACAAGCCAAATCCGGTGATCGTCACCCTGCAACCCGTCGCGCCGACGCCTCCGCGCGCGGCGAAGCCGCGGCCGCCGAAGCGGCCGCCTCCTCCTCAGAGCTGAGGGGCGGCAGATCGCCTCAGCATGAGTTTCCGCTGAATGCCCATGGCGATGCCCGCCGGCATTCCGACCGGCACAACCACGCGGCCCAGGTCCCGATCATCCGTTTTTCCCAGCATTGTTTGTGGGGAGGGGATGTAAAGCCGTTCGGGAGACCCCGGGGCTCACGCACAGTCCCCGCCTTTGTGACTTGATGTCACGGAAGGGGTTGGCTTACCTGTCCTCAGGCATTGGAATCCCGGAAAGGTCCGATGTCCCGCTCGATCAGGCCGGCAGCCGGGGAAGGCTCTCTAAACATGGAAGATTTTACGCGCGCTTTGGCTGACTTCGTGCGCGATCATCAGGTCTGGGCCGCTCCCATCGTGCTCCTGCTCGCATTCGGCGAATCGATCGCTTTCATCTCGCTGGTTGTCCCGGCCTGGGGGGCTTTGGTCGCGATCGGTGCGCTGATCGGGGTCAGCGGCATCAGCTTCTGGCCGGTGTGGCTGGCCGGCGGGATCGGCGCTGCACTCGGCGACTGGCTCTCTTATTGGTTTGGCTTCCGATACAAGGAACACGTCGCCGAGATGTGGCCGTTGTCGCGCTACCCGGGGATCCTGGAGCGCGGCGAGGCGTTTGTGAAGGACTGGGGCGTACCCAGCATTTTCATCGGGCGCTTTTTCGGGCCGCTGCGGGCTTCGGTGCCTCTCGCGGCCGGCATATTCGAGATGCCTTACTGGCAATTTCAAATCGCCAATTTCGTATCCGCGCTGGTCTGGTCGGCGGTGCTGCTGTTGTTTGGCGACGTGATGGCGCTGATCGCCGGATGGCTGTGGCGGGCGGTATAGGGCGGCATTCCGCCCGGCCGGAATAAGGCGGGTGCGGGGGTGTTAGCCCCCTTGAATGCCGTGCGTTGCGCCCGCTCCGGCGGCGCGCGGAACACGGGTAAGAGCGCCCGGACATTATGCCTAGAAGCGGGGAATTCTGCAGTCATCGTCTCACTGGGAGGACACTATGGAACTGACACGACGTCACGCGCTTGCCGGCGCCGCAGCTCTCGCGGCTTCACCCTTGCTGCAAGTCCGGAATGCCGAGGCCGCCGCACCCGCCGCGGGCAAGCAGGCGCCGGGCGTCTACCGCTACAAGGTCGGCGACTTCGAAGTCACCGTCGTTACCGATGGGACCCGGTCGGGTCCGCTCCCCGATACCCTGGTCAAGAACGCCAGCAAGGACGAGGTCAATGCCGCGCTCCAGGCATCTTTTCTGGAAAAGGACAAGTTTCCCTTCTTCTTCAATCCCGTGGTGGTCAACACCGGCACGAAATTGATTGCCATCGATACGGGGAATGGTCCGGCGGCTTACGAGACGAGCAAGGGATGGGTCGGCCAATATCACACGAATCTCGCGGCGGCCGGAATCGACGCCAAGACCATCGACATGGTGGTGATCTCGCATTTCCACGGTGACCACATCGGCGGCCTCGTGACCGCGGACGGAAAGCCGGCCTTCGCGAATGCCGAGATCCTGGTGCCAGCAGGCGAGTGGGCGTTCTGGATGGATGAGGGTAACGCCAGCCGCGCGCCCGAAGGAATGAAAGGTGCCTTTGCCAACGTTCGCCGCATCTTCGGCGCGTTGGGTGGCAAGGTCACGCAATACGAGGGCGGCAAGGAACTGATAGCGGGTATCCAGGCCGTGGCGACCCCCGGCCATACGCCCGGCCACACTTCCCACATCGTTTCGTCGGGGTCGCAGAGCGTGGTCGTCCAGGCCGACGTAACCAACCTGCCGCAACTATTCGTTCGCAACCCGGGATGGCACGCCTCGTTCGACATGGACGGGCCGAAGGCCGAAGAGACGCGGCGAAAGCTCTACGACCGCCTGGTCGCCGACAGGATGATGGTCCAGGCCTTCCATTATTCGTTCCCGGCCGCCGCTTATATCGAGAAGGACGGCAACGGCTATCGGTACAATCCGGTGGCGTGGCAGCCGGTGCTGTAGCCGCCGCCGAGGAACCGGGCAGGCCGTCCCGTGCGGGCGGCCTTGTCTTTCGGCTTGACCGTATTGCAGCGCGGCCTTATAGCCCGCGCCCATGATCAACGCTGCGACCATCCTGACCGCTCGCCGCCGTCGCACTTTCGCGGTATGGGCGGACGTTTGCGTCTGAGATTGTCGCCCCTGCCGCCGGATCCGGTCCGCGGCATCTTCTTTTACTGCAGCGTGATCTGACCCGGCGGCTCCCAACGTCAAGCCGGAGTCCGAAGATGTACACGCCTCCCATGTTCAAGACCGATCGCGCCGCAAGCCTCGCCTTTGCGGAAGCGCGCGGATTCGGCACGGTCTGCGCGTGGAACGGCTCGCGGCCGGTCGCGTCCTCGCTGCCGTTCTTTCTCACCTCGGCCGACGACGGTACGCCGCAGGCTATGTTTCACGTCGCGCGCCATAATCCGCTGGCGAGCCTTGCGGACGGGGCATCGTCATGGCTGATGGCCGTCAACGGCGCCGACGCCTATGTGTCGCCGGACTGGTACGCCTCGCCGGATCAGGTGCCGACCTGGCTTTACAAGGCCGTGCATCTCACCGGCACCGTGCGGCCCTTGTCCGGCGATGAACTCGGCCGGCATCTCGACACCCTGAGCGCCAAGTTCGAAAACTGGCTGGCGCCGAAACCGCCATGGCTGTCCTCGAAGATGACGGCCGGCCGCCTGGATGCGATGAAGAAGGCGATCGTGGGTCTGGTCATGACGGTCGAAGAAGTCGAGGGCAGTTTCAAGCTCAACCAGCACAAATCCGACGCCGACCATCTGGCGATTGCCTCGGCGCTGACGCAACAGCACGATGCGGCCGCACGGACAATCGGAGACCAGATGGTCGCGCTGCGGCCGCAGTTGAACTACATGTCATCATTGAATGTCAGTATCCCCGCGGATGGAAGGAACGCGCCATGACCGTCTCCGACACCCAGCCGAAAGGCCAGCTCCCATCCGCCGGCGCCTCGAAGAGGCCAGCCGTCTTCGTCGACGGTGCGTCCGGAACGACGGGCCTCGGCATTCGCGAGCGCCTTGGCGCTCAGAACGACGTCACGGTGAAAAGCATAGCTGAGGAAAAGCGCAAGGACGCGGCGGCAAAGCTTGCGCTGATGGAGGAAGTGGATCTCGTCATCCTCTGTCTGCCCGATGATGCTGCGAAAGAAACCGTCGCGCTGATCGACAGCATGGGAGGCAAAGCTCCCAAGATCCTGGATGCCTCGACGGCGTTTCGGGTCGCTAGCGACTGGACCTACGGCTTCCCGGAACTCGCGCCGGATCAGGCGGACAAAATCCGGACGGCGCGGAAAGTCTCAAACCCCGGCTGCTATCCGACCGGCGCCGTGGCGCTGCTGCGGCCACTCGTCGATGCCGGTCTTGTGCCGGCGGACTACCCGGTCACCATCAATGCGGTCAGCGGCTATTCGGGCGGTGGCAAATCCATGATTGCAAGCTTCGAAGACGGCACGGCGCCGGCTTTTGAGCTCTATGGCCTCGGCTTCGAGCACAAGCACGTGCCTGAAACCCAGCTTTACGCAAATCTCGCGCGCCGGCCCATCTTCGTGCCGTCGGTCGGCAATTACCGACAGGGCATGCTGGTGTCGGTGCCTTTCCATCTCGACACACTTCCGGGCAAGCCTGATGGTGCGGATCTCCATGCCGCGCTGGCAAAGCGCTACGGCGGGAGCAAATATGTCTCGGTCATGCCGCTCGACAATGCGGCTGCAAAAAGCGGACGGCTCGAGCCGGAGGCGCTCAACGAGACCAATATGCTCGAGCTCTACGTATTCGCGAGCGAAAAACACCGACAGGCGCTTCTCGTCGCGCGTCTCGACAACCTCGGCAAAGGCGCATCGGGTGCGGCGGTGCAGAACATGCGTTTGATGCTGGGGTTTGCCGAAACGTAAGGCAGGGCATACCACGCCGTTCCCTGATTTGAGGAGTTACCGTGGACGAGGATACGCTCCGGTTCTACCGCAGCAACGCGCGAGCCTATGCCGCGCGCGAGATCGCCAAGCACACACGCGGCTGACCCGCTTTCTCGCGCTGCTGCCTCCGGGGGCGACGATCCTCGAACTCGGATGCGGCGCCGGCGCCGATTCCGCGCAAATGCTGGCGGCGGGATTCGACGTTCGCCCCACCGACGGTTCGCCGGAACTGGCGGCCGAGGCATCGCGCCGGCTCGGGCGTCCGGTCGAGACGCTGCTGTTCCATGACCTCGACGAGCTCGAAGCCTATGACGGCGTCTGGGCCAACGCCTGCCTGCTGCACGTGCCTCGGCCCGAGCTTGCGCAGGTGCTGACCCTGATCTGGCGGGCGCTGAAGCCCGGCGGCCAGTTCTACGCCAGCTTCAAGGCCGGCGAGGAAGACGGCCGGGATACGCTCAACCGCTACTACAATTATCCGTCGCCGGAATGGCTGCGCGCCACTTACTCCGGCGCCGGCAGCTGGAGTTCGCTGTCGATCGAGCAGGGCGAAGTCAGAGGCTTCGACAACGAATGGGCCGAGATGCTGTTCGTGGTGGCCCGCAAGAGCCTCTGACCCCCTCTGTTCTCACAGCAGCTTGAAGATCGCCAGCGCCAGCACGGCTTGCGCAAAGAAGCCGACGGTGAAGGCGAGGGTGCGGAACACCGGCAGGCCGAGGGTGTAGACGATCAGGTGCGCGACGCGGGACCAGAAATACACCGCGCAGGCCAGAACCGTCCATTTGGTCGAATAATCGATCGAGTTGAGGATCAGCACCAGCGGCGCAAAGATGATGAGGTTCTCGACCGCATTGTCATGCGCGAACATCATGCGATTGGCCCATTCCGCATGCGGCTTGTCGTTGCGCGACGGATTGGCCATCGCGCCCATGAGGCCGCGCACCTGGCAGCGGTTGAGCACGTACGGGATCCACATCAGCCCCGTCAAAATCACCGTCAGCGTCAGCCAGAACAGTTCGCGCGTCATGGTTTCCCCCTCACTCAATTTCGAATCCCGGGCGGGACGGCTGATTTATAACCTAAGCTGGTACCGTTGCGCTACGCGCGAACCCGGACGTAGCTGCCCGGCGCGTCCTCGATCGGCGGCAGCGCGTCGCTGCCGACCTGCCGCGCCGGCACCGTCTCGGCATCGATGCTCTCGAGCCATTGGCGCCAGTCCGGCCACCACGAGCCCTTGTGCTCCTGCGCGCCCTTGAGCCAGTCCGCGAGCGTCACGTCCCTGATATTGTCGTTGGTCCAGTACTGATATTTGCCCGACGCCGGAGGGTTGACCACGCCGGCGATATGGCCGGACCCGGAAAGCACGAATTTCACCGGCCCGCCGAAGAATTGCGAGCCGTACAGCACCGAATCCGCCGGCGCGATGTGATCCTCGCGGGTTGCCAGATTGTAGACCGGCACCTTCACCTTCGACAGGTCGAGCAGCGTGTTGTCGAGCACCATGGTGCCGGCCGACAGCCGGTTCTCCAGGTAGCAGTTGCGCAAATAGTAGGAATGGTTCGCCGCCGGCATCCGCGTCGCATCCGAATTCCAGTGCAGGAGATCGAACGAGGAGGGCGGCTGTCCCTTCAGGTAGTTGCTGACGACATAGGGCCAGATCAGGTCGTTCGAGCGCAGCATGTTGAAAGCCATCGCCATCTTGCTGCCTTCGAGCACGCCCGCCGCCCGCATGTCGCGCTCCAGCGCCGAGATCTGGTCTTCGTCGACGAATACCAGGAGGTCGCCGGCATGGGTGAAGTCGACCTGGGCGGCAAAGAAGGTGGCGGATGTCACGCGTACCCGGCGCTTTTCCGCAAGCCACGCCAGCGTCGAGGCGAGCAGGGTGCCGCCGACGCAATAGCCCGCGGTGTGAACCTTCATTTCGCCGGTCACCTTCTCGATGACGTCCATCGCCGTCAGCGGGCCTTCCTTCATGTAGTCCTCGAAGGTTTTCTGGCCGAGCTTCTTGTCCGGGTTGACCCACGAGATCACGAACACGGTGATGCCCTGATCGACGCACCACTTGATGTAGGATTTCTCCGGCTTGAGATCGAGGATGTAGAACTTGTTGATCCATGGCGGCACGATCAGAAGCGGCGTGCGCAGCACGGTTTCCGTCGAAGGCTGATACTGGATCAGCTGCATCAAGTCGTTCTGGAAGATCACCTTGCCCGGCGTCGTCGCCATGTTGACGCCGACCTCGAGATTGGAGGGGTCGGACTGCCGGATCCGCAGCGTGCCGCGGCCGGCCTCTATGTCCTCGGCCAGCATCTTCATGCCGCGCACCAGGTTGCCGGCGTTGGAGGTCAGCGTCTCGCGCAGCACTTCCGGATTGGTGAGGACGAAATTCGACGGCGCCAGCGCGTTGGTGATTTGCTTGACGTAGAACTCGGCTTTCTTGCGGGTGTGCGGATCGAGGCCTTCGGCGTTTTGCACCAGGTCCTGCGCCCACTGCGTGGTCAGCAGATAGAGCTGCATCACGAAATCGAAGAACTGGTTCGATCTCCACTCCGGGTCCTGGAAGCGCTTGTCGCGCGGGGAGGGTTGGATCGCAGGCGCCGCCTGTTCGCCGGCCAGCCGGCGCACCGACGAGCCCCACAGATCGAGATAGGCCTTGGCGATCTTGGCCTGCAGGTCCGCCGATCGCTCGTTGTCCGACAGCCAATATTCCGCGACCGCGGTAAAAGTCTTGATCAGCTCGTTGAGTTCACTCGGCGGCTTGTCCTTGGCTTCGCCGTTCTCGCGCGGCTTCAGATAGGCCGCGAGCGCCTGGCCACTGCTCTCCAGCGCCTTCGCAAGGTTCATGGCGAAGGCTTCGGGGTCGAACTTCCTCGCAGCCTGGGTCTCGGTCGTGACTTCACTCATGGGCGGACACTATCGATTCATTTCAAGTTCGTCACCGCGCGCAATCGGCGCGGACGGCTTTGCGGTTAACCTTCCGCACCCGCGCTGTTGCACTGCGATAGAATTTCTTGGTTCCGACATATTGAGGCCCCAACGCTCCGTTTTGTTGTTTCGGCTCTAATCGTTTCGGGCGACAATGGTTTGAACGATTAGGCCAGATCAGAGGAACTAGACGTTATGGCGCTGCAAGGCTCATACCAGCGGCTTAACAGCTGACCGGGGATGTTCAAACGGATGACGGCCAATCGGCACATGAGGGCGATTGCAGTGGGAGCGCTGTTGCTGTCGGCGCTCGCGCTCAGTGGCTGCTCGACGTCGATCGCCGATCTGCCGCTGGTCGGCACCCCGGCCGATGCACCGGCGCGGCCGAAGGAAGCCGGCGCCTACCTCCCGGTCCATGATCTGCCTCCCGATCGCGAGGAGGCCGCGCTGCCGCCGGCCGCGCAGGCCCAGATCCAGCGCGAATTGGCCGCTGCTCGGGACCGGCAGGCCTCCGCCGCCGCGAAAAACTCCGCCGCAAAGTGAACAAGTGCGCGCTATTACGGCTGGCGCAGCGGCGCTTGCGTGGTAAAACAATCCCGATTTAATGGTTTGGCGCGGAATTTGGCCTAAATCATTGATTGAGCGTGCTTTCTGCGCGGAATCGAGTTCCGCTGCAAGCTACGCTGGCGATCCCTGCCCGACCCGCTTCCGGAGCTATGAGACCGATGGAAGAATTTTACCGCATCCGCCGTTTGCCGCCTTACGTGTTTGAGCAGGTCAACCGGGCCAAGGCGGCCGCGCGGAATGCCGGCGCCGATATCATCGATCTCGGTATGGGCAATCCCGACCTGTCGACGCCGCCCCATGTGATCGAAAAGCTCAAGGAAACCTTGGGCAAGCCGCGGACCGACCGCTATTCGGCCTCGCGCGGCATTACCGGCTTGCGCAAGGCGCAGGCCGCCTATTACGGCCGTCGCTTCGGCGTGAAACTCAATCCGGAGACCCAGATCGTCGCCACCCTGGGCTCGAAGGAGGGGTTCGCCAACGTCGCGCAGGCGATCACCGCACCCGGCGACGTCATTCTGTGTCCCAATCCGAGCTATCCGATCCATGCCTTCGGCTTCCTGATGGCCGGCGGCGTGATCCGTTCGGTTCCATCGGAACCGACCCCGCAATTCTTCGAGGCGGTGGAACGCGCCATCATCCATTCGATCCCGAAACCGCTGGCTCTGGTGGTCTGCTATCCGTCCAATCCGACCGCTTATGTCGCGAGCCTCGATTTCTACAAGGATCTGGTCGCGTTCGCGAAGAAGCACGATATCTTCATCCTGTCGGATCTCGCTTATGCGGAAGTCTATTTCGACGACAACAACCCGCCGCCCTCGGTGCTGCAGGTTCCCGGCGCGATCGACGTGACCGTGGAATTCACCTCGATGTCGAAGACGTTCTCGATGGCCGGCTGGCGGATGGGCTTTGCCGTCGGCAATGACCGCATCATCGCCGCATTGGCGCGGGTGAAATCCTATCTGGATTATGGCGCGTTCACGCCGATCCAGGTGGCCGCGACCGCGGCATTGAACGGTCCGGACGACTGCATCCGTGAGATGCGCGAAACCTACCGCAAGCGCCGCGACGCGCTGGTCGAGTCATTCGGCCGGGCAGGGTGGGATATCCCGCCGCCGGAAGCCTCGATGTTCGCCTGGGCGCCGCTGCCCAAGGCATTCCGCGACGTCGGCAGCATGCAGTTCGCGACCCTGATGGTCGAGAAATCGGGCGTGGTGGTGTCGCCGGGGGTCGCCTTCGGCGAGCACGGCGAGGGCTATGTCCGCATCGCGATGGTGGAAAACGAGCAACGTATCCGCCAGGCCGCCCGCGGCGTGCGCCGCTTCCTTGAAAGCGGCATTGAAACGTTGCACAACGTGGTTCCTCTCGCCAACCGGCGGTAGGCATGATCCCGAAAAGTGGACTTCCAATTTTCGGACCAGATCATGCTTAGTTCAAGTCTCCTCGGCAGGTCTTCTTCCTCATGGTCGCACCCCTGAAAGTGGGTATTGCGGGGCTCGGCACTGTTGGCGCCGAAGTCGTCCGCCTCATCGAAGAGCAGAGCCGGACGCTGTCGGCGCGCTGCGGACGCGGCGTGCGCGTGGTCGCCGTCACCGCGCGTTCCAAGGTGAAGAAGCGCAAGCTCGACCTGCGCGGCATCGAATGGGCCAGGAGCCCGCTGGCGCTGGCCAGCGATCCCGGCATCGATTGCTTCGTCGAATTGATGGGCGGTTCCGGCGATCCCGCGCTGTCGGCGATCGAGGCGGCGCTGAAATCCGGCAAGTCGGTGGTGACCGCCAACAAGGCGCTGATCGCCAAGCATGGATTGCGCCTGGCCCATGCCGCCGAAAAACACGGCGGCGCGCTGAATTTCGAGGCGGCGGTCGGCGCCGCCATTCCGGTGGTCAAGACCCTGCGCGAGGGTCTCGCCGGCACCGGCATCAATCGCGTCTACGGCATTCTCAACGGCACCTGCAATTACATCCTGACGAGGATGGAACAGGAAGGGTTGTCGTTCGCCGAATGCCTGAAGGACGCGCAGCGCCTCGGCTATGCCGAGGCCAACCCGTCGTTCGACGTCGATGGCCACGACACCGCGCAGAAGCTTGCCATTCTGGCCAGTCTCGCCTTCGGCACCAAGGTGGCGCAGGGCGCGGTCTATGTCGAAGGCATCTCCTCGATCGCGCCGGAAGATCTGCGCGCCGCGGAAGAGCTCGGCTACCGCGTCAAGCTGCTCGGGGTCGCGGTGCGCACCGCCAAGGGCATCGAGCAGCGCGTGCATCCGACCATGGTGCCGAAGACGTCCTCGATCGCGCAGGTGATGGGGGTCACCAACGCCGTGACCATCGACGGCGAGGGCATTCCGCCGATTACGCTGGTCGGTCCGGGCGCCGGAGGTGCAGCGACCGCGTCCGCCGTGCTCGCCGACATCGCCGATGTCGCGCGCGGCATCCGCGCCAAGCCATTTGGCCGGCCGGTCGACAAATTGCGCGCGACCAAGAAGGCGCCGATGGAGCGTCATGAGGGCGGCTACTACATCCGCCTGATGGCGCGCGATCTCGCCGGCACCGCCGCCACCATCGCTACCCGGCTTGCCGAGCAGAAGATCTCGCTGGAGTCGATCGTGCAGCGCCATCCTGACGGCGTTGGCGCCAACGGTACGGCGAAGAAGGCTTCACCGGTTCCGGTCATTCTGATTACCTATGCCACCAGCGAGGACGCGGTCTATCGCGCGCTGGAAGCGGTCCAGCGCGACAAGGTGATCAGCGGCCGGCCGCAGGTGATACGGATCGAAAAGAACTAGCGCGGCGTCCGCACGGACGGCGCGCGATATGCGTGGTTGCGGGTTTTTGGGACCCGCTGTGAAGTTTAAGGAGTTCGCCGATGTCGACCCATATTTCCGTTCCGCCGCAGCTGCTGCTGGAGCGCATCCTGACGCTCGAGATCGTGCGGGTGACGGAGCGCGCGGCGGTGTCTGCAGCCAGGCTGCGTGGCCACGGCAACGAGAAGGCCGCCGACCAGGCCGCCGTCGACGCGATGCGGCGCGAGCTCAACAAGTTGCCGATCGAAGGCACCATCGTGATCGGCGAGGGCGAACGTGACGAGGCGCCGATGCTGTTCATCGGCGAGAAGGTCGGCATCAATGCCGGGCCGCAAGTCGATATCGCCGTCGATCCGCTCGAGGGCACCACGCTGTGCGCCAAGAACATGCCGGGGGCGATCGCGACCATGGCGATGGCCGATGGCGGCACGCTACTGCACGCGCCCGACGTCTACATGCAGAAGATCGCGGTCGGCCCGGGCTACGCCAAGGGCGTGGTCGAACTCGACGCATCGCCCGCCGACAACGTTCACCGCCTCGCCAAGGCGAAAGGTGTGCCGCCGTCCGCGATCACAGTGCTGGTGCTCGAACGCCTGCGTCACGCCGACATCATCAACGGCGTGCGCTCGACGGGCGCCGCGGTGCGCCTGATCACCGACGGCGACGTTGCCGGCGTCATCCATTGCGCTGATCCTGACAATACGGGCGTCGACATGTATATCGGCACCGGCGGCGCGCCCGAGGGCGTGCTGGCGGCGGCGGCGTTGCGGTGCATCGGCGGCCAGATGCAGTGCCGGCTCATTCTTGACAACGAGGAGCAACGTGAGCGCGCCCACAAGATGGGCGTCAGCGATCCGCGCATGATTTACGGCATCGAGGACATGGTGAAGGGCGACTGTTTGTTCGCCGCCACCGGCGTTACCGACGGTTCGCTGCTGTCGGGAGTCAAGTTCCGCAAGGATGTGATCCAGACCGAGACCGTGGTGATGCGTTCGGTCACCGGCACCGTGCGCTACATCAAGGCCGAACACCGGCAGCTCGAGAAATTCCACCTCGATTGAAGGCGCTGACATGGCTGGCAATGTGGTGATCCGGCCGATCGGCGAAGACGAGCGTGAAGCGTGGAACCCGCTATGGGCGGGTTACCTCACCTTCTACAAGACGGCGCTGGCACAGGACGTCAGCGATCTCACGTGGACGAGGTTTCACGATCCGGGCGAGCCGATGTTCGCGCTGGGCGGATATGTCGACGGCAACCTGGCGGGGTTCGCCCATTACCTTTTTCATCGTTCGACCTGGGCTCCCCACCGATACTGTTATCTGGAAGATCTGTTTGTCGCGGAATCGGCGCGGGGCAGAGGGCTCGGACGGGCACTGATCGAGGCGGTTTACGAGAAGGCCGGGGCGGCGAATTCGAGCCGCGTCTATTGGCTTACGCAATCGAGCAACACGCAGGCGCGCGCACTCTACGACACGGTCGCCGACAATCTCGGCTTCATCCAGTACCGCAAGGTGCTCTAAGTAACGTCATTCCGGGGCGGCCCGCAGGGCTGAACCCGGAATCTCGAGATTCCGGGTTCGATGCGGAGCTTGTCATCGGGCCGGCCAGAGGCCGGACCCGTTGGCATCGCCCCGGAATGACGAACAAGAAAACGGGGAGCGACCATGTCCGATAGTTCCGCTGTCAAGGCGCTGGTGTTCGATGTGTTCGGCACCTGCGTCGACTGGCGCACCAGCCTGATCGATGATTTCACCAAGTGGTCGGAGACGCGAGGCATCAAAGCCGACTGGACTGCTTTGGTAGACGGCTGGCGCGCGGTCTATGCCGGCTCGATGGACGAAGTGCGCAAGCACCCCGAGCGCGGCTACATGATCCTCGACACGCTGCACCGGCAGTCTTTGGAAAAGCTGGTTGCGCAGTTCAAGATTTCGGGCCTCACCGAGGCCGACCTGCATCACCTGACCATGGGCTGGCATCGGCTTCATGCCTGGCCCGACACCGTGGCTGGACTGACGCGGCTGAAGACGAAATACATCATCTCGCCGCTGTCCAACGGCAATGTGGCGTTGCTCACCGACATGGCGAAGTTCGCGAGGTTGCCCTGGGACCTGATCATGTCGGCCGAACTGTTCGAGCATTACAAGCCCGATCCGGAGACCTATCTCGGCGCCGCAAAGCTGCTTTGCCTGCCGCCGGAGCAGGTGATGATGGTGGCCGCGCACAACAACGACCTGAAGGCCGCGCAGCAACTGGGACTGAAGACCGCTTTCGTGGCGCGGCCGACCGAATACGGCCCGCACCAGAAATACGATTTCGAGGCCAACGGCGACTGGGATATCGTCGCCAAGGATTTTAACGGGATAGCCGAGCGAATGGGCTGTTAGGCCAGGGCCGCAGGCTCTAACCTCATCCCCGGATGAGCACACTTGCGCCGGCCGGATGACGGACCCGTGTTGCGGAAGTAATCGCTGTCCCTATCTTTCGAAAGCATCATGACGCTCCCCGCATCCGCATTGCCCGTCGAAGCGCCCCCGGCATTTCTCGGCGTCGCGCGCTCCGCGACCGGAAAGCTGTGGCGCGACCGGCTCGATGCGCGGGGGGCGGCGCGGGCGCTGGCGATCGCGCAGCGCTATCAATTGCCGGAAATGCTCGCGCGGGTGCTGGCGGGGCGCGGGGTCGAGCTCGACGCGGTCGAGGATTTTCTCGATCCGACCATCCGCAAGCTGATGCCCGATCCCCATACCGTGACGCAGATGGAAGCCGCCGCCAAGCGCATCGCGGACGCCGCGACCCGCCGCGAGAAGGTGGCGATCTTCGGCGATTACGATGTCGACGGCGCGACCTCGGCGGCGCTGCTGGCGTGGCACCTTCGCCATTGCGGGCTTGACCCGCTGGTCCATATTCCCGACCGGATTTTCGAAGGCTACGGCCCCAATATTGAGGCGATCCGCATGCTCGCGGGCAAGGGCGCCACGCTGCTGGTGACGGTGGATTGCGGCACCACCAGCCTCGAGCCGCTGGCGGAAGCGCGGCGGCAGGGGATGTCGGTCGTGGTCATCGACCATCATCAATGTGGCGACGAATTGCCCGATGTCGACGCGCTGGTGAATCCGAACCGGCCCGACGATCTCTCGGGTCTCGGCCACCTTGCCGCGGTCGGTCTCGTGCTGGTGACGCTGGTCGCGGTTAACCGGGAACTGCGCAGCCGCGGCTTCTGGACCGCCGAAATGCCCGAGCCAGATCTGCTGGGCATGCTGCATCATGTCGCGCTCGGCACCGTCGCCGATGTCGCGCCCCTGACCGGGCTCAACCGCGCCTTTGTCGCCAAGGGCCTGATCGCGATGCGGCGTCGCGATCATGTCGGCCATACCGCGCTGATGGATGTGTCGCGGCTGAACGGTCCGCCGGAAGCCTGGCATCTCGGCTTCATGCTGGGGCCGCGCATCAATGCCGGTGGGCGGATCGGGCGCGCTGATCTCGGCGTGCGGCTGCTGCTGGAGGGCGATATCTCCGAAGCCGCACGGATCGCCGCCGAGCTCGACCGTCTCAACACCGAGCGCCGCGTCATCGAGCAGATGGCCGAGGCGCAGGCCGAAGCCGAAGCGCTGGCCTCGCTCGGACTGGAAGACAAGGGCTCGGTCATCGTCACCGCCTCGGAAGGCTGGCATCCCGGCGTGGTCGGTCTCGTCGCCTCCAGGCTGAAGGAAAAATTCTCGCGGCCCGCGTTTGCCATCGCGCTGGAGCCGGGCGGGATCGGCACCGGCTCCGGCCGCTCGATCTCCGGCGTCGATCTCGGCAAGGCGGTGCGGCAGGCCGTTCATGACGGGCTGTTGCTGAAGGGCGGCGGCCACGCCATGGCTGCCGGCGTCACGCTGCGCAAGGAGAAGCTGGCGGAATTCCGCGCCTATATGGAAACCGCGCTTGCCGCTGACGTCGCCAATTCGCGGCACGACAACGAGCTGTTCATCGACGGCGCGGTGAGCGCGCGCAGCGTGACGCCGGAATTTGCCGCTACCCTGAACCGCGCCGGCCCCTTCGGCGCCGGCAATCCCGAGCCGGTGGTGGCGCTGCCGTCGCATCAGCTGGTCTACGCCGATGAAGTCGGCCAGGCGCATTTGCGGCTGCGCTTCAAGGCCGGCGACGGCGCCATCGTCAACGGCATCGCGTTTCGCTCGGTTGGGCAGAAGCTCGGCCACGCCCTGATCGGACATCGCGGGCAGCCGCTGCATGTCGCGGGATCGCTCGCGGTCGATCGCTGGCAGGGCACCGAGCGCGTGCAGTTCCGGGTCATCGACGTCGCGGTGCCGGATCCGGGCCCGGCGGTGATCAGGTAGATCGACAACAACGATAACAATGGGAGTGGAAATGACGGGGCAGGTTCAAGACAAGGTCGCACTGGTCACGGGCGGTTCGTCCGGCATCGGCGCGGCGGTCGCCGAGTTGCTGGCGCGCGAGGGCGCCACGGTTGTCGTGACCGATATCGACGACCTCAAAGGGCCCGAAGTTGTTGCCGGCATCAAGAAAGGCGGTCATGAGGCGGTGTTCCTGCATCAGGATGTGACCAATGAGCCTCGCTGGGCGGAAGTGGTTGCCGAAGTCGAAAAACGCTTCGGCCGGCTGGATATCCTGGTGTCGAATGCGGGTATCGGAATTTCGGTGCCGTCGATCGTGCACATGTCGCTGGAAGACTGGCGGCGGCAGACCGCGATCAATCTCGACGGCGTATTTCTTTCGGTGAAGCATTGCCTGCCCGCGATGCGCCGGCGCGGCGGCGGCTCGATCATCATGATGTCGTCGCTGGCGGGCCTGCGCGGCGCGCAAACGCTGGCCGGCTATTGCGCGACCAAGGGCGGCGTGCGGCTGTTTGCGAAAGCGATCGCGATGGAGTGCGCGTCTTTCGGCGACGGCATCCGGGTCAATTCGGTACATCCCGGGATCATCGACACCCCGATCTGGGGCAAGATTCCGATGGAAGCGTCGGGCAGCGGAACCAATGCCCCGATCGATCCCGAAGAACGCGCGCGGCTCGCCGCGCCGCTCGGCCGCGCCGGCCATGCCATGGAAATTGCGCAGGGCGTTTTGTATCTGGCGTCCGATGCGTCGCGCTATGTGACCGGGACCGAGCTCGTGATCGACGGCGGTATGAACGCGGGCGGGGTGGTGAGGCAGGGGTGAGCTGTCATTGCGAGCCAGCGGGTCGCGCGCATGCGCGCCCGATGACAGGCTCCGCGAAGATTTCATGGGGCAGCAAAGGAAGAATGGATTGCTTCGTCGCTGCGCTCCTCGCAATGACGGTGCACCGGCTATCCGCCCTGTCTTAACCGTGCCAGCACCTTCAGCCCGCCGTAACCGTCGGCCGGCAATAGCCCCATCCTGGTCTGATAATCCTTGACCGCCTTCATGGTGTCGTTGCCGACGCGGCCGTCGGTGCCGCCGGTGTCGAAGCCGGCTTTTGTCAATCGCGTCTGCATTTCCTGCACTTCGGCGAGCGTCAATGCGCGTTCCGAGCCGGGGAAGGGCTGGATGAAGGGCGGGCCGCCGAGAATGCGGTCGCCGAGATGGCAGATCGCCAGCGCGTAGTTCATCGAGGGATTGTAACTCTTCACCGCGTAGAAATTTGGACCCAACAGGAACGCCGGGCCGCCTGATACCGGCACCCACATCTGCGCGCTCGCATTGGGTTGCGGAAACGGCTCGCCGTCGGCGCGCTTCACCCCGGCGTTGGCCCAGGCCGCGTAGCTGCGGTTGCCGCTGGATGACGCGCCCGACGCGCGCACCTCATAGCCCCAATGTTCGCCGCGGTGATATTTGCCGCGATTGACGAGGTAGCGCGCGCTGGAGCCGAGGGCGTCGTCGGGTCTGCCGAACGGCGACACCCTTCCGTCCCTGTCATAGTCCATGCCGACATTGAGCCAGACTTCCGGCATCCACTGGGTATGGCCCATCGCGCCGGCCCAGGAGCCGCGCATTTCCTCCGGCGTGCCCCAGCCGCGGTCGACGATCTTCAGGGCGTTGATCAGTTCGGTTTCCCAATAGGCGCGGCGGCGCGGCTCGTTCCAGGCGAGTGCCGCGAGCGAGGGAAATACCGGGCGCATGTGGTTCTGCTGCACCAGCGGATCGCCGTAAGCCGACTCGACGCCCCACAACGCCAGCAGCGTGCCGCGCTCGACCCCGAAATCCTGTTCGATCCGCGCGAACAGCGCCTCGTTTTTCCGTAAGGCCTCCTTGCCGGCGATGATGCGCCAATCGGAGGCGCGGCGGTTGACGTATTGCCAGATCTGCTCGTGAAATTCCGGCTGCTTCGCCATCTTCTTGAACACGGACATATCGGGCTCGATGCGGCCCATCACGCGGGTCCAGGTCGCGTCCGAAATGCCCTTCGCCAGCGCCCGGGTGCGAAAGCCGTCGCGCCACTGGTCAAAGCCGGGCGGGGCCGCAGCAAACGCCGCAACCGGCTGCGCGAGCAGGGCTCCCGCGGCAAGGCCGGACTGCAGCACGGCGCGGCGGGTCGGTGTAGTCAGAGAATCAGATGATTTCATCGGGGCAGTCTAGCGGCGCTGGAGGGACCGCGGCAGATGTCATGGCGCCGCTGGAACTAGGCTTCCTGCGATAGATCTGCGGCAATTTTGGACAGCCAGCGCCGCACCGTCGCCTGCGCCTTGGCAGAAAGCCCGGCTGTCAGCCGCCGTTCCACGGCCTGAACATGCCTGCGGCATTTTTCGAGCAGGGTGCCGCCGCGGCGGGTCAGCGTCCACATCAGCACCCGCCCGTGCACGGGGTGGGGGGTCTTCCGGATGGCGCCCGATCGTTCCAGGTTGCGGATGATGACGCCGACGGTCTGCGGGGTCAGCAGCGCCACCCGGGCAAGGTCCGCGCCGGACAGGCCGGGATAGGCCCGGAGCATGGTCAGCACGACGAATTGCGGTGGGGTGACGCCGAGGTCGGCGAGCGCCCGTTCCATTGTCAGCCGGCTCGCGGCCTGGGCTTGCCGCAGCAGATAGGCGAGGTAGCCTCTTTCGCCGCGCTTGCCCCGGCCGGGCGGCGGCGGGCGGACGCCGGCCAGCGCCGGAACCGGGGCGGGCTTTTTCGCCGCCGGCGCGGATTTTTTCGCGGGCCCCGATTTTCGCCGTTTCGGCGCTTTTCGGGACCGGCGCGATTTTGCCGACGCTGCCATCTTGCGCATGATATAAGGGCTCTTATAAGAAATCAGAACACTGAT
This sequence comes from Bradyrhizobium sediminis, assembly GCF_018736085.1. NCBI lineage: Bacteria > Pseudomonadati > Pseudomonadota > Alphaproteobacteria > Hyphomicrobiales > Nitrobacteraceae > Bradyrhizobium > Bradyrhizobium sediminis. The sequence goes on along the minus strand of NZ_CP076134.1, from coordinate 3,226,396 downwards.
AACATGAGGACATCGAAATGTCACACGCTCGCAGCGAATACGAAGACTTCAAGGCGCTGGCGCCCGATGCCTACGACGCGGTGATGGCGCTCGGCCAGGCCGCCGCCAAGGCCGGCATCGACAAGCAACTGCTGGAACTGATCAAGCTGCGCGCCTCGCAGATCAACGGCTGCGCCTTCTGCGTGCAGTATCACATTCTGCAGGGCGAAAGGCTCGGCATGTCCGCCGACAAGCTCAACCTCGTCGTGGTCTGGCGCGAGGCGCCGCTGTTTTCCGCGCGCGAGCGCGCCGCGCTGGCGTGGACCGAGGCGCTGACATTGCTGCCCGGCGGTGTCAGCGACGAAGCCTATGCGGAAGCGAGCGCCGAGTTTTCCGAGAAGGAACTGATGTATCTGACGTCCGCGATCGCCTCGATCAATGTCTGGAACCGGTTCGGCGCCGGCTATCGCTGGACCCCGCCGGCGCGGAAGCCGGCGCCGCAGGCCGCGGCGTCATAGGCGTCAGTTCTCGCTGCCTTCCCTCGCATTGGGAGCGGCAACCTGCTCCGGCAGGGCATGGGCCACCGCGGGCGCAGCAGCCGCCGCGGCAGCAGCAGCCTGCGGTCCGACCTCGCGGCCGCGGCCGCGGATCAGTCGCTCATAGGCCGAGATCAGGGTGACGTAGGGGTTGACCCAGATCCAGCCGTCGCGCGTGAACACCTGGACGTCGAAGTGCAAATGGCGGCTGGTGCCGTTGGGACGGTCGAGGTAATTCGAAACCACACCGAACCTTTCGCCTTCCGCGACGTTGCGTCCGTTCAGGATGCCGTCGGCATCGAGGCTCGCCGGGTTCATATGCATGTAGCGGAAGCGGATGTGCTCGGTGCGGCTGTTGACCTGCAGCGTCACCGCCTGCTGCTTCGGTGCGCGGATCACGACGCTGTCGCGGACCGCGACCACCCCCTGCTGCTTGGGATCGCATTTGTCGCCGCCTTCCTGGCCTGCGGTCGCACATTCCCCGGGGCGGATATCCTGGCCCTGATGGCCAAAGCCGCCGCCGCACTGGCCCACGTTGAAACTGCGAGCCTCGCAAAAATTATCCTGCCAGGGATATCCCGCATGGCTGCCGGCCGCCTCGTCGGTCGCGCGGCGCTTCCGGAACGATTGCGAATGGGCGAAGGCCGGGGGCTTTTCCAGCGGAAAGCGGATCTGCGAATAGGTGGTGAAATCGACGCGACCGCCCTGCTTGCGAAGGCCGGTGTTGGCGATGATGTCGCCGGGCGGCCGATAGGTGAAATCCGCAGCGCGCTGAAGCGGTCGTTCGGCCACGACGGAAGGAATGTCCATGCGCGACCGCGACGGCTGGCCGCCGGCGACGCGTAGCGCCTTCAGGAAGCGCTCGGCGACGGGGTAGGCCTCGCGGCAGGCCAGCCGCCGCGGCCGCGGTGTCGAGTCCAGGCACTGGATCGACACCACATAGGGAACGCCGAAGCGGGTGAAGGCATAGCGCACATAGCCTTCCCGGATGAAGCGGCGCAGATCCGGGAATTGCGCCGTAAGCGACTTGACCGGCTCGCCCTTGCCGCCCTGGGGATCGCTGATGTCGTAGAGCAGGATCGAGCCGGTGATCTGCACTTCGACCGGCCTGGCAAAGGTCCGTTGCGACATGCCGTCGCCGGCGCCGGGTTGAAGCGAAAACACCGCATCGTAGCCGGCCGGACCGGCGTCGAACAGGTCGACGGGCCGGAAGTCCGCCTGGTAGCGCGACAACGACAGGCCATCGGGCGCGCCGTTGCGTCGCGCTTCGAGAAACGCCGCGGCATCGAACGGCAACAACACCGGCACCCGGCTGCGCCCGATACCGTTGAATACCTGCGAGGTCACCGCGTTGAGCTGCACCAGCGCCGGCATGGTGCGCGGATCGAACGGCGGGAGCAGCCGGCGCTGGCCAGTGAAGGCGAAGTCGGAGGCTACCGCCGGCTGGGTGTTGATCTCGCTTCGCAGCTGATCGAGCACGGCGGGCCACTCGACGCGCACGGCGGAGACCGAAGGCGTCCGGAATTCATCCGCGGCAACAGTGACCGTGCCGGCAACAAGCAAGACGAAAGATGCCAGCGAACGTGTGACGGACCGGACAGCCTTGGTACCCAATGCGTCGCCCCCCGGCGCCAGACTTGTCCTGCAGCCCTAATCCTTCGCGCGTTCGACGTAGGACCCGTCCTCGGTCATGACCACGATCCGCGTGCCGACGCCAATATGCGGCGGCACCGCGGTGCGAACGCCATTGGAGAGGATGGCGGGCTTGTAGGAAGACGAGGCGGTCTGGCCCTTGGTGACCGGCTCGGTTTCCACGACTTCCAGCGTCGCGCGCTGCGGCATCTGGATCGCCACCGGAAGGACGCCGTGCAGCGAAAGCTTGACCGTCATGTTTTCCTGCAAATACGCGGCGGCGTTGCCGATCACGTCCTTCGGCACCTGAACCTGGTCGTAGTTCTCGGTATTCATGAAGTGAAAGCCGTCGGCGTCTTCATAGAGGTAGTTGTAATTGTGGTCCTCGATGGTCGCCTTCTCCACCTGGTCGGTGGTCTTGTAGCGCTCGGAGATCTTCACGCCGTCGCTGATTCGGCGCATTTCGATCTGGCTGACCGGAGTTCCCTTGCCGGGATGGATGTTCTCGGCGGTCAGAACCACATAAAGCTTGCCGTCTTGCTCGATGACGTTGCCCTTGCGAATAGAACTGGCGATGACTTTCAAAGCTGCTTTTCCTGATGATTCTGGCCCGGGCCCGATCCGGACAAGGTTGCCCTACGGCCAATGAGGCGGTTTCGGGCTGCAACATACTGATTTTGCCGGTCGATGCCAGCGATTTGCGGGCTCTCGAGGGGCCCCGCTGAGGGCCTAAAACGGCCGGATTTTACCATGGCGGGGCCGGCTGCCACGCCCGCCTCGTTGCGGGGTCATTCCGATCGGGGTGGAGGATTCTTGACGGCCTTCGCGTTGTGCTCGGCGAAGCCGGCGGGCACCGAGAACGTCCCGGTTTCCAGATCATAGACGCAGCGCCAGCCTTCGATCCACGGCGTCGGTTTTTCTTGACCCTGGGTGTCGAAGGAGAGGCTGATCACGACGTAGCGGCTGTCCGGCCACTGTTGCCCCAGCCAGGCGTAATTTTCTTCCATCCCCTTGAGCAGGTTAGCCTGCGCGTGATGGAGCGAGTAGCGGTCCCTGGGGTCCCGCCGCATCCCTTTCGACGCCGGCGAGCCAAAGAAATAATCCCAGGCCAGATCGCCAAGGGGCTTGGTCGTCGCGGGTGAAAATTGGTACCCATTCCGGCGATACAGGAACAGCGTCTGATAACCCGCTCCCAGTTTCTGCATTCGCACCAACCACTGGCTGTCCGGGCTAAATCGAAAGCCCGCCTGATATCCAGCCAATTCGTCGCCCTCGCCGGGATTGAGGAGAAAGGGATGCCGGTGATCCCTGTCGAAGGTCCAAAACTGGTACAGGAGACCGCGATCCCCGAGCTCCCTGGAATATTGCTCCACCCGCAATGTTCGATCCGGGGAGGTAATCGTTGCTTCCGCGTTCAGCCTGAAACCGGGCCGGGGACCGCCGGCATGCGCCGGCGCCGCCATGGCGATGCCAAGCAAGAGCAGAATCCACGTTCCAATGAATCTGTGGTCAAACATGGCTGTAATCCGGATTTTCGGTTAGTCAGCGGGATCGCGCCGATGGTTCAGATCGACGCATGCAGATGACGCCACAACACAAACGGCCCAGATGAATCGCAACCCCATCGCCGAAACCGCCGAGTTGCCGTCGCCCTGGTGGGCGCCTGCGCGGCATGCCGACGTCAGGCCGTTCCTGATGGCGCGGAGCGCCGTCACCAGGGCGGTGCGCGCCTGGTTCGACGAGCAGGGGTTTGTCGAGGTTGAGACCGGGATCCTGCAGGTCTCGCCAGGCAATGAGACCCACCTGCATGCGCCCCGCACCGAACTTACGCGCGCCGACGGCGAACGCGTCAGCCGATACTTGCGGACGTCGCCGGAATTCGCCTGCAAGAAATTGCTGGCGGCAGGGGAGCGGAAAATTTTCGAGTTGGCGCGGGTGTTTCGCGACCGCGAGCGCGGCGACCTGCATCTGCCGGAATTCACCATGCTGGAATGGTATCGCGCCGGCGAAGCCTATGATGCCGTGATGGCCGATTGCGTCGTCGTCATCGCTCATGCGGCGCAGGCGACTGGCATCGGCCAGTTTTCGTTTCGCGGCAAGGTCGCCGATCCCTTCGCCGAACCGGAATTGCTGACGGTCGCGGGCGCGTTCGAGCGCTTTGCCGGGATCGATCTGCTCGCCACCATCGCGCACGGCGCAGGCGATCGCGCGCGACTTGCGGCTGCGGCAAAGGGGCAGGTGCGGATTTCGGACGACGACACTTGGTCCGATATTTTCAGCAAGGTTCTGGTCGAGCACGTCGAACCGAAACTGGGGCAGGGGCGTTTGACCGTGCTGTTCGAATATCCGGCGCCGGAGGCGGCGCTGGCGCGCACCAAACCGTCCGATCCGCGCGTCGCCGAACGGTTTGAGATCTATGCCTGTGGCGTCGAGCTGGCCAACGGTTTTGGCGAGTTGACGGACGCGCGGGAGCAGCGCCATCGTTTCACGGAAGCGATGGATGAAAAGCAGCGGCGCTATGGCGAGCGCTATCCGCTGGATGAGGATTTCCTCGCCGCGGTCGGGCAAATGCCGCAGGCCAGCGGCGTTGCGCTCGGCTTCGACCGGCTGGTGATGCTGGCGAGCGGGGCGTTGCGGATCGATCAGGTGGTGTGGACGCCGCCGGCAGGTGAGGCATGAACAGGATCAATCTCACGTCAGTCACGTCAGTTACGTCAGCCGCCACGCTGCGCGAGCCCGCCGAGCTGGTCGGCCGCGGCCTTGCGGCGGTGACCGACCTTGGTGACCTGGAACGGGTCGCGGCGCGCTATGCGGTGGCGGTGACGCCCGAAATGGCGGCGCTGATCGACCCCGACGATCCCGCCGATCCGATCGCGCGGCAGTTCATTCCAAGCGCCGAGGAGCTGGTGCGCGAGCCCGGCGAGAATCCCGACCCGATCGGCGATTTTGCGCGTTCGCCGCTCCAGGGCATCGTGCATCGCTATCCCGATCGGGTGCTGTTCAAGCTGGTTCACGTCTGCGCGGTGTATTGCCGGTTCTGCTTTCGCCGCGAAATGGTCGGCCCGGGCAAGTCGACCGCGCTCTCGCAGGGCGCCTACGACAACGCGCTGGCCTATATCCGTGCGCATTCCGAAATATGGGAAGTGATCCTGACCGGCGGCGATCCCCTGATGCTGGCGCCGCGGCGGCTCGCCGAGATCATGGCGGATCTCGCCGCCATCGGCCATGTCCGGATCATCCGCATTCACACCAGGGTGCCGGTGGTCGAACCCCGGCGCATCAGCGCAGAGATGATCGCGGCGCTGAGGGTTGCGGGCGCCACGACCTGGGTCGCGCTGCATGCCAATCATCCGCGCGAATTGACCGGCGCGGCCCGCGCCGCCTGCGCCGGGATCGTCGACGCCGGCATTCCCATGGTCAGCCAGTCGGTATTGCTGCGCGGCGTCAATGACGATGTTGCGACGCTGGAGGCGCTAATGCGGGCCTTCGTCGAATGCCGTATCAAACCCTATTACCTGCACCACGGCGATCTCGCGCCCGGCACCGCGCACCTGCGCAGCACGATCGAGCATGGCCAGCAATTGATGCAAAGTTTAAGGGGGCGGGTGTCCGGACTGTGCCAGCCGGAATTCGTGCTGGATATTCCCGGCGGCCATGGCAAGGCGCCGGTCGGCCCGAGCTACCTGTCGCAGGCGAATTCCACATCGGAAGGTGAAGTCGGAGCCGAAACGCGCTATCGTGTCGTTGACTATTGCGGCGACGTTCATCTCTATCCTCCGACGCCATGATCCGATGACGACGGACGGAGGAAAGGCAGGGCCGGAGCCGTCGGAGGACGAAGGCAACCGCCACGTCGAGAACGCGGTGTTGCTGGGTTTCTTTTTGGTGCTGGCGGCGGCGGGAGTCTGGCTATTGAGCACCATGGCAGACGTGCGAAAGGTTCAGGACTGCGCCGCCCAGGGGCGCCGCAATTGCGCAGAGATCGAGGTTTTCGACCGGACGCGATAGATGAAATCTCTGAGACAGGAGAAACAAGATGGGAAAACTGTTCACGGTAGCGGCGTTGTTGGTCCTGATCGGCAGTCCGGCAGCCATCGCACAAACCGGCACTAGCGGCGGATCATCCACCGCCGCAAAGAATCAACCCATTCCGCAGGCCCCGATCGGCCACCGCCAGCCGCGCGCCAGCGACGTTCCCTCTGAGAAGAACCTGAGCGACCCGAACGATCCGTTGAACAAGGAAAACGCCGCCCTCGATCGCAAGATCAGGAGCATCTGCCGCGGCTGCTAGGCCGCGCCGGCGGCCTCGTGGTTCGAGACGCGCGGCGTTGCCGCGCTCCTCACCACGAGGGTCCATGACCTCATGCCCGCGTAACGGCAAAGCCGTTATCGCTGGAGGAGCGTGCTCTTGCTCGCGACTCGAAGGATGGATCCACCGAACTGGAAGCCTAGGCCGAAAGCTCCCGTAATTTGCGGCGCTTCGCGTCCCGTCTTGCCGCAACGGCGTCAGCCAGCAGGTTGAGCGCCGGCACGGTCGTCTGCCAGTCGATGCAACCGTCCGTAATGCTCTGCCCGTAGGTCAGCGCCGTACCCGGCAACACATCCTGGCGGCCCGCGACCAGATTGCTCTCGATCATAACCCCGATGATGCGCTGTTCGCCGTCGGATAGCTGGCGGGCAATATCGGCAACGACCAGCGGCTGGTTCTCCGGCTTCTTGCTGCTGTTGGCGTGACTGGTGTCGATCATGATCCGCGGCGCCACGCCTGCGCGAGCAAGTTCGGCCGAGGCCGAAGCGACGCTTGGCTGGTCGTAGTTCGGTCTGCTGCCGCCACGCAGAATGATGTGGCAGTCCTCGTTGCCGGATGTCGCCGCGATCGCCGAACGGCCTCCCTTGGTCACCGCCATGAAATGGTGAGGATGCGATGCCGATTTGACCGCGTCGGCGGCGATCCGCACATTGCCGTCGGTGCCGTTCTTGAAGCCGACGGGGCAGGACAGTCCGGACGCGAGCTCGCGGTGAATCTGGCTTTCCGTGGTGCGCGCGCCGATGGCCGCCCAAGCCATCAGATCGGCAATGTATTGCGGTGTCGTGAGATCGAGGAACTCGGTCCCGGCGGGCAGCCCGAGATTGTTGACGGCGGAAAGCACGTTGCGGGCGAGACGCAGGCCCTTGTTGATGTTGAAGCTGCCGTCGAGGTCGGGATCGTTGATCAGTCCCTTCCACCCCACCGTCGTGCGCGGTTTCTCGAAATAGACCCGCATCACGATTTCGAGCCGGTCTGCAAGCCGCTCGCGTAGCGCGACGAGGCGCTCGGCGTAGTCCATGGCTGCGGCGGGATCGTGGACCGAGCAGGGGCCGACGACGACCAGAAGGCGATCGTCGGATCCGTTGAGGATGGCGTGGATGGCGTTGCGCGCCGCCATCACGACGCGCGTCGCGGTCAAGGTGCGCGGGATCTCGCGCATGACCTCTTGCGGCGTAGTCAGCTCTTTTATTTCGTTAATCCGAAGATCGTCTGTCGTGCTCAACACGGCTATGGCTCCTGTTTCTTGAGGGACCTGCCGGCCAAACAAAAAGCCGCCAGATCGGGCGGCGGCTGTTCGGACTTTCTGCTGCAATTTGTCAGATTGAGCGCGATCCTCCCGCCGCCAGCGAGCTGTCGAAGCTAAAGTACCAATAATAGCTGGTGGCGACGGTGATCATGGCTGGCCTATAGCGCATGCGGTACGGCTTGTCATCCCCAAAAAGGGCGAAGGGCCCGGTTCAGGATTTGCGCGCAGCGAGCGCCATTCCGATCAGCGATGCGCCGCCGAACAGCAGGTTGATGCCGACCAGGAGGCCGATCGCCCATTCCGCCGAGCCCGGCAATCCCGTGATGATCATCGCGGATATCAGGATGTCCAGTATGCCGGAGAATGCCATCCAGCTCCAGCGCTCGGACAATTCGCGGCGGTGCTCCAATGCGTACATGATGGTGGCGACACCTTCGGCGAGGAAATAGGCGCCGATCACGATCGTGAGGGTCAGTACGCCCTGCGCGGGTTTTGCCAGCAGGATGATGCCGGCCGCAATCGCCAGCGCCGCCGAAATCAGCGACCACCAGAAGCCCGGCATCTGCCGGGCCCAGAATGTCATCGCTAGTCCTGCTACGCCGGAGATGAGAAACATCCAGCCCAGGAAGATCGTGATTGCGAGGCCCGCCAGCGGCGGCACGATCATCGCGGCCAAGCCCAGGATCACCAGCAGGATGCCTTCGAACAGGAAAGCCTTCCAGTGCTCACGGACCGCAGCGTTCATTTCGGATTGCAGCTTGGCGATGTCCTGGGGAAGGGTCATGGAAAGTCTCCCGATGCCGGCAACACTGAGGTGACTCGGGCAATATAGCCTGCGCCGGCGCCGCCGGGTCAAATTTTTTGGCGACCGGCGTTGTCAGCCCGGCGTTGTCATTGGCCGGGCACGGAGGAAAACCCCTCCGATGTCGTGCGCATGCGATTGCGGCCGAGAACATAGACCGCGGTGGTTGCCAGCAGCAGCGCCGCGCCGATCAGGATCGACGTCAGGCCGATCGGGACCAGAACCAGCGCCACGTTGCGTTCGGGATTGACCAGCCAGTGATGGATCGAGGTCAGTACGAAGGCGAGGCCGGCAAATCCGGCGCCGCCGCCCGCCACCAAGAGCGCCCACATTCGCCGCAACTGGCTGAGCCGCTCGCGCGCGACTTCGGTGCGCGGCGCGTGATGGCGGCCGACCCGCCGCACCAGCCGCACCGCAAAGGCGATCGAGCTGAAGCCGATCAGCACGCTGGCCGTGCCCAGCACCAACCGGGTGGACTGTTCGAGGTCCGGATTCTGCTGCAGCGTCAGCAGCGGGAAGTCGAACGCGGCGTGCAGCGTCAGCGGCGCCAGCAGGATCAGTATCCGGCTGGAGATGCGCGCCCAGTCGCGGTTGTGCCGGTGCGCGCCAAGCGCGGTTCCGGATCGCGCAAGCGTGAGATAGGCGCCGGCGATGATGCCGAGCGCACCATGGAACGGCACGGTTAGCACGCTGCGCAGCGCCGCCAGCGAGCGCCAGATCTCCTGATGTTGCACGAGGTAGGCCAGATTCTCGTAGGCCGCGAAGCCGAGGCCGGCGGCGGCGCCATAGACCACGGCGTCCATCGGGTCGGCGCCCGGCCGGCGCCGTGTCGAGACCGCGACGATGACGAGGATCTTGACGATCTCCTCGGGCGCGGCGACCCCGAGGATCGAATGCAGCACCTGCGAGGTCCAGGGATGTCCGGGGACGGCGAGCAGCGAGGCAAACGGAGCGCGTGCCACGCCGAGCAGCGAAATGCTGGCGGCGCCGAGCAGAAATGCGGTCCACACCTTGGCCGGCGGCTCCGGCCGCTCGCCGGCGGCGATCACCAGCCACAGAATCAGGAGCGCCGGCGCGATCGCCGCGGTGCCAATGACGGTGGGGAGGGCTTCGAGTAGCAGCATCAGGATGGCAGATATGCCATTTTTCGATCTTGTTCGCTGCCGGAAACATGCACATGCGACAGCAAGCCTCGGGTGTTCCGGAGCGCTCGTGCCCGGGCCGCGGCTCAGCAGCCGCGGCAGATGGTCTTGAGCTTGGCGTCCAGTCTCGCGTTTTCGGCGGCGAGCAGATCGACGACATGGCCCTGCTGCTCGGTCGACGTCTGGGAGATTGCCAGTTTGGCCGGCGCAGCCGGCGTTTTGGACGCAGCAGGCTTGGCCAGCGCGATCGGCGGCGCAGCCTTGTCATAACAGGCGAGGCGATCGCCTGCCTTGGCGATTGACTGGCATGGCGCGCCTTGCGCGATCGCAGTCCCGGAAAATGTGCAGAGCACGGTCAGTACGGCAATGAATTTCACGTTTATCCCCCAACCGGCAAGGTCCGGCCTAAGCAACGATATCAGTTCGAAACGCATTTGTCGGAAACAAAAGCCAGCGAGATGACTGGGTTTCGACGTCGCTGGGTGAAAGGCGATAATCGAGCGTAATCAAGCAGTTTGCTCATTTTATTCGTCTCGGAGACGAGGCCGTCGAAAGGTTGGATGAAGCCGGTACGTTCATCGCGCCAGCAGGCGCCGGCAGGCGTCGACGAACACTTCGGCGCCGGTGACGATGTCGGCATCGCCGGTGTTCTCGCTCCAGTGATGGCTGATGCCGCCGATCGAGGGCACGAACAGCATGCCTGATGGCATGATGGTGGCGAGAATCTGGGCGTCGTGACCAGCGCCTGATGGCATGCGGATGGATTTGCCACCGGCGAAGGCTGCGCTGGCGGCTTCGATTGCATGCTGAAAGCCGGCATCCATCATCGCAGGCGCGCCGGTGCGGAGACGCTCTATCGTGACCGTGCAGCGGCCCTTCGCGCTGACATCCGCGGCCATGCCGCGCAACAGGTCTTCGAGGCGCTCGATCACGCGGGGATCGTCGTCGCGAATCTGGAACAGCATTTCCGCACGTCCCGGGATGATACTGGGCGCGCCGGGATCGAGTGTGATGCGGCCGGTGGTCCAAACCGTGCGCGGTCCGCACAGGGACGGGAAACGATCGTCGATATCGACGCAGAATCGCGCCAGCGCCAGGCCGGCATCCTTGCGGACAGCCATCCGGGTCGTGCCGGCGTGGTTTTGCTCGCCCTCAAAGACGATCCGGTATTGCCAGATGCCGACGATCGAGGTGACGACGCCGATCGAGAGGCCGCCGCTTTCCAGCGTCGAGCCCTGCTCGATATGGGCCTCGAGATATCCGATGTGGCGCCCGCGTTCGACGCTGGCCCGCGCCCGGCCGGCAAGGCCGGCGTCGCGCAGGGCCTCGCGCATAGTGCGGCCGCTGCTGCGGTCGCGCGCGGCGTCGATGTCGTCCTCGCTGACGGCGCCGACATAGGACCTGGAACCGAGGAAATGGCCGAAATGTCCTTCCTCATCGCACCAGGCCGCGACCTCGACGGCGCCGGTGGCGTTCGGATCGGGATTGATGACGCGGGCGGCTTCGAGCGCATAGACCACGCCGAGCGGCCCATCGAGCCAGCCCGCGTAATTCTGGCTCTCGAGATGCGAGCCGGCCAGCAGTTTTGGTCCGGGTTTCGCGGATGTGCCGAGCACATTGCCGATGCCGTCGATTTCGGCCGTGAGTCCTGCCTCGGGCAGTCGCTCGGCGAGCCATAGCAGCGAGCGCATATGCGGCTCGGAGAAAGTCGGCTTGTGGACGCCGGTCTTGTAGGCGCCGATGCCGCGCAGCGTATTGAGATCCCTGAGGACCCGGGCGCCGTCGACGTGTGGGCGATGGTAAGGCAATGTTGGCTCTCTTGCGGTGAGGAGTTCCTGCGCGGACCGTCTCAAAATAAGGTCGCGCTGGCAAATCTGGCGACGTTGGAACTCGGCGCGGCGGTGCAGCGGAAACGGGCGGAGGGCGGATGCAGGTCCATCCCGAAATGGACGTTTGGCGCTCCCTAGCGGAATCGAACCGCTCTCTCCACCGTGAAAGGGTGGCGTCCTAACCGATAGACGAAGGGAGCGAAACTTGAGGCCCCGCCACAGCCAATTTGGCCGCGGCACTGCCGTCTCGCTTCAAATATACCCGGCAAATCAACGCTTTGGAGGGGCGGTGGCGCCGTGCCGGCCCCCGACCGTGGCGACACGTTCAAGGCAGCGGGCGAACGTATAGTGGCGTTTGCGCGGCCGGGCAAGCCATCGCAGGTCCCGTTTTCACGGCCGGTGGAAAGCGGTTCCGCGCCCATTGGGCCGGGAATATTCACCGTCTCGCAACAGTTTCTAAAGCCCCCGCGGGGTAAGGGGTAGGCGCGCAGGAGATATCGTAATGGCCGCAGCAGCCAAGAAGCGCGAAACGCGCAAATCCATACGCCAGCCCGGCTGGATCACCCTCGAAGGCGGCTTTGCGGCGCGGCCTTGCGTGGTGCAGGACATGTCCTCGACCGGCGCCAAGATCACCATCGACGATCCCAACATGCTGCCCGCGAAACTGCGGCTGGCGTTCTCGCGCGACGCGCGGACCGGGCGGAACTGCGAAGTGGTCTGGCGCCGCGGCAAGACCGTGGGCATCAAATTCGTCCGCTAGCTAGCCCGGCCGGTCCGCAGGCGATAAAAGGCCGGATGCGAAGCGTCTTCATTGCGATCCTTGCCATGGTGCTGCCGGCCGCGTCAGCGCTCGCCGAACAGCCTTTGGCCACAAAGCCCAACAAGTCCGCGGCCACCCCCAGGCAACTGTCGCCGAAAGGCCCGGGCGCCCGGAATTCCTGTGCGGCGTATGGTCCCGGTTTCGTCAAGGTCGAGGGCACCGAAACCTGTGTCAGAATCGGTGGCGCGGTCAGTGTCGGGGTCGGCGGCAGCCGCTAGCTTCGCGCGCGTTACCAGCTACGAGGCCAGAATGCAGCTCGAAATCATCGTTCCCGTCGTCATGAGCTGCGCGCTGGCGTGGTGGGTCAGCCGCGGCATGAGCTGGACCACGCGGCTTGTGGTGGCAGCGGTGACGCTGGCCGTGATCGTTCTCGTCGTGTTGTTCGAGCGATCGGGCTCCTAAAGCGGGATGGGGTTAGGTTGAATCGATTTGGGATTCCCAAATCAGCGTGTTTCTGATTCACCATGCAGGCTGGGTTAGGAGGCCAGCATGTATGGGCAAGCCTTACTCTCTGGATTTGCGCAAGCGTGTCGTGACGGCAATTGAGGGAGGGATGTCCCGCAATCAGGCCGCCAAGCGGTTTGGGGTCGCGATCAGCACGGCCATCGGCTGGATGCAGCGGGTCGAGGAGACCGGCAGCGTTGAGCCTGGCCAGATGGGTGGCCACAAGCCGAAAGCAATTTCGGGAGACCACGCGGTCTGGCTGTCGCAGCGGCTCAGGGACAGCGATTTCACCATACGCGGGCTCGTTGCCGAACTCGCCGGACGCGGCCTGAAGGTCGACTACCACTCGGTGTGGGACTTCGTGCATGCCGAGAAGCTCAGCTTCAAAAAAAAGCGTGGTGGCTGGCGAGCGCGATCGTCCCGACGTGGCGCGGCGGCGGTCCCAGTGGACAAAGTATCAAGGTCGCGTCGAAGCTGAGCGGCTGGTCTTCATCGACGAGACCTGGACCCGGACCGATATGGCTCCCTTGCGGGGATGGGCACTGCGCGGGCGCAGACTGCCCGCCAAGGTTCCCCACGGGCGCTGGAAGACCATGACCTTCCTGGCGGCCCTGCGCCATGACCGGATCGATGCGCCATGGTTCATCGAGGGACCGATCGATGGCGAGAGCTTTCGGACCTATGTCGAAAAGGCTCTCCTGCCGACCCTGCGGCCCGGCGACATCGTCGTCATGGACAATCTCGGCAGCCACAAAAGCAAGAGCGTGCGTCAGCTCATCCGTTCTGCCGGTGCCAAGCTGTTCTTTCTGCCCAAATACTCACCCGACCTGAACCCGATCGAACAGGTCTTTGCCAAGCTCAAACATCTGCTCCGAAAGGCCGCCGCGCGAACCGTCGATGCGGTCTGCGCCGTAATCAGTCAGTTGCTCAACGCCTTCACACCCCAAGAATGCGCCAACTACCTCAAAAATTCAGGCTATCGAACCTAATGCCATCACGCTTTAGGCCCTGACACGCTCACGGCACCGGCCTCACGACATCGGCGGCGCGATGAACTGCTTGAATCCCGGCCGTTCGGCGAATTGCGCGAACCAGCGTTCGAGCTGCGGCAGCCTGGGCTTGGTGATGCCTTCGACGCCGAACCAGCGCCGCGCATAGGCGCCGAGCGCGATATCGGCGATGGTGAAATCGTCGCCCTCGATGAAGCGCCGGCTCGCCAGCTGCGCCTCGACGATCCGCCATTGCACCGCTTCGGCGTCGGCATCCTTCTGGATCGCCGCCATGTCGCGCTTCTCGGCGGGGGTCCGCACCAGCGCCCAGAACACCGGGCGATCGACCGGCTGCAGCGTCGACAACGTCCAGTCCAGCCAGCGGTCGACTCCGGCGCGCGCGCGTGGCGCGGCGGGATAGATCGACGATCCCTTGCCATAGGCGAGGTTGAGATAGCGCATGATCGAATTGGATTCCCACAGCACGTAGTCGCCGTCGACCAGCGTCGGCACGCGCCCATTGGGGTTCATCGCGAGATATTCGGGCTGGTCGTTCTTGCCGAACGCCATGCCGGCATCGATACGCCGGTAGGGCAGGTCGAGTTCGGCCAGGCACCACAGCACTTTCTGCACATTGACCGAATTGGCCCGGCCCCAGATCGTCAGTTGGCTCTGCTTGTTGTCCGGCACGCGCTTGTTCTCCCCATGATCGGCTTTTGTCCGTTCATAGCGGATGTCGCGGGGGAATGCGCGCGCCGTCTCATCGCGGCCTGCCGGAAGAACGAAAGAAACCTCATGGTATGGGTGGGCGGATCATGCCCAGCTATTGCGGCAGGATTCGCCGGTTCTGGTGTCCGACTGTGTCGAGGATATTGCCCGGCTGGTCTAACCGGTTGGGGGCAGGGCCGGGTGGCTTAGCCTGCGGCCCGTTCGAGCGGTCTCTCGCGGGCTTGCATCAGCTCCGCGTAGCGGCTGTATTCACCGGCCATTTCCAAAAGCCGCTCGCGCACCGCTTCATCCGTGACCTGGCGGGCCAGACGCTTGGCCTGGTCGGCCTGGAATTGGTAGTGCTTGGCTTGGCTCATATGACACCTCAGAATCTGGGTCGAGTCTGAGGGCAAAAGGTTCACCGAAGGTGAACGGCTTGGGCAGCCGCTTCGCGGGACGTCACCGCAACGTGATCTGTTGGCGGATGCCGGTGCCAGTCGGCCTCGGATGCGCCTGATGGGAACGGCGCATCCGCTGATATCACCAGCCGGTAGGCGGGATGCCGGAGGCGGACGTAGAAGTTGTGCAGGACCTACCAGTGGCCGGTGTTCGGCATCGACAGCCACGGTTCGGCCGGCGGCTTGGGATCGCCCTTCTGCAACAGCTCGATCGAGTGCAGATCGGGCGAGCGGACGAAGGCCATGTTGCCGTCGCGCGGCGGCCGGTTGATGGTGACGCCCATCTTCATCAGTCTGTCGCAGGTGGCATAGATGTCGTCGACCTCGTAGGCGAGGTGGCCGAAATAGCGGTCTTCGCCGTATTTCTCCTCGTCCCAGTTGTAGGTGAGCTCGACCAGCGGCGCACCGCGGGTCTTGGGGGTGTTCTTCAAGAGGTGCTCGTCCTCCGGCGCGCACAGGAACACCAGCGTGAACTTCGCCTTGTCGTTGTCGATGCGGCGAACCTCCTTCAGTCCCAGCGCGTCCTGGTAGAATTTCAGCGCGGCATCGAGATTGCGCACGCGCAGCATGGTGTGGAGATAACGCATGGTTTGGCTTGCTCCCTGGGATTGAAGAGGCTGTTGTTGGCTCGGGGCGCTTGATAGCAGCAAAATGAGGACGGGGGCAGGGTGCTCCAGACGCGCGCGCTACTCGCGCTTGCTCCAGGTGGTTGAACGGCGTTCTCCAGATGATTCAGCTCTGGCGGCTTACTGGTCACTTATGGGCCGCTGGGGCACGGCCGCGAGAACCATGCCCGTTCAAACCCGTGTCTGAACAGCGCGGTGGCTGTGGCCAAACAACCGCTGCTGAGGGCGGCGGCGCGGAATTACTTCGCGTAACCCTGGGAGCGCAGCCATCCGATGCGGCGGTCTCCATTCAACCAGTCGTCGGCGTCGGCCTTGCTTGTCAGGCCGGTGATGTGACGGGGCTCGGCGCCCGGATATTCCGCCAGGATGTTCCAGTCGTCCTCGGCGTTTCGGATGATCTTGAAGGTCACTTTTGCTTTTGCCATGCCGCACTATGCAGGCAATCCGTTCAAAAGAGAACCCGTATCGCTACGGCTCCTCGTTTCGCAGGCTGCGCCCGCGCCCCGCCGTCGCTGTGTCCGATTTCCCGCACCAAAAAATTCTTGCTTTGTTAAGATGTGTCTGAGTGCGAAAGCGTGCCCCCTGTTCGTTCCTCCGTGAACAAAACGGAATCGATTCGTGTCAAGAATTGACGGAATCGCAGGGCAATGCATGCTCGCAGCATGTTCGGATTTAGGAATTGCAGGCTCGCCCGCATGAGCAGCGGCCGCTACTGCCTGATACGGGACCTCGGTCTCGTGAAGGGCGGCAAGGGCTTGCGGCATCATGAAGTGCTGATCGCCTTCAGCCTTCAGGCGGCGCTGCAGCGGATTCGCCAGAGCCATTTCTCGCTCGGGCGTTTCCAACCCGCGCCCGGACTCCGGGCACGCGAGATCCTCGGCAAATAAGGCTCGATCGGGCGGGGCTCGCAGCGCGCCGCAACTTTGGCTGCCATCACCCGCAGAAGTTTTCGCGGGGTGTATGACGGCTCGTTGTGTGGCGGCGCGAAAGAGAAATGCCCCGCTCTTTCTTACGACCAGAACGGCGGATCCTCGAATTCGCTGCGGACCGTTCGCCCAAATCCGCTCCACGCATTCCCGAGCGTGGTGGCGTAATACTCTTCGCGCTCGTGCTGGAATTTTTGCTGCGTGGCTTTGAAGTGTGCGAGGCGGCCTGTGATTTCTTCCCGCTCGCGCGCGGCGTGGCTCAGCTGCTCGGTCATGCCCATCCCTTTTGATTCTTGTCCCGTGCCTATTGGGGTTCGAGATTGGGGCGCGAATTGGGACGAGACGTTGCGGGATTGTGATGGCCCTCGGGCAAAGTGAAGTCAGTCGACGCGATCGGGCTCAGCCGACGGCAACGCAGCAAGGCAGTGACGACGCCAATGAAATTGGGGACGTTCCACGTTCGTGGTGGATAAAGGTGGCGTCGCGCTTGTGGCATCCGCGCCTTCCCGGTAGCCAAAAACAAACGGGAGGCCCGCCATGGCAAAAAACGATCTGGACTTGCTGAGCATCGAAGAACTCGCCGCCCTGCGCGAGAGCGCAACCGACAAATTGATGGAAAAGGTCGCGGCGCGGCGGGCCGAGCTCGAAGCCGAACTGGAAAAGCTGTCGCAATACGACAAGCTTGCGAGGAAATCCCAGGCGGCCCCGGTGGCCAAGGCCAAAAAGAGCGACGAGCAGAAGGCCGATGTGGCCAAGGAGCCGGTTGCCAAGGCAGCCTGAGCAAGCGCGCCGGTCCTGCGCTCGACTTAGCAATCCGACCGGCCGTGCTATAATCGGCATCGCCGGTTTTTCGGATATTTGCCCGTGATCGCCAAGGATCTTCGCAGCGGCGTGGAACAGCTCGGCGACATGATCGCCGAGGCCTCAACCATTGTTCCCTTCACCGGCGCCGGCATTTCCACCGAATGCGGCATTCCGGATTTCCGTTCGCCGGGCGGATTGTGGACCAGAAATCGCCCGATCCCGTTCGACGAATTCGTCGCCAGTCCGGACGCCCGGGACGAGGCGTGGCGGCGGCGCTTTGCGATGGAACCGACCTTTGCCGCGGCAAGACCAGGCCGTGGCCACCGCGCGCTCGCTTCGCTTTACCGGGCCGGCAAGATCCCCGCCATCGTCACCCAGAACATCGATAACCTGCATCAGATGTCCGGCTTCGCCGACGAGCACGTAATCGAACTCCACGGCAATACCACCTATGCCCGCTGCATCGGCTGCGGGAAGGCCTACGACCTGGCGTGGGCGAAGCTGCGCTTCGAGGAGACCGGCGGCGCGCCGGATTGCGCCGATTGCGGCGAGCCGGTCAAGACCGCCACCATCTCCTTCGGGCAGGCGATGCCGGAAGACGCCATGCGGCGCGCCACCGAGCTTGCCCAGCATTGCGACCTGTTCATCGCGATCGGATCGTCGCTGGTGGTGTGGCCGGCTGCCGGCTTTCCGATGATCGCCAAGAACTGCGGCGCCCGGCTGGTGATCATCAACAACGAGCCCACCGAACAGGACGACATTGCCGATCTCGTGATCAGGCACGACATCGGGGAGACGCTGGGGCCATTCGTGGGCAATTGATGCCCGTTTGATTCGCAGTCGCGCAAGGCTGTTCATAGTTCCACATGGATTTGTTTTTTATCTATGCGCCGCAAGCGGGAGTGTTATCTTTTGATTCGAGAGATTCGCGTGGCGTCATCATGAATTGTCATTGATGGGCGCGTGTTCCGGCGGCGTCGCAGCGGTGACGAGGTCGTCGATGATGGGTGGGGTCCGGGGTCATGGGGTCGGACGGTTTTGAGTCCAAGAAGTTCGGGGGACCGGCGTCAGCCGGGACAGGATTGGATCGTCTTGGGCCTGGCGAGTTTGCAGCCAATACCGGGCGCGACCCGGCGGTGGACGCCCTGTCGGGGCTCGGCGATGCCGCCGCCAATCTGGTCGAAATCTCCGGCGTCATCAAATGGTTCGATGCCTCAAAGGGCTACGGCTTCATCGTGCCCGACAATGGCTGGCCGGATGTGCTTCTGCACGTTACTGTGCTCAGGCGCGACGGCTTTCAGACCGCCTATGAGGGCGCCCGGATCGTCTGCGAATGCGTGCAGCGCCAAAAAGGCTATCAGGCGTTCCGGATTCTCTCGATGGATGAGTCCACCGCGATCCACCCGGCGCAGATGCTGCCGCCGCGGACCCATGTCAGCGTCACCCCGACCAGCGGATTGGAGCGGGCGCAGGTCAAATGGTTCAACCGGCTGCGCGGATTCGGCTTCCTGACCTGCGGCGAGGGTACACCGGACATCTTCGTGCACATGGAAACCCTGCGTCGCTTCGGGATGACCGAGCTGCGCCCCGGCCAGTACGTGCTGGTGCGGTTTGGGCCCGGATCCAAGGGCATGATGGCCGCCGAAATCCAGCCGGAAACCGGCTCGCCCGGGCTCTCTTCCCACTGACCGCACGCCACTTCACGGAAGCGTTAGCCGGTAATCGAAAATGCCGGCGCGCGCGGTTCCGAAGGTCTGGTATTTGCCACGATCCCTGGGCTAGGATTCGCTCTTGAAGTTCCTCTTGAAGTTCCTCTTGGGCTTTCGGTGAGCGTTTTCGATGAGTTCTGATTCAAGCGTTGCCTGGCGTCGCGCCGGCGCATGGCTCTGGCCTTTGGCCGCGGCGCTCGCGTTTTGCGCTCTGGCCGGTTTCGGCGCCCATGCGGCGAGCATCCAGCCGCTAGAGATCGTCACCAAGAGCGGCGTGCATGTGTTCTCGGTCGAGATGGCGACGACCGACGAGGAGAAGCAAACCGGCCTGATGTACCGCAGGGAATTGCCGGACGGGAAGGGGATGCTGTTCGACTTCTCGCCGGAGCAGCAGATATCGATGTGGATGAAGAACACCTACATCCCGCTCGACATGATCTTCATTCGCGCCGACGGCCGGATCCTGCGCATTGCCGAGAACACCGAGCCGGAATCCACCAAGATCATCTCGTCGGGCGGGCTCGCCAAGGGGGTGCTGGAGGTGATCGCCGGCACGGCGCAAAAATACGGCATCGCGCCCGGCGATAAGGTCGCCCATCCGCTGTTCAATCGGCGCTGAGGGCCCGCCGCAAGCCGCCTTGCTGGCAGCGCCTGAAGCGTGTAACGACTTGGTTTCCCAAGCATTCGGGGTATAGCGCAGCCTGGTAGCGCGGCAGTTTTGGGTACTGCAGGTCGTTGGTTCGAATCCAGCTGCCCCGACCAAATAGCTTCGTTTCTTCAAGTGGTTGGCGCTGCAGGTTTTCAGGGCGCTTTAGCTGTTAATTGAAGGTCGGCACCGCACCGGCACGTCGCAGAGGCGCGAACCGTGGCTCGCACCACGAGCGTTTGTGGAATGTCCTAGGCAGTGACCTTAGCCAGTTCGCCGGGCGACTGCGACATCTGCGCCTCGCGGTCGTGCAGCGAAAACGCCGGACCATCGTAAAGAAACGAGCACTGGTGGATGACGATGTTTCCACCGTCCACGTTGACGAGGGCGTAGTCCGGCGCCTCATGCGTTCCCGGGATGTGGCCCTCGGTCTCGAAATCAAACGCGACCTGATGGGTCAGTGCACGCTGGATGTGGAAGGGTATGCCGCGCCAGGTTCCGGCGATCGGTCGGTGCAGATGGCCCATGAACATATGGTCGGGCTTGCGCGTGCGGGCGATGAGGTCCCATTCGGCCTCGCCATTGGCGAGCTTGATGGTGTCCATATAGCGCAGGCCGCTGTCGAATGGCGGATGGTGCTGGAACAGCAGTAGCGGCCGGTCGGTAGGTGCGGAGCCGAGCGCCTCGGCCAGAAAATGCAGCCGCGCTTCGCACAAGATACCGGCATGATCCGGCGTATCCTCGTTCAGCGTATCCAGCGTGACGACAGTCGCGGCGTCGAAGATATGCACGGCCTGCACGAAGCCGTCGGCATCGCGATCGGCGCCCGGAAACTCGGCCCGGAAAGCAGCGCGTTTGTCGTGGTTTCCCATCATCAGGATGGTGGGGGCGTCGAGCCCTGCGAGCACGCCGGCGAGACTGGCATAGGCCGCCTGTTCGCCCCAATGTGCGAGATCGCCGGACACGATGACGAAGGAAATGTCCTTGTGGGTCGTGTTGATCTTCTCGACCGCGACCGCGAGGCGTTGTGCCGGATCGAGCCCGTACAGTTTCCTGCCGCGCGGCACGAAATGCGTATCGGTGAGAATGACAAATTTCATCGCTGCATGGTCTCCCGGTTCCACATTGCAAAATCCGGCGATCCCTCGGTCCGGATCGCACCCTGATAGCCGAACTCGACCATGTGCACGGTGACATAGTCGGGGCCGACGAACGCGACGCCATAGGCTTCCGGCAGATCGGACGCGCTCAGCATCAGCTTCTCCGAAAACAGGGGATAGCTCGCGTGGTTGGTGCCGCGCAGCGAGCTGGCGGGCACGCCGGCTACCGAGCCGCCCAGCGGCAGATGGCAATGACCGAAGAAGATATGCCGGATCTTGTCGCGGTGCCGTCCGACGATCCGGCGGAACGCCGCGTCGTCGAGGAGCCGGATCTGGTCCATCGGGCCGAGGTGGGTCGGCATCGGATTGTGATGCATGAACAGCAGAAACGGCCCGTCATGTTCGGACAGCCGCTGCTCCAGCCAGTCCTGCCGCGGCGGGCAATAGCGGCCGGCATGGGTTTGGGGTTCGGTGGTATCGAGAAACAGGCAGCGGCCGGCGGCGGTATCTTGAAATCCCTGCGCAAAGCCATCGGACTCGGCATATTCCGGAAAAACGCCGAGGAAGTCCGTGCGGTTGTCGTGATTGCCGATGCAGAGCCGGACCGGAAGCGGAAAGCCGTCCAGCCGGCTTCGCAACCACTCGTAGTCCGCCCGGTCGCCCCAGTCGGAGAGATCGCCGGTTATCACCATCAGCTCGGCGTCGCTGTGGTCCGCAAGGACATGTCGGAGCGCCCGCTCGAAATTATGGCGGGGGTCGCGGCCGCCGATGGTGCTTCCGGGGGCGGTCAGATGGATGTCGCTTAGATGGATGAGCTTCATGGTGAACCTCGCTGCGATCGACAGCGGGGCGCCGTGGCGCCCCGCTGCATTGGGTCAAGGCGGGCGAGTGCCCGGTTGCGCAGATCAGCGGGCCGAGCCGACCGATCGCGGCAGCAGTTTCTGCACGTCGGCGGCCATGTCAGCGAGCACGGCATCGGGCTCCTTGGTGCGCGTGCCGCTCACGATGGTGTTGAGGTGGTCCTTGATGACGTCGGTAATCTTCAGGCCGTTGTCGCCCGGGAATGCGTACCACTTGGTCAGGAGCGGCAGCTGCTTGACCGCGGTGTAGTTGTTCGGGTTCTTGACGTAGAAGTCCTTCAGATAGACTTCGTTGGTGACCTTGTTGGGCGGCATATAACCGGTAGTTTGGGCCATGATCGCCGCGCCCTTCGGGCCGGTCCAGAATTTTACCACCTCCCACGACGCGTCGCGCTTGGCCTTGTCCTTGGCGAGGATCATGACCACGTTGCCGCCGGCCGGCAGACGGCCATTCGGGCTCACGACGTCGGGGAAGGTATGCGTCTTCAGCTTGAACTTGTCGCCGATCATCTGCGTCACCTTGTTCAGGTCCGAGGTCGAGGTGACGTGGATGCCGGTCTTGCCGGCGGCGAACGCCGCGCGCATCGCGGGCTGATCGAGGTTGGGCATGCCGCCATCGCTGACGAGGCGCGCCAGCGTCCGGATAGCGAACTGGCCTTCCGGGCCGTTGAACGCCACCTTGGTCTCATCGGCGTTCAGCATCGAGCCGCCGCGGGCGAACACCGGCGCCTGCCACAGCCAGTTGCCGGTGATGTCCCAGGAATAGGTGATGCCGTTGACGTCGGGCGCGCTGGCCTTGATCTTCCTGGCCAGATCGATGATGCCGTCCCACGTCGTCGGCAGGTTTGCCGGATCGGCGCCGGCCTTCGTGGCGAGATCGAGATTGACATAGACGATCGGCAGCGAGATCGCGAACGGCAGCGCGTAAACCTTGCCGCTGGAGGTGCCGATGTCGAACATGGCCTGGTGGAAGCCCTGCTTGTCGAAGTCCTTTTCGGCGGCGATGTAGCCGTCGAGCGGAGCGGGAATGCTCTTGTCGACCAGCACGCGGATACGGTTGAGGCCCTGGAAGCTGACGTCGGGCATCTGGCTGGTGACGGCCTCGCGCAGCACGCGCTGGGTGCCGTCCTCGTAGGATTCATAAGGTGCGCGCAGCGTCACCTTGATGTCCGGCCTGACCTTGGCGAACTCTTCCGCGATCTTCTTGTGGGTCTCGGTGAACAGTTCCGGGTAGGGATACTGCAGCACCACTTCGGTCTGGCTCTGGGCGTGTGCGCCGGCGACGCCGGCAAGCACCGCCAGTGCGGCGGCTGTCATTCTCTTCAACATCGATATCTCCTTCGTTGCGATTGCACCTGAGGTCTATTTGATGCCGGTCAGCGTGATGCCCTCGATGAACCGGCGTTGGGCAAGCAGGAACGCGACGACCAGCGGCGCGATGATGACGATGGCGGCCGCCATCAGCGGGCCGTAATTGGTGCCGGCCTCCTCGTTACGGAAGCTGGCGACGCCGAGCGGCGGCGTGCGCAAGTGTTCGCTGTTGAGCACGATCAGCGGCCAGAAATAGTCGTTCCAGTGTGCGACCACCGAGAAGATGCCGAAGGCAGTCAGCGCCGGAATCGCGGTCGGCAGCATCACGCGCCAGACGATGCCGAATTCGGAGATGCCGTCCATGCGCGCAGCCTCGATCAGGTCGTCCGGCACGGTCTTGAAGAATTGCCGCATCAGGAATATCCCGAACGCCGAGATCGTGAACGGCACGATCAGCGCCGCATAGCTGTCCAGGATTCCGAGCTTGTGAAACAGCAGGAACACCGGGATCGCGGTCGCCTGGGGCGGAATCAGGATGCAGAACAGCACCAGTGCGAACAACACTTCACGGCCGGCGAACCGCAGCTTGGCCAGCGCATAGGCGGCGGGCAGGGCGATCAGCACCTGCAGGGTGAAGATCGATACCGTGACCACGACGCCGTTGATCAGGAACCGCCACAGATTGGCCTTGCCGAAGGCCACGGCGAAATTGTCCCATAGCGCGAAGCTGTGCGGGATGAAGTGGATATTGGTGGTGAAGATCTCGGTCTGCGGCTTCGACGCCGTCGAAATCATCCAGAGGAACGGCAGCAGGATGAACGCGGCGCCGCATAGCAGCAGTACATGCCGGACGGCGGACCAGGCGACGGTGTGGCGGCGCGGCGTCATGTGTAATGTACTCCGCGGTTCGCCAGTGTCGACTTGACCAGCGTCAGCAGCAGCACGAAAATTAGAAATACCACGGTCAGTGCCGCGCCATAGCCCGAACGGAAGAACTCGAAGCTCTCGACATACATGGTGTGGATCAGGACTTCGGATGATTTCGACGGTCCGCCCTTGGTCAGGACATGGACGGTGTCGAACACCTGAAACGAACGGATACCGGTGATAACCAGAACGAACACCGTGGTCGGTCCCAGCATCGGCCAGGTCACCAGCCGGAACCGCGCCCAGGCGCCGTGTGCGCCGTCGATTTCGGCGGCGTCGTAGAGCTGCTTGGGGATCGACACCAGGCCGGCGAGAAACAGCACCATGTTGAATCCGAGCGCCTGCCAGATGCCGATCACGCAGAGCGCATAGAGTGCGGTGCGGCGGTCCTGCAGCCAGCTGTGACCCTCGAGCCCCATGCCGTGCAGCAGTCCGTTGACCAGGCCGAACTGCGGATGCAGCATGAATTCCCAGACGATCGACATCGCAATCAGCGTTGCCATCACCGGCAGGAAGTAGATGGTGCGATACCACGCCCTCAAGCTGCTGCCGCTCTCGATCAAGAGCGCCACGCCGAGTCCCAGCGCCACTGCTGCGGGCACCACGATCGCGACATAGGTCAGTGTGTTGCGCAGCGAGATCCAGAACACCCTGTCGGCAAACATCTCCTGATAGTTCGCGAGGCCGATCCAGGAGAATTGCGGGCTTCCGAGCTGGTAGTCGGTGAACGACAGCGCGATGACGCCGAGCAGCGGCCCGAGCAGCAGCAGGCACATCAGGACGAAGGCGGGTGCCGCCATCGCCAGCGCAGGCCGCGAGCGGTTTTGGCCTTGCGTCCTTGGCTGCATCGTTGCGACCGCTCGGCGGCCGGCCGGAATCGCTGTCGTGATGAGGGTATCAGCCAAGGGCCTTCTCCCGCACGCGCCCGCTGCGAACCGGCGCCGCGACCTCGATGCGCTTGCCGGCGGTGTCGAATACCCTGACGGCGCTGGCGGAAAAGCCGAGGTGGATCGCGCTTCCGATCGCCGGCAGCGGCCGGTCGGGGCTGACCCGCGCGAGCAAGGGCAGGTCGATGCGATCGACCCGGACGTGAACGAATGCCTCCGCGCCGAGGTTTTCCAGATGCACGACGGTGCCGGTAATGGCGCCCGGGCCGGCGCCGAGCTCCATGCGCTCCGGGCGCACGCAGACCGAGCAGCGGCCCGCCGCGGCCGGGGTGCTCAGGCCAAGCGGCCGTCCCAGTACCTCCAGGCCGCCGTCGTCGCGGACGACACCGGGCAGGGCGTTGATCTTGGGGCTGCCGACGAATTCCGCGACCCGGATATCCTGGGGATTTTCGTAGACTTCGGCCGGCGTTCCGATCTGAACGATGTGGCCCCCGATCATGACCGCGATGCGGCTCGACATCGTCATCGCTTCGGCCTGGTCATGGGTGACGTAGACGAAGGTGGCCTTCAGTTGGCGGTGCAGTTGCGCGAGCTCCGTGCGCATATGCACCCGGAGTTTGGCGTCCAGGTTCGACAGCGGCTCGTCGAACAGAAAGCCGACCGGCTGGCGTACGATGGCGCGGCCCACGGCGACACGCTGCCGCTGGCCGCCGGACAGTTGTCCCGGCTTGCGCTTGAGCAGCCCCGAAAGTTCGAGTTGGGCGGCCACGCGTTCGACCTCTTCCCGGATGCTGCGTTCGGTGCGGGCGCGGCCGGGATGGAGTCGGCCGACCAGGGGCGTGCGCGCCAGCGCGGAATGGCGTCGCATCCGCAGCGGCACGGCAATATTGTCGAACACGGTCAGGTGCGGATACAGCGCGTAGGACTGAAACACCATCGCGAGGTTGCGGGCGCTGGGCCTGATACCGTCGACCTGAACGCCTTCAATACGTACCTCACCGGAGCTCTGGGGCTCCAGACCGGCGATGACGCGCAGCAATGTCGACTTGCCGCAGCCGGAGGGACCGATCAGCGCGATGAACTCGCCGTCCTCGATCGCAAGATCGATGCCCTTCAGAATTTCCGTCGAGTCGAATGTCTTGCGGATTTCTCTAAGTTCGATCTTCGCCATTTCGTCGGTGCCCCAACTGCAATGCAGCAATGGGCGATGATTAGGGGAGGCGCTTGACAGTCACATAACAGTCAAAGGATTTCCTTATCTTCAACCCAACCTTTCCCTCTGGCTCATTCCCGAGCACCATGGGAGGCGATCGGTGCTGGAGGCTTGAATTGAAATGGCTTTGACGTCTTCGCGCGTGCGTGCCGTCAATGCGGTCTTTGAAGCCGGTAATTTTTCGGCTGCGGCAAGACGTCTCGGCGTCTCGCAGCCTTCGATCGCGCAGTTGGTTCGCGAACTCGAGTCCGAGTTCGATGTCAGGCTTTTTGATCGGCATGGCCATAGCCTGGTGGCAACCCCGCTTTGCCGTCAGCTCTATGCGGCGACCAACCGAATCCAAGCGATGGAAGCCGATGCGGTCGCGATCCTCGAGCAGCGTGAGGAATTGGCGGGAGGTGAACTGCGCGTCGGGCTCGGTAACTCGATGCCGGGAATGGCGCTCATTTCCTCGTTCAAGGGGGTCTATCCGAAAATCCAGATTCGCGTTGAAATCGGTAACTGGTCGGACATCGTGGCCGCCGTTATCGACCGGCGCGTCGACGTCGCAGTACTCCCCGAAGTACCCCAGGATCGCCGCTTTCGATCGGAGGTTTGCCTCAGCCAGCGGGTCGTCGCGATTTGCCATCCCGGGCATCCGCTAAATCGGTGCCAGGTGTCGATCGCCGAATTGATGCAATACCCTCTGGTGTTCCGCACCGGAAATTCCTCAACCCAAGGCGTCGTAGACAAGGCTTTCCGTGCAGCAGGACTGCGGCCCGAGCCCGCGATCGTCGTCAATACAAGGGAAGGCATGCTGGAGGCGGTGGCGAACCAGCTCGGCATCGGGTTTATCTGGGAGCACGGGTCAAGCCGCATCGATCGGATCGCGAAAGTCGTGGTGACGGAAATGGACGTTGAACTGCCCGAGTATATTTTCTCGCTGATCGGCGCGAAGGGAAAGCTCGTGGAATTGTTCTTTCACTCTCGCAGCCTGCTGCCATAGGGGTCATCGGCCTGTCGCAAAACCTTCGGCCCAGAGTCAAGTTGAGCGGGCACCCTTCGTCGCGATTCGACGAGGGCGCCGGGGATGACTTTTGCAATACGCGCGAAACACTTTCTGACCAGACGGCAGTTGCTGGTCCGTTCAGCATCGACGGTCGCGCTGGCGGGGATGGGAGGCCTCGCGATTCCCTATCTGAGCCGCGCCGCGGATCGCCCGCGGATTGCAGGCGGAATTGCATCGGGTGATGTCGCAGCCGATTCCGCTGTCATATGGGCGAGAGCCGATCGGCCGGCGCGCATGCTGGTGGAGTGCTCCACTGATGAAAGTTTCAGGACCATCATTGGCGTCGCATCGTCGGAAGCGTTGCCGGATTCCGACTTTACTTCAAAACTGCTGATCGAGGGCCTGCCGCCCGGGCATGACATCTTCTATCGGGTGCGCTTCGAAGATATCACTGAGACCGGGATCGCGGGCGAAGCGCAGACCGGGCATTTCCGCACGGCGCCCGTTGAGCGCCGCTCGATCTCGTTCGTCTGGTCGGGCGATACCGCGGGCCAGGGCTGGGGCATCGATCCCTCCCGCGGCGGCATGCGGACTTACCGGACCATGCTCGAAAACCGCCCGGACTTCTTCATTCATTCCGGCGATCACATCTACGCCGATTGTCCGATCCCGTCCGAACTGAAAATGCCGGACGGCAACATCTGGCGGAACATCGTCACGGAAGAGAAATCCGTTGTCGCGCACAGCCTCGCGCAGTTTCGCGGCAACTACAAATACAACCTGCTCGATGTGAATTTGCGCGCTTTCAACGCACAGGTGCCGATGCTCGCGCAGTGGGACGATCATGAAGTGACCAATGACTGGTCGCCGCTCGGAACCACCGATGATACCGGATATGCCGAGGACGGCACGTCGAAACTGGTGGCTCGGGCGGCCCGCGCCTTTCACGAATTTATGCCGATCCGCAAGGTGCCGACACAGGCGGGCCGGCTCTATCGCCGGATCGGATACGGGCCGCTGCTCGACGCCTTCCTGATCGACATGCGCAGCTACCGCGATTCGACATGGAACAAGCGCGACGACCGCAGCGACACCTGCGTCCTCGGAGCGGTCCAGCTGGCCTGGCTGAAGCGCGAGCTCGCGGCCTCGAATGCGACCTGGAAGGTCATCGCCGCAGACCTGCCGATCGGGTTGATCAGCGAAGATGCGATTGCACTTGGCGATGGCCCGCCGGAGCGGCGCGAAAACGAAATTGCCGATCTGTTGTCGTTCATGAAGCGCGCCGGCATCAGGAATACGGTGTGGCTGACCGCCGATATGCACTATACGGCCGCGCACCGTTACGATCCGAACCGCGCGGTATTCCAGGATTTCGAGCCGTTCTGGGAATTCGTCTCCGGCCCGCTGCATGCCGGGACCTGGGCGCCCGGCCAGCTGGATAATACATTCGGTCCGGTGGCGGCGTTTCAAAAGGGCTGCAGCGCAGAGCAGGGCGAGAACCTCGCGCCGTGTTTCGGACTGCAGTTCTTCGGCCGCGTCGATATCGACGGCCGGTCGGAGGTCATGACGGTGACCTTGAAGGACGTCGACGATCGGGACCTGTGGTCTGTCGATATCGAGCCGCGGCCGGACGCGCGGCCGGCCCGAACCCTGGCTCAGTTTTGAGCCGATTGGCGCAGCCCCACGGCGGGTACAGCCAATCGCTTGCTCGCTATGACGCAACTCTCCCGGAACGGGCTTTCTATTGACCGGCCTGCATCTCTTTCCGCCTGGTCCGAGGCGGGCCCGCCTTTGACTTCCGAAGATGGTCGTCACCAGTGCGGGATCGCCAGCCCGCTATTTCAGCAAGCTCTGCCTCGGGCCGCGTCGCGATCGTCTCGCGTCGGCCCAGATAGAGCTTGCCACTGTCGCCGTCGATGGTGATCCAGTCGCTTCCCGATATCGTCGTGCCTGCAAGCTGCGCGCGGTCGGCCGCGCCGTCAATCGTCATGCCGCTGCATCCAACGACGCAGGGCTTCCCCATCTGGCGCGCGACCAGCGCTGCATGCGCGGTGCGGGCGCCTACCGATGTCACAATGCCTGCCGCCACGGCAAAGCCCGCGACGTCGGCGGTGCTGGTATCGGGTCGCATCAAAATCACCGGGTCACCTGCGGCGGCCAGGCGTTGGGCGCTTTCGGAGCAGAACGCCGCGCGTCCCACCGCGATGCCGCCTGAGGCGCCGATTCCGGCTGTGACGGGATCGTCTGCCGATGCCAGCGAAACCTGGACGAGGGCGGCGAGATCGATGCCGTCGAGCCGCTGCAGCGCTTCGGACCGCGTCATCAGTCTCTCGTTCACGAGGTCGATGGCGATCCGGATCGCCGCACGCGGCGTCCGCTTCGCGGAACGCGTCTGGAGAATCCACAATTTGCCGTCCTCGATCGTGAACTCGACATCCTGGACGTCGCCGAACTCGCGTTCGAGGCGCTTGAGAATATCCTTGAGCTCGGCCGCGATCGTCGGCATCGCGCGGGCGAAGGTCTCTTCCGTGTCGGGCGTCCGGCGCCCCGAAACGACGTCTTCACCCTGGGCATCGAGCACGAGGTCGATCATGGGCTGCGGTTGGCCGGTTGAAGGATCCCGCGAGAACGCGACGCCGGCCCCCGATGAAAGCCCGCCATTGCCGAATACCATGGCCTGAACCGTGACCGCGGTGCCGCGGAGATCGTCGAGTTTCTGGAGACGGCGATAGGCCTGCGCCCGCTCGCTCGTCCAGGACCGGTATACGGCCCTCGCCGCGCTGTCGAGTTGCGCCGTCGCGTCCTCCAGCCAGTCGTCGTCGCGATCCTCGATCAGCGCCAGTTGGTCCCCGGCGAGACGTTCGAGCGCCTCGCTATCGAGCTCACGGTCGTCAGTGACGCCCTCGCTGGCGATGAGTTCCGCAAGGCGCGCTGCGAACGGTCCGGGATCGAGGCCCAGCACCGTTTCGGTGTAGCTCTCGAGAAAGCGCCGTCGGCAATCCCATGCCAGCCGCGGCCGACCGCTGGACCGGATCAGACCTTGCACGGCGGTCGATGTGCAACCGACGTCGAGTACGGTGTCCAGCATGCCCGGCATCGATCGCGCGGCTCCCGACCGCACCGATACCAGCAGTGGCTGACTGACGTCGCCGAAGCGTTTTCCGGTCGCGCTCTCCAGGAACTCGATGCCTCCCTTCAGTCCGTCGCGCAGGTGGCGCTCGGCATGCGCATCCCCATCGATGATCGCAGTGCAGAGCTTGACCGGGAGCACGAAGGCCGGCGGTACCGGCAGACCGAGGGCCGCCATCCGCGCCAGGTTGGCGGCCTTGGCGCCGATCGCGTCGGCGGAATGTTGCTCGGTCGATACACCGCCGATACGCACGATATGCATAGGCTGGCCCTTCCTAGGCTGACAGATCGATCATGACGTGCCGGCGCAGCAGATGCCCGAATCCTGCGAGCCGGTCGGTGGCGCGTTCGATCGCGCGGGCAAGCTCGAGAACCGAGAGCGACGTCGCGACGTCGTAGCCGCCGGCGAACACCTGCGTAGTGACGTCGCGTTCCCGTGAATCTGCGGCGTGCTCGGCATCGATCAGACGGACGACGGCGGCCAGCGCGTCTTCGGAGTCGGCACGGCGGCCTTCCGGGACTTCGATAGCGGCGGCAAGCCCCGAAGCTGCGGCTTCCGTCGCCGTCGTAGCGACGGCGCACAACGCGGCAAGTGCCTGAAGTAACGGCGGATCGATCCCGGCCGGCGCCAGCGAGGCGATGAACGCAGCCTGTTCCAGCTCATCGACGGCTTCCTCGACGCGGTCCACCAATTGTTCAATGATGGGGCCGGCATTGAGACGGGTCGCTTCCTCGCGGGCTTCGATTGCGATGCGGTCGGCTTTGCGCTCGATGAGGCCGGTACGGGCCGCGAGCAGAGTGCCGTCGGCCGGGCGGCCGGCCTGCAGCGCAGCAATGTGGTGAGCGATGGCGGCGGCCACGTCGTGCGCCAACCCCACCTGGCGGAGGACGGTGGTGAGCAGGGTGCTGTCGACGCGTTCCAGATGCCTGACCAGATCCGCCTCAATCTGGTCGCGCACCAGCCGGACCGATTGCCCCGCGCCAAGCGCCTCGCTCGAAACGCGCATTGCGGTCTTGAGGAAATCGACCGCGGCGTTGCGTCCGAGCGCCTGATCCAGGCGCTCGCCGAAGCCGATTCGCGCCGGTGCTGCATTGCGCACCGCGGCGCCGAGCAATTCATTGCCGCCGAGCTCGAGGAAGGCGCGGTGACCGAATCGTTGCCGGGCGGCCCATTCGAGAATACGGGCCGCATCTTCCTTTGCCACCCAGTTGCGCAGGAGCTTGCGCGCCTTGTTCCAGTCGATCAGGAACACCAGTGCCGCGCCGAGGGCGGTCAGGAAGGCATTGCGATCCGCGGCGCTGTCGGCCTGATACTGCCCGGTGACGAGATAGAAGGCGTTGTCGTCGCCGAGACCGGCAGCGGTATGGCGATCGAGTCCACTCCATTTCGCCTCGAATTTGTCGAAAAGGGCGATGAAGAACTTCGCGCGCGCCCGATGCACGTCGGTATAGGTCACCGTCACTGCATTCTTCTTGACCGCGATGACCACCACATGGGCATCGGTGGTCCCGATATCGTTCTGAATCAGCAATCGGCCGCCCGACCGCGTCGCCATGGTATCGAGGCCAGGATGCTCGAACTTCAGGGTACGGGTTTCGTTGAGCCCCTGCATGAAACTTTCCACAGGCGCACGGTCCTCGGGGTGCAGGCCGAAGACATGGGCGCCCGCCAGGATTTCCTCGGAGCACCCCGCGGCCAGCCGGTTGAGCGCCTTGTGCAAGTCCATCACCAGCCGATGCAGGCTGTCGGCGCCGTCCTGCGCCACGCCGGTCAATTTGGCGATGCGCGCGATTTCGATTTCATTCGACGCCTCGAGCGTGCCGGCGGCGCGGATTGCCGCGAGCCGCGCACCCATGGTTTCGCCCTCGGACGGCTTGCCGGCGTTCACGGCCCGGATCATCGCCGCCACGTCGTCGTGGATTTCCTTCATCAGCCTGGCGAGATTGGGTGCAGCCATTCGGCCGTCGCCAGCAAGATGTGCGCCGCCAATCAGTGTCGCAAGTGCCGCAGGCGCGATGCCGGCGGCGTGACATTCGACATGCAAATCGGTGGCCGGGCGGTCGGGCTGCTGCGCGTGGTGTGATGCCGCCTGAAGCGCGCTCATGCGAACCTTGACGCGATCGTTGGCGGCCAATCCCTCCGCAACGAGCGAGGGCAGCAGAATGTCGGCTTGTCCGAGCTGTTCGATGATTTGAGATTTCATGGCTTGTCAATCCAAAGCAGTGGCGAGGATATGCCCGGCATTGGCGACAGTTTCATTGCGCTAGATCATTCATGAAAACTTCATATTCGAAGTGCCTTCCCGCCGACGCTTGGCATCGGCAGGAGTCTCGTCCGGTCAGGAGTGCCTTGGGCGCAGTTGCCAGTGGCCGACGACCCGAAATCGGGAGGCGGCGTTCTCCTGACGAAAAACGGCGATCCGGTCGATTGGCAGCGTCGTCAGTCGGCACGCGGAAAAGCGGCCCGCCAGCATCGCCAGGACCGGATCTCGCCGCGCGGCATCAAGTCGGCCCGTGAGCGTCATGTGGAAGCGGAAGTCCTCCATCGCATAGGGATAT
Source organism: Bradyrhizobium sediminis (assembly GCF_018736085.1). Taxonomy (NCBI): domain Bacteria; kingdom Pseudomonadati; phylum Pseudomonadota; class Alphaproteobacteria; order Hyphomicrobiales; family Nitrobacteraceae; genus Bradyrhizobium; species Bradyrhizobium sediminis. The sequence goes on along the minus strand of NZ_CP076134.1, from coordinate 3,193,817 downwards.
CCCCAGCGATCGAGATGTTCGCGCTGCCGCGATGTCAATTGGGAAGGATTGCGCCGGGTGCGGTCCGTTTCGGTGAGCGGCGCACGGAATGAATCGAATTCACTGACGCAATCGGCCGCGAGGCGGATCAGCTCCGGTGACGGCTCCGCCGGGATCACCGCGATAAAGCCGCTGATCGAACCGACGACCGGGCTGATGACCGGAATCGCCCGGGGCGTGGCGGCGAAGGCCGCACAGGCGGCCACAAGCTCGGCCTCGGTCCTCCCGGGCGCCAGCGACAGCGGCGCCTTCAGCGTGGCGTGAAAGCCGTATTTTCGCGGATCGCCGGTCATCTCGCGCCAATCCGGTACTTCCTGCAGGATGCCGTCCGGAAAGGGCAGGTCTTCGCCGCTGTAGGCATCATAGCCGAGCAGTTGTGCGCCGAAGCGATCGAGGCCGCTGCCGGGCGCCGGGGTATAGTAGATCGCGTAGCGGGGAAAGTCGGCCATATCAGCAGAATAAAGTCGCTTCACGCGGCTGCAACCGCCTTGCGCGGGACGGTCGTGAACCGGGTCAAGCGGTCGGCTTCCGTGAGATGAACCACCCGGCCCGCAGCGAGGACGCCGACGATGCGCGGTCGCAGCGGCGCCTCGTCATCGACGAGGATGATGTCGGCGCGCCGGCCTTCCGCGAGAACGCCGCGATCGGTGAGGCCCGCGGCGTTGGCCGGGCCCGCCGATATCAGGTGCCAGGCGTCGGCAAGCGGCAGCACGCCGTCGGCGGCGAGGCGGAACGCGGCCAATAGCTGCGCCGGATAGTAGTAGTCGGAGGCGAGCACCGAGCATAAGCCTTTGGCGACCATGTCGGCGGCTTTGGTCCAGCCGGTATGGCTGCCCCCACGCACGACATTGGGCGCGCCGAACACGATGAAGTCGCCGGCTTCGGCCGCCTCGCGCGCGGTTTCCTCGTTGACCGGAAATTCGGCGATGCTGACGCCTTGGGACCGAAATGCCCTGCGCATTGCCGGGCTCTCGTCGTCATGCGACAGCATTCGGACGTCGGCGCCGCGCGCCGCCTTCGCCAGCCGCGAGATCGACGCCGGGACGTCGTGACTGCGGGAAACGACGCGCTCGACCAACGAATCGAATGCCTCGCTCGAAAGGCCGGTGCGTTCGACCATGCGGCTTCGCTTCTGCGGCTTGGCAAGGTTGGCGACCGTCGAATCCATGTGGTCGTTGAACGCAAACAGATCGATCCTGCCGCCGGACAGCCATTGGCCGATCTCGGCTTCGGCATCGAGATTGTAGGTCTCGTGGCGCAGGTGGAAGCGGGTGTCCGCCGCGAGTTGCGGCCTCAGCGCCTCGATGGCTTCGAGCAACTGTCGGGCGTTGTTAGCGCTGCGCAGGCCCGGCTCCCAGGACCAGGTCGCGGCATGAAAGACGGTCGTGATGCCGCTTGCGATCGCCTGCCGGTCGCTGTCGGCCAGCGCCACGTCGACGGGAAAGTCGACGCCGGGCCGCGGCATCATCTGGCGCTCGAACGCATCGCCGTGCAGGTCGATGATGCCCGGCAGCACCTTCAGGCCGCTGGCATCGATGCCGAAGGTGCCTCGTTGCGGTGCCGAATCCAGAGCGGTGATGTCGCGCCCGGAGATCCGCAACGTGGTATCGACAAACTTTCCGCCGAGCAGCGCCCGGCCGCCTTCGATCGATATACTGGTCATGACGCGGCGCTTCGCTGTCTCGCGTGCGAACGCCCGGAGATCGCCGCAGCCTCATACTTCCCGAGAAAATCCTCGACGGCCAGTTTGCGGAAGTCGGGCAGGGCGCGGCGCAGGGTTTCATGGTCCCAGTCCCACCAGGCGAGGTCCGCCAGCCGGCTGGTGACATCTTCCGGAAACCGCCGCTTGATGATCCGCGCCGGATTTCCGGCAACGATGGTGTAGGCCGGCACGTCCTTGGTCACGATCGCACCGGCGGCGACCACGGCGCCGGTGCCGACGTTGCGGCCCGGCAGCACGATGGCGCCGTGCCCGATCCAGACGTCATGGCCGATATGGACATGATGCCCGCGCCGCCATTCGAAGAATTCCGCATCGTCGCTTTCGCCGGGGAAATAGGCGCTGGCGCGATAGGTGAAGTGGGCCTGCGAAGCCCGCTGCATGGGGTGATTGCCCGGGTTGATCCGCGTCATTGCCGCGATCGAGCAGAATTTCCCGATCGTCGTGTAGGTGATCTGGGCATCGTTCACGACATACGAATAGTCGTCCATCGCCACTTCATGCAGGATCGTGCGGGCGCCGACCTCGCAATAGGCGCCGAGCTTTGTCTCGTGCAGTGTCGCAGTGGGATCAATCGTCGGTTCAACCGAGAGCATTTTGCCGGTCATGCGGGATTCCCAAGGGCGAAGCGGATTGATTGAGAAGCCCGCACGTCATCGATGGGCTTAATGACAGTGTCATGACGATCGAGTGACGGCCGGCATGGCTGTGGATGGCGAGTGCGCCGCGGCGCGACTGTCACACAACTGTTGAATTCAGGCGCTAGCGCTGGTGCCAGCTAAGGGCATTGGAGCATTGCATGCTGGTGGTGGAAGGTCTGACGTGCCGTTTCGGTACGAAGGCGGCGGTCGACAATGCGTCGTTCTCGATTGCGCCCGGCGGCTTCGTCGGTGTGATCGGCCGTTCCGGGGCCGGCAAGTCGACGCTGCTGCGGATGATCAATCGCCTCGCCGAGCCGTCCGAAGGACGCATTCTGTTCGAGGGCGTCGACGTCACCGCGCTGCGCGGCAGGGATCTGCGGCAATGGCGCGCGCGGTCGGCGATGATTTTCCAGCAGTTCAATCTGGTCGGCCGTCTCGACGTGCTGACCAACGTGCTGATGGGTAGGCTCGCAACGGTGCCGGCATGGCGTTCGCTGGCGCAGCTGTGGCCCGATCACGACAAGGCAATTGCGATGTCGGCGCTCGAGCAATTCGATATGGCTTCGATTGCGGCGCAGCGCGCCGATCAGCTCTCGGGCGGCCAGCAGCAGCGCGTCGCGATTGCGCGCGCACTGGTTCAGCAGCCCTCGATGATACTCGCCGACGAGCCGATCGCTTCGCTCGATCCTCGCAACACGCGGATCGTGATGGACGCGCTGCTGCGCATCAACAAGCACTTCGGTATCACGGTGGTCTGCAATCTGCACTCGCTCGATCTGGCGCGCAGCTACTGCGACCGCCTGATCGGCATGGCGTCGGGGCGGATCGTATTCGACGGCGCGCCCGCGGCGCTGACCGATCGGATCGCGCGCGAGCTTTACGATCTCGAGGCGGATGAGGTGATGGGCGTCGCTCCAAGCCAGGCGCCCGTTGATTCCACCATTCCGGCTCTCGGCACCGCCGCCGCGGCCTGAGCATCCGCGTCCGTAGGGCGCCACGGGCAACGCTTAGTAACGCAGGGGACGTCATGATCAATCGCCGCCTCATTCTCGCCGGCGCCGCGGCGCTGGCGTTCTCCGCCTCCGCCGCGTCGGCGCAGGAGTGGAAGACAAAGTATCCGGAACTGGTGATGGCTCTGGTTCCTGCCGAAAATGCCACGGGAGTTTTGGCGCGTGTTGGACCATTTGCCGACTATTTGACCCGAGAACTCGGCGTGAAGGTGACCCTGCGCGTTGCCAACGACTACACCGCGGTAATCGAGGGCCAGAAGAACCGCCAGATCCACATTGGTCAGTACGGGCCCGGCTCCTATGCGCGGGCCAACGCTGTGTCCAACGGCAACGTCATCCCCTTTGCGACGTTGCGCAATTCCGGCGGCGTGATCGGATATTATTCGGTGATGTATGTGCGCGCCGACAGTGAGTACAAGTCGATCGCCGACCTAAAGGGAAAGACGTTAGGGCTCGTGGATGTGGAATCCACATCGGGCTTCAAGGCGCCGACGTTCTTTCTGGCGGACCAGGGTTTCCCGATCGAGAAGCACTTCAAGCTGGCGCAGCCAACAGGCAGCCACGAGAACGCGATATTTGCACTTGCGGGCGGGACCGTTGATGCGGCGGTCAATTGGTGGAATGGCGAAAACGACTCGAATTTGATGCGCATGCTCACCAAGGGAATGCTGAAGAAGGCTGACGGCGCTCCGATGACGCCGTCCGATTTTCGCATCATCTGGAAGTCGCCATTGCTGCCGGGCTCTCCTTTCGCGCTTCTTGCCGATATGCCTGAAGAGTTGAAGACGGCTATTGTTCAGGCATTTGTTGATGCCCCGAAGAAGAACAAGGCAGCGTTCGATGCCCTGACCGACGGTAAGGTTGAGAATTTCGCCCGGGTATCCAAGGAAGACTACGTTGAATCGGTCAAGATGAACTTATGGCTGGACGCACAGCGAAAGCACAAGGGTAACTAACTTCGCGTCATCTCACTGTCATTCAATCCGCCGAGTGTTTTTCAGAATCATAGAGGGAGAAATCGATGATAACGCGCCGCAGCCTTCTCGTCTTGACGGTCGGTCTCGCAATGACGACCCCGGCCCTGGCCCAGTCCTGGAAGGACAAGTACCCTGAGTTGGTCTTCGCACTCGTTCCTGCCGAAAATGCAACCGGGACGCTGGATCGCTTTACCCCGTTCGTCAATTATCTCTCCAAGGAACTGGGCGTAAAAGTGACTTTGCGGGTTGCCAGTGACTACACGGCGGTCATCGAAGGCCAAAAGAACAAGCAAATTCACATCGGATTCTATGGGCCCGGCTCGTATGCGCGCGCGAACACCGTCTCGGCCGGTAATGTTGTGCCGTTCGTCACGACGCAGAACAGCGACGGTTCAATCGGCTATTACTCGGTAATGTACGTTCGGGCCGACAGTGCCTACAAATCGATTGAAGATCTGAAAGGAACCAAACTCGGCTTTGTCGACGTGGAATCCACATCTGGATTCAAGGCGCCCAATTTCTTCCTGACGCAGCAGGGCTTCCCGATCGACAAGTACTTCAAGGTCGGTCAGACCACCGGAAGTCACGAGAATGCCGTGCTCGCGCTGGCCGCCGGGACGGTTGACGCCGCCGTCAACTGGTGGAACTCGGAGGATGATTCGAACCTGACGCGCATGCTCAACAAGGGCATGGTGAAAAGGCCGGACGGGTCGCTCATGAAAAAGGAAGACTTCCGCATTGCATGGAAATCGCCGCTTCTGCCGGGGTCGCCCTTTGCCTATCTGAACGACATGCCGGACGATCTCAAGAAGGCGATTGCGAAAGCCTTCGTTGAAGCACCGCAAAAGGACAAGGAGGCGTTTGCCAAGCTGTCCGACGGCAAGGATCGCGGGTTCGTCGAGGTAACTGCGAAAGACTACCAAGAGTCGGTCAAAATGAATCTCTGGCTCGACGAGCAACGGAAGAAGAAGGCGTCCTGAGGCGAAAACTCATTGGCGGCGGCGCTCCATTGCAGGCCGCCGCCGCCACTTGTTTGCTCATTATCCATCGCTTATGCGAGCCAGTCGAACGTTGACGAGTCATCTTCACCGCCTTCCCGACCAGCAGACCGCTGCACTCCTCGGCCAGTACGGCGCGGCTGTGGCCGCAAAGCGCCGTCGTGCAGTGGTCTTCGCGCTTGCTGTCGCCGTGGCTGCCGCGCTCGCTGCTTGGGGCGGTGAGGTTGATCTGCGCAAATTTGCCGAAGGGCTTCCGAGATTTTGGAGCTATCTCTACGACATCCTGCCCAAGTTGCGGCCTTCGCATTTCAGCGCCGACTTTACCGAGTGGTTCTGGAATTTGGACGGCTGGCTCCGGCTTCTGGCCGAAACGCTCCTTGTTGCCTATGTCGGAACGTTTCTCGGCGCAACGATCGGCTTTGCGCTTTGTTTCTTTGCGAGCGCAAACCTGATGAAGAATGCGCTGGCGCGCGGCTTGGTGCGCCGCTTGCTGGAGTTTTGCCGCACCGTACCGGAAATCGTTTTCGCGCTCTTGTTCGTTTACGCATTGGGCCTCGGCCCGGTACCCGGTGTGCTCGCTATCGCGATTCACACGGTGGGAGCGCTTGGCAAGCAATTCGCCGAGGTGGTTGAAAACATCGACATGAATCCCGTCGAGGGCGTCCGCGCAACAGGCGGGAGCTGGGTGGAGCAAATTCGGTTCGCAGTGGTACCTCAGGTCTTGTCAAACGTTGTAAGCTACACGCTCCTGCGATTCGAAATCAACGTGCGGGGCGCATCGGTCATGGGTTTCGTCGGCGCCGGCGGAATCGGCAAGGAGTTGTTGAGCTCGATCCGGCAATTCTATTACTCGGACGTCAGCGCAATTCTCCTGATGATCATCGCGACGGTGGTCGTCATCGACCTGCTTACCGAACGGCTGCGCCATCGACTTCTCGGCATTGAGGGACATCGTTGATGTCGCAATCCTCCCCCCTCGCTGGAGTTGACAGGGCCCGGCTTACGCAAGCCTATCCCGACATTTTCAGTCCGTCGCCTCTGAAGCGAATACAAACCGTCGCAACTATTGCAGCGCTTGTGGGGCTGTTCCTGTTCGGCATGATGTGGCTGGGATTCTCGTTCGAGAAGCTGGCAACCGGAATAAGCCGACTTGGCGTCATCATCGGGCTGATGTTTCCGCCGACCCCGGGCAACCTGCTTCACCTCTATCTGAAGGGCCTCGCCGAGACCCTGGCGATTGCTCTTCTTGGAACGATGCTAGCGGCCGTGATAGCATTCCCGCTCGCCTTCATTGCCGCCAAGAATGTTGTCGCGCAGCGAGCCGTTCATTTCTTGTCGCGTCGGTTTCTCGATTCGATACGCGGTGTCGACACGTTGATTTGGGCGCTGATCTTCATCAATGTGGTCGGGCTCGGACCGTTCGCCGGAATTCTGGCGGTCGCGATGTCCGACATTGGCTCATTCGGCAAGCTGTTTTCCGAGGCCATCGAGACGGCCGACACCAAGCCAATTGACGGTGTGACTTCGACGGGAGGCTCGGCGCTCCATCAGATTCGATTTGGCATCGTTCCTCAGGTGCTGCCGGTCATCCTCAGTCAGGTGCTCTACTACTTCGAATCGAACACTCGTTCCGCGACCGTTATTGGTATCGTCGGCGCTGGCGGAATCGGTCTCTACCTTTCGAATGAAATTGGTCAGCAAAACTGGGACCATGTTGCGTTCCTGATCATCATGATACTGATCACGGTAGCGATCATCGACTGGGGGTCGTCGCAACTCCGTTTCGCGATCATCGGACAGCGGGCAATCGCGTAAGGTTTCGGAGCCGGACTAGCCGTTCTCGACCACGAACTCGATCCGCTCGGCGGCAAAGCGCGCGTGCGTCGTCAGGAGCGGCTTGCCGTCGGCATTGACGTCAACGCTGTCGACCACCAGAACGGGGCGTCCGAGTGCAAGATCGAGCCGGATAGCGTCGGTGGCGTCGACAATGGCGGCTGCGACGCGGGTCGAGGCCCTGCGATAGTCGCGGATACCATAATGCGCCAGCAGCTTCGTCGTCGAGCGCACGCGCTCATAGATCCGCCCGGCGTCGGGGAAGCGCTCCGCAGCAAGCCAGGTGGTGCCGACGCAGATCGGCGTGCGGTCGGCGAGCCGCAGCGCCTCGATCCGGATCAGCGGCGCGCCGGTCTTCACGCCTAACTGGCGAGCCAGCTCGCGCGTCGCGGGCTCTTCGGATGCGCCGATCAACTGGCCGCGCGGCTCGCGGCCGCCGGCGCCGACGATCTCGGAGAACCGGGTGCGCGGGCGCAGCGGATAGGCCATGCGTGGCGCTTCGACGTAAGTGCCGCTGCCGCGCTCGGCGCGCACCAGGCCGCGTTCGGCCAGGGCCGCCAGCGCCCGGCGCACGGTGTGGCGGTTGACGCGATAGGTCTCGGCGATTTCCATTTCGCCCGGCAGCCGTTCGCCGGAGGCAAAGCTGCCATCGGCGATGCCGCGCTCGATGCCGTCGGCGACCTGCCGCCACAGCGCCACCCCGGAGGCCGCGTCCTGTATGGTCATGGCTTGGGAAGGTTGGGGAAGGGCATCGGAAAAATCATCCCGCTGTCACGAAACAGTCATGGCGCCTGGCTATCAAGTTGTCTATTAACATAGACAACTTGATTCCGGCAAGGCTGGCATGACCGCAGCGGGCGAAAACGGCAAACAGGCGCAACGCAAGGCGGCTATGACGGTGCTGGCGAATTCCGATGCGGCGGAGATTGCCCGTTGTCTCGACGCGGTCGCGGCGCCGGCCTACGAAACCCTGCGCGAGCCGGAGAATGGCCTCGTGATGCTGCGCGGCCGGATCGGCGGCGACGGTGCGCCGTTCAATCTCGGCGAGGCCACGGTCTCGCGCGCCGCGGTGCGGCTTTCGACCGGCGAGGTGGGGTTTGGCTATGTGCTCGGCCGCAACAGGCAGAAGGCGCAGATGATCGCGCTGTGCGACGCTTTGGTGCAGTCGGATGAATTTGCGGGAGCCGTGGAGGAAATCGTGGTCGCACCGTTACGCGCGGCGATGATCTCCGAGCGCAACCGCAAGGCGCAGGAGACTGCGGCGACGCGGGTCGATTTCTACACGCTGGTGCGCGGTGAGGATTGAGCGATGACGACGGTTGCCGAACTGCCCGCGGGCTTCGCTGACAAGGTTTTGTCCGCGCAAACGATCTTTCGGTCGGTGATGGATGCAATGGCGCGCCCGGGCAGCGTCCGCAAGATCGCGAGCGTGACCGGTGCCCCGCCGGCCATGATGTGCGGCACCGCCGCGATTGCGATGACGCTGTTCGATCACGATACGCCGCTCTGGCTCGATCCGCAGATGTCGGAGACATCGGACGTCGGCAAATGGCTCAGGTTCCACACCGGCGCACCGGTGATCGCGGATTCCGCGATCTGCAGTTTTGCGCTCATCGCAGACGCACGAGCCCTCCCGGCTCTCGACCGTTTTGCCTTTGGCAGCGCCGAGTATCCCGATCGTTCGACGACGTTGATCCTGCAGGTGCAAAGTCTGACGCAGGGGACCGCCTTCGAACTGCGCGGCCCCGGCATCGACGGCACCGCCATCCTGCGGGCCGCGCTGCAGCCCGTGGACCTGTTCGAACGGCTGGCCATTAACGCTGCGCTGTTTCCGCGTGGTATCGATGTCGTCCTGGTGGCCGACGATGCCATTGTCGCGATACCGCGAACCACGCGGGTCGCCGCGAAGGGAGATTGAAGCATGTATGTCGCCGTCAAGGGAGGCGAACGCGCCATCGAGAACGCCCATCGCCTGCTGGCGCATGAGCGCCGCGGCGATCGCGGCGTTCCCGAACTCTCGCTCGATCAGATATCCGGACAACTCAGCCTCGGCGTCGATCGGATCATGACGGAGGGCTCGCTCTATGATCGCGAGCTTGCGGCGCTGGCGCTGAAGCAGGCGCGCGGCGACATGATCGAGGCGATCTTCCTGGTTCGCGCCTTCCGCGCCACCTTGCCGCGCTTCGGCGCGAGCGAACCGGTCGATACCGGGCAGATGCAGGTGCGCCGCCGGATTTCCTCGACCTTCAAGGATATTCCGGGAGGCCAGATTCTCGGGCCCACCTTCGATTACACCCATCGCCTGCTCGATCCGGAACTGGCGGGGGCATCGATGCCCGAGGCGCCAGCGACCGGGGAGGCATCGCCGGCGGTGATGCCGCGCGTCACCGACATTCTCGGCCGCGACGGCCTGATCGAGCCTTCGCTGCGGGCCGATGCCGGCTCGGCGGTCGGCGATCTCACCCGTGAGCCCCTGAGTTTCCCTGCCGATCGCGACCTGCGGCTGCAGAATCTGGCGCGTGCCGATGAGGGCTTTCTGCTCGCGCTCGGCTACTCGTCGCAGCGCGGCTATGGCCGGAACCATCCGTTTGCCGGCGAAATTCGCCTCGGCGAGGTCGAGGTGGAGTTCATGGCCGAAGATGCCGGCTTCGCCGTGCCGCTCGGCGCGGTCACGCTGACGGAGTGCCAGATGGTCAACCAGTTCAAGGGCTCGGCCACCGAGGCGCCGTGTTTCACGCGCGGCTACGGGCTGGCGTTCGGACAGAGCGAGCGCAAGACCATGTCGATGGCGCTGGTGGACAGGAGCCTGCGAGCCCGCGAACTCGACGAGGAAATTATCGCACCGGCCCAGGACGAGGAGTTCGTGATGTCGCATTCCGACAATGTGCAGGCGACCGGTTTCGTCGAGCATCTCAAGCTGCCGCATTATGTCGACTTCCAGTCCGAACTCGGTCTGCTGCGCAAACTTCGGGAGGAGTTCGGCGAGGCGGAAGCGTTGCCGCCGATGCAGGAGGCCGCGGAATGAACGCGCCCGCCTACAACTTCGCCTATCTCGACGAACAAACGAAGCGGATGATCCGCCGCGCCATCCTGAAGGCGATCGCGATCCCCGGTTATCAGGTGCCGTTCGCCAGCCGGGAAATGCCGATGCCTTATGGGTGGGGCACCGGTGGCGTGCAGGTGACGGCGGCGATCCTCGGGCCCCAGGATGTGCTGAAGGTGATCGACCAGGGCTCCGACGACACCACCAATGCGATTTCGATCCGCAAGTTTTTCGCCCGGACCGCCGGCGTCGCCACCACGACGTCCACGCCGGAGGCCACCGTGATCCAGACCCGGCATCGTATTCCCGAAGCGCCGCTGCATGGCGGACAGGTGCTGGTCTATCAGGTGCCGATCCCGGAACCGCTGCGCTTCCTGGAGCCGCGCGAGACCGAGACCCGGCGTATGCACGCGCTCGGCGAATACGGCCTGATGCACGTCAAGCTCTATGAGGACATCGCCCGCTTCGGGCACATCGCCACCTCCTATGCCTATCCGGTGAAGGTCAACGCCCGTTACGTGATGGATCCGTCACCGACGCCGAAATTCGACAATCCGAAGATGGACAATTGCCCGGCGCTGCAGCTGTTCGGCGCCGGCCGTGAAAAGCGTATCTATGCGATTCCGCCCCACACGCAGGTCACCTCGCTCGACTTCGAGGATCACCCGTTCACGCGCTACCGCTTCGACGCGCCTTGCGCGTTGTGCGGGGCCGATGATTCCTATCTCGATGAAATCGTCACCGACGACGAGGGCGGCCGGATGTTCGTCTGTTCGGACACCGATTATTGCGAGACTCGCCAGGCCCAGGGGCGCCGCGGCAGCGAGAGCGCGCCGCCGCACAAGGAGAGCGCGCATGGCTGAGGCTGAAATCGCCGGGCAGGACAATGACCGGCCGTTGCTGATGGCCGAGGGCCTCGGCAAGGACTATGGCCGGCTGGCCGCCTGCCGTGACGTGTCCTTTGCGCTTTACCCCGGCGAGGTGCTGGCGATCGTCGGCGAATCCGGATCGGGCAAGTCGACGCTGCTGCAACTGCTGTCGGCGCAGCTCGCGCCCAGTGCGGGGCGGGTGTCGTACCGGATGCGCGACGGGGTGATGCGCGATCTGGCGGCGCTGGGCGAAGCCGAGCGCCGGTTCCTGTTTCGCACCGACTGGGGCTTTGTGCACCAGGATCCGGCGCTGGGACTGCGGATGGGGGTATCGGCCGGCGCCAATGTCGGCGAGCGGCTGATGGCGGTAGGCTGGAATCACTACGGCCGCATCCGCGACACCGCGTCATCCTGGCTCGAGCGTGTCGAGATCGACACCGCGCGCATCGACGATGCGCCGCGGACTTATTCCGGCGGCATGCGGCAACGGCTGCAGATTGCGCGCAATCTGGTGACCGAGCCGCGGCTCGTCTTCATGGATGAACCGACTGGCGGCCTCGACGTGTCGGTCCAGGCGCGGCTGCTCGATTTGATGCGCAATCTGGTGAGCGAACTCGGATTGGCGGCAATCGTGGTCACCCATGATCTCGCCGTCGCGCGGCTGCTGTCGCACCGGGTGATGGTGATGAAGGGCGGTCGCGTGATCGAGACCGGCTTGACCGATCAGGTGCTTGACGATCCCCGTGAGCCCTATACCCAGTTGCTCGTTTCCTCGATTCTACCGGCATGAGCGTGCATTAATGACTGCGATGATCGATATCAGCAATGCCGAAAAGACCTTCACCATGCATTTGCAGGGTGGCGTGCAGCTTCCAGTCGTGCGCGGAGTCTCGTTTCGGGTCGAGCCCGGCGAGTGCGTGGTGCTGTCCGGCCCCTCGGGCGCCGGCAAGTCCTCGATCCTGAAGATGATCTTCGGCAATTACCGCTGCGATGGCGGCCGCATCGGCATCCGCCACCGGGGCGGCGTGGTCGATCTCGCCAGGGCCGAGCCGCGGCAGGTGCTTGGCGTGCGCCGCGACACCATCGGCTATGTCAGCCAATTCCTGCGCGCGGTGCCGCGGGTGGCAACCATCGACGTCGTCGCCGAGCCGCTGATTGCGACGGGAACGGCGCGGGCCGAGGCGCGCGAGCGGGCAGGGCAGTTGCTGCGCCGTCTCAACATTCCGGAACGGCTGTGGGCGCTGCCGCCTTCGACCTTTTCCGGCGGCGAGCAGCAGCGCGTTAATATCGCGCGCGGCTTCATCTCCGAGCTGCCGATCCTGCTGCTGGACGAGCCGACCGCCTCGCTCGATGCGGCTAACCGCGCCGTGGTGGTGGATCTGATCGACCAGAAGAAGCGAGCCCATGTGGCCATGGTCGCCATCGTCCATGACGACGAGATCCGCCATCTGATCGCCGACCGGATCGTCGACGTGACGTCGTTTGCATCAGCGGCATAGGAAAGACAATTGACATGAATTCGACCGGTTCCGAAACCGTTATTGGCAACGCCAGGATCGTACTGGCGGACCGCGTGATCGAGCGCGGCTGGGTCGCCTTTGCCGACGGCCGTATCGCGGAGTTCGGCGAGGGCAACGCCCAGGCGGGCAGCGAGGACGCCGGCGGCGACCTGATCATGCCCGGCCTGATCGAGCTGCACACCGATCATCTGGAAGCGCATTATGTGCCGCGGCCAAAGGTGTTCTGGGATCCGATCGCAGCCGTCGTCTCCTATGATGGTCAGCTGGCGACATCGGGCATCACCACGGTGCTCGATTCGTTGCGGGTCTGGCGCGAAGACGGCGCCGAGGACGTCGACGGCAGGGCAGGCGTGCTGGCCGGGGCGATCACGGCGGCGCGTGACGCCAATTTGCTGCGCGCGGATCATTTCCTGCATCTGCGCTGCGAGATCCCGATGCCGGATGTGGTCGAGGAAGCCAAGGAACTGATCGGGCGGCCGGACATCCGCTTGATGTCGCTGATGGATCACACGCCCGGACAACGCCAATTTCGCGACGAAGGCAAGCTGCGCGACTATTACCGCGGCAAAGGCGCCGGCATGACCGACGCCGAACTCGACACGCTGTTCGAACGGCGGTTTGCCTATCAGAAGGCCTATGCTGCGACCAACATGCGGGAGATCGTGGCGCTGGCGCATCAGTACGAGATCCCGCTCGCCAGTCACGACGACACCACCGAGGAAAATGTCACCGATGCCATCAGGGATCGCGTTTCGGTGGCGGAATTTCCGACCACCATGGAAGCCGCGCGCGGTCTGCACCAGGCCGGCATCGGCATCCTGATGGGGGCGCCCAACGTGGTGCGCGGCGGCTCGCATTCCGGCAATATCGCCGCGGTCGATCTCGCCCGCGAGGGACTGCTGGACATCCTGTCCTCCGATTACATCCCTTCGAGCCTCTTGATGGCGGCGCTGCAATTGCCGCAGCGCGTGCCCGACATCGATCTGGCCTCCGCGGTCCGCACCGTCACCAAGACGCCAGCCGAAGCGGTCGGTCTTGCCGACCGGGGCGAGATCGCGGCCGGCAAGCGCGCCGATTTGATCCGCGTCCATGTCGCCCGCGATGTCCCGGTGGTGCGCAGCGTCTGGCGCGAAGGACATCGCGTGGCGTGACCGGGGCGCCGACGATATCCGGCGATTGGCCTGGCATGGAGATCGGCCCCGGCCGGCTCGTGCTGGTGGTCGGCCCGAGCGGCGCCGGCAAGGATACCCTGATCGGGCTGGCCCGGGCCGCCTGCGCCGATGATGGTGGTATCGTCTTTCCGCGCCGCGTGGTGACGCGGGCGGCCTCGCCGTCCGAAGACAATGAGCAAATGGACCTTGATGCCTTTCGACAGGCACAGGCACTAGGCGAATTTGCGATGCATTGGGAGGCGCATGGCCATTGCTACGGACTGCGCCGCACGATCGCCGACGAGATCCGCGCCGGACGCACCGTTGTCGCCAACGTCTCGCGCACGGTCGTTGGGGCGATGCGCCATGCCTACGTTGGTGTCACTGTGGTCTCGATCACGGCGCCTCCCGAAATGCTTGCCGAGCGGCTTGCCACGCGGGCGCGTGGCAGCGACGGACGGGTTGCGGACCGGCTCAATCGCGCTGTAGATGATGCCGCAGCGCCCGATGTGACGATCATGAATATCGGCCGCGCCGAGGATCACGCGCGTGAACTATTGCTGGTCATCAGGGGTGTTTGAGCGATGCCGATGATTGCAACGATCGAACAGCTGGAGGCGATCTACGGGCAGCCGAACGAGGCGTCGACCGTCAAGGTCGCGAACCGGATAACGCCGCCATATCGGATGCTGATCCACAAATCGCCGTTCGCGGCGCTGGCGACGTGCGGGCCGGAGGGACTGGATTGCTCGCCGCGCGGCGATCTGCCCGGCTTTGTCCGGGTCCATGACGAGAAGACGCTGATGATGCCGGATCGCCGCGGCAACAACCGCGTCGATTCGCTGCGCAACATCGTGCGCGACCCCAGGGTGGCGCTGTTGTTTCTGATTCCCGGCTCCGGCAGTACGCTGCGGGTCAACGGCCGCGCGCAGCTGTCGGCGGAAGCTGGCTTGCTGGCGTCGTTCGGGATCGACGGCAAGGCGCCGCGTACGGTCATCGTCATGACGGTGGACGAGGTCTACTTTCAGTGTGCACGCGCCATCGTGCGCTCCGACCTTTGGAATCCGGACAAGCGGATTGATCCCAAAAGCTTGCCGACCCCGGGCCAGATCCTCGCCGAAATGAGCGACAACCGCGTTGGCGGCGAGGACTATGACCGGGCCTGGCCGGAACGCGCGCGGCAGTCGCTGTGGTAGGTGGCACGCCAGGCCGCCGCGTCCTGATTTCGATTGCAGCGCTTTCCGGAGTCGCGGTGCGACGGTAACGCGGCTGTCACGACAACATGCCAATGGATCGTGTCGACCACCCCGAATCAGGCCGCACGATCATTGATGTCGTTGCCCGAATGGACACGCCCGCTGAAAGCCATTGTGCCGCAAGGGACCCTCGGCGGCGCTCGATTGCGGGGCCTGGGTGTCGTCGTCAGCGTCGCCATCGCGGCGGCGGCGATATACGCGTTGACCCATGCGCTCAAGAACGTCGACTACGTTGAGGTATTCGAGGCCGTTCGGCGCACGAGTGCCGGCCTCGTCGGGCTGGCGCTGCTGCTGGTCGCGATCTCATACCTCAGCCTGACGCTGTACGATCTGCTGGCGCTGCGTACGATCAGGCGCGACGACGTAACCTACCGGGTCGCGGCTCTCGCGAGTTTCACCAGCTATCCGATTGCACACGGCGTCGGCGCAGTCGCGTTGATTGCGCCGGTGATCCGCTATCGCATCTATTCGCATCATGGCCTCGGCGTTTTCGACGTCGCCAATATCAGCTTTCTGACCGGGCTGACATTCTGGCTGGGTAATTTGACGGCGCTCGCGCTGAGCCTGCTCGGCGAGCCCGGCGCCATCAGCCTGATCGACTTTCTGCCGCCGGCGGTCAATCGGCTGCTGGCGGCGGCGCTGCTTGTCGGGGTATTTGCATTCCTGCTTTGGACCTGGCTTGCACCGAGGCGCTTCGGCACCAGCCGGTGGCCGGTCAGGTTGCCTTCGGGGCCCATGGTCCTGCTGCAGATCGGGATCGGGATCGTCGATCTCGGCGCCGCCGCGCTGGCGATGTACGTGCTGATTCCGGCCGGAATGGATATCGGGATCTTCCACGTGATCGCGGTGTTCATCGCGGCGACGTTGCTGGGCTTTGCCAGTCATGCGCCTGCAGGCATCGGTGTATTCGACGCAGCGATACTGGTCGGACTCGGTAGCGAGCACAGGGAACCGCTGATTGCGGCCCTATTGATATTCCGGGTTTGGTATCACCTGCTTCCGTTTCTAATGGCGCTCGTTCTGTTCGGCGCAGTGGAAGGGTGGCGGAGCTGGCGCGCGAAGCGGTCTCTCACACCGGCGAGTTGAGCTTGAGCCCGACCATCCCGGCCACGATCAGCGTGAGGCACAGTACCCGGACCGGGTCGGCCGGCTCGCTGTAGATCAGCATTCCGACGAGGATGCTGCCGGTGGCACCGATGCCCGTCCACACCGCATAGGCCGTGCCGAACGGCAGCGACTTGAGCGCGACGGCCATCAGCCCGAAGCTGAGGCCGATCGCGACCAGGGTTGCGGCCGTCGGCCAAAACCGGGTCAAGCCATCGGAATATTTCAGGCCGAACGCCCAGGCTATCTCGAACAATCCGGCCGCCAGCAATGCAAGCCAGGCGCTCACGGCAGAGTCGGCCCCGGGGGGAGCGCCAATACGGCGTATTGCGCATAGCCGCGGAACGGCCGTTCGAACCTCAGATCGGCGCCGGCGGCATCAGCCGTGGCTGACAGCACCCGTTGGAGTTCGTCGCGCGGCGTGACGTCGAACATGGCGAGCCAGCGTCGGAGCAGAGGACGGGTCACGGCAGGCAAGCGCTCCTGATTGCCAAAGTCGACAATGTGCAGGGATCCCCCCGGCCTGAGGCAGCTCGCGGCCGCCGCCAGAACGCCGCGCCAGTCCGGGATCATCGACAGGCTGTAGGAGATCATCACGTGATCGAATGCCGTGACGCCGAACAAAGGCTGCGGATCGAACGCGGTTGCGTCGCCGTGGGCGACGCGAATTTGTCTGGTCAAATCGCGCCGTGAGATCGCCGATATCGCCGACGTCAACATCTCCGTCGAGACATCGATGCCGAAAAATCTCGCCTGGGGATAGAGCCGGGCGGCGTGCACGAGGTTTCTGCCGGTTCCGCAGCCGATCTCCAGCACGTTCGCGCCGGCGTTGGGCCGTAAGTCCGCGATCAGCCGGTCCCTGCCGAGCAGGTAATATCGTCTCGTGCCGTCGTAGATGTGGCGCTGCCGGCGGTACATCCGGTTCATGCGAACGGTTGCCTCGACCGGCCATGAGCTATCTGCGCCGATATCCCGGGAATAAGCCGACATCCAAACACCTCGCATTGCCTGCAATGGTTTTCTCCTTGCGATGTTCGCGCGACAAGGGTGTGACAGCGTACGCAGGTAGCTGCGGCCTTGCCGTCGTTGCTGTCGCAAAACTGCAGCGTGCCCGCGATACCGTCATCGGATTGTTGATTCGGAGGATGGATGAATACGCAGCTTATCGCCGACGCGGTCCGCAACAGCAGGGGTCTCGACGAAGCGACGGTCTGGGACCGGCTATTCGCGTTCTGGTTCCGCCGACTGGTCTACACCCAGATCTGGGAGGACCCCGAAGCCGATCTCGCCGCGCTTCGGTTGCCGGTCGGCTCGACCATCGTCACTATCTCATCCGGCGGATGCAACGCGCTGTCCTATCTCACCGCGCGACCGGCGCAGGTGTACGCGGTCGACCTCAACGAGGCGCACCTCTCGCTGCTCAACCTCAAGCTCGCCGGGCTTCGGGGCTTCTCCAGCTACGCCGAATTCTGGCAGTTCTTCGGCGAGGCCGCCTCGATCTCCAACACCGGCCTCTATCTAGAGCGGCTGCGACCTTTGCTCGACGCCGAGACGCGCGCCTACTGGGACAAGTGCAACGTCCTTGGGCGACCGCGGCATGCCTATTTCACCGACGGATTCTACCGTCACGGTATGCTCGGCCGCTTCATCGGCCTTGCCCACCTGCTGGCGAAATTGGCGCGGATCGACCTGGCGGCTCTGCTGAACGGGAAGGCGGATGCTCCCGAACGCATTCAGGCGCTGGATCGCCTCCATCGCCTGTTTCATTCGCCGCTGGCGCGACTGATCACGGGAACTCCCGCGTTGCTGTTCAGCCTCGGCATTCCGCCCCAGCAGCGGGCGCTGCTCGGAGCTGATGCGCCGCTCAACGAAGTGCTTCACGAGCGGTTGCTGCGCTTGATCAACGGCCACCCCAACGCGACCAATTACTTTGCATGGCAGGCCCTGCATCGCAGCTATCCCGGGCCGGGCGATGCCTGCTTGCCGCCTTACCTGCAACGCAGCCAGTTCGAACGCATGCGCGACGGCGCGGGATTGATCATTCCGGTGCACGCCAATCTCCGGCAATTCCTGGAGGCCCTGCCGGCGCGTGAGGTCGATGCGGTGGTGCTGCTGGACTCGCAGGACTGGATGGCATCCGAGGAGATCCGCGCGCTCTGGAATGCCATCGATCGCACCGGCAGCGAGGACGTTCGGGTCATTTTTCGTACCGCCGGGAGGGAATCTCCGCTGGAGAATGAGGAATTGGCGCCGCTCCGGCAGATCTGGCGTCGCGACGAGGAACGGAGCGCGACCGGTTTCACGCGCGACCGGTCGGGGATTTATGGCGGGTTCCATTGTTACAAGCGGCGCTGATCGCCGCTTCAAAAAGCCCGGCCAAGGCATCGGCTTGGAGAAAAAGATGCTCCCGAGCCGAACTCAAGAGCATCCGGAAGTTAAGCGGCATTGTCCAGGGAAGGGAACATCCGCAAACATAAAATGAGCCGATTCCGCTACCGCGTCGTTGCGCTGGATCAAACAAGGTGGCGGGCTATGCGTGTTCGGCGGATTGGCCGTGTCGCCGCCCTGCAACTCACCAGAATTGCCACCAGCTCTTCGCAGTAGCGCTCTTCTCCACGAGATATTCGACGATTTGAGGTTTGACCGAATCCATTTCATTGGGGTGGCCGGCCATGAATTTCAGAATCCAGGCACGCCGTACCTCATCCGGGCCCGTCGGGATTTCGCGAAGGATATTCTTGTCCGAGCCATGACAGCCGCCGCAACCCGCCTTGAAGGCTTCTTCAGGGGTTACGGCATGGGCGGGCAGGGCCGCCGACGCGATCGCGGCGGCTGAGACGATGGCGCTCGCACCCGTCCTGTTGCGCGGCATCGGGCCCGCCGATCACATCGCCAATTCCGGCTCGGCAGGCCGCTCGCGCTTCGGCTCCGGAATCTCCGTCATCGTCGCTTCCGTGAGCAGCAATACGCTTGCGACGGACACGGCGTTTTCCAGCGCGGTACGTACCACCTTGGCGGGATCAACGATGCCGGCCTCGACCAGGTCGACATATTCCTTGCGCGCGGCATCGAAGCCGAAATTGCCTTGGCCGCCCAGCATCCGCGCTACCACGACGCCGCCATCGACGGCGGAATTCACTGCGATCTGGCGGGCAGGGGCATCGAGCGCCCGCTTCAGGATCTGGACCCCGGTCCTTTCGTCGCCTTCGCAAGCTGCTTCTTCCCGGGTGACCGCTTCAATGCATTTGAGCAGCGCAAGGCCGCCGCCCGGCACGATGCCTTCGGCCACCGCTGCCTTGGTGGAACTGATGGCGTCATCGAGCGCCTCCTTCTTGGCCTTCATCTCGGCTTCCGTCGGCGCGCCGACGCGGATCACCGCGACACCGCCGGCCAGTTTGGCGAGCCGCTCCTCAAGCTTTTCGCGGTCGTAGTCGCTGGTGGTCTTTTCGATTTCGCGCCGAATTTGCGCAATCCGGCCGTCGATCCGGGCGCGGTCGCCGCCACTGCCGATCAGGGTGGTGTTTTCCTTGTCTGCGACCACGCGCGCCGCACGGCCGAGTTGCTGCAAAGTGGCGCTTTCCAGCTTGAGGCCGATCTCCTCGGAGATCACCTGCGCGCCGGTCAGGATAGCGATGTCTTCCAACATCGCCTTGCGCCGGTCTCCGAAGCCGGGTGCCTTGACCGCGCAGCCCTTGAGAACGCCCCTGAGCCGGTTGACGATCAACGTCGCCAGCGCCTCTCCCTCGATGTCCTCGGCCACGATCAACAACGGGCGGCCGGACTTGGCGACCTGTTCGAGTACCGGGATCAGGTCGCGCAGCGCCCCGATCTTGTGATCGCACAGCAGCACGTACGGATCCTCCAGCACGGCTTCCATGCGCTCTGCGTCGGTGACGAAGTAAGGCGATATGAAGCCGCGATCGAACTTCATGCCTTCGACCACGTCCAGCGTAGTCTCCGTGGTCTTGGATTCCTCGACCGAAATCACGCCGTCGCCGCCGACCTTCTCGATGGCGTCGGCAACAAGATCGCCGATCGCCGGATCATTGTGGGCCGACAAGGTTGCGACCTGGGCCTTCTCTGCTTTCGTCTTCACCGGGCGAGACATGGCGCGCAGCGCCTCGATCGCAACACGTGCGGCACGGTCCAGTCCGCGCTTGAGATCGATGGCGCTGGCGCCTGCCACGACATTGCGTACGCCGTCGGCAAGGATCGCATGTGCGAGGATGGTCGCTGTGCTGGTGCCGTCGCCGACCACGTCTCCGGTCCTCTCCGCCGCCTGGCGAAGAACCTGGGCACCGAGGTTTTCTTCGGGGTCCTTGAGGTCGATTTCCTTGGCGATGGTGACACCGTCGTTGCACACGATCGGCGCGCCCCAGCTCTTCTGGATCAGAACCGATTTCGATTTCGGCCCCAGCGTGACCCGCACCGCGTCGGCGAGGAGCGTGGCTCCCCGCAACACCTTCTCGCGGGCCGCGGAATGAAACAGGATTTGCTTGTGGGCCATTCGCTGCCTCTCGGTGCATGCGGGTCGTCAGAATGACGTGCGCCCTCGCCGGTCAACATCGTGATGCGGCGAGGTCGATAGTGTGTCTATTTCGAGGTTACGGGAATCTTCTTCTGGTTGTTCTGCGCGTCCGGCGACTTCGGCAGCGTCACCGTCAGGACCCCGCTCTTGTAGCTCGCCTCGATCTTGCCGGCGTCGACGCTGCCGGGCACCTGCAGCGAGCGGCGGAAGGAACCGTAGCGGCGCTCGGAGACGTAGCGGTCCTTGGTCTTCTCTTCCTTTTGCTCCTGCTTTTCACCCTTGATCGTCAGCACACCGTCAGCGAGCTGGATGTCGATGTCCTTGACGTCGAGCCCCGGCAGTTCGGCCGTCACCTCGAACGCCTTGTCCTTTTCGACGACATCGATCGCCGGCGTGACATTGAAGCCGAGGTCGCGGCGCCAGAACGATTCTATGTCGGGCAGCGGGCGGAACAACGGGGCCTGCATGAAGCCGGTCTGGAAATCGTGAAACAGCCGGTCGACCTGATTGCGCAGCGCTTCAAAGGGCTGCCAGTCCGCGGGTTTGGTCGCCGGTGCGGCCGGGCCAGCTTCGGTCTCGATCGGTAATGTTGTTGCAGCTTCTGCCATGACAAACACTCCTTGGAGTTAGAGCCAGAGTCCGCTGGTTGGGGCTCCGGCGTTTGAGCTGGAAAACGATATGCCTCAGGCTGCGGGCGGCCTTGATCTCCATCAAAACATCGGCGTGTGGGGTGCGCCAACCGGGCTACTCGACGATCTCGATGGTCGTGTTGCTTGGCCCGTGGCTCTGCACCAGACCGAAAAGCGATCGTGCATTTTCGGGGCTAAGCCGGATGCAACCGTGGGACACCGCGCGCCCGAGGCTGCGGATTTCGGTGGTGCCGTGGATGGCGTAGCCGCCGCGAAAGAAGATCGAATAAGGCATCGGCGTGTAGTCGTAGAGCCTGGAGTAATGCATCCTCTGCAGCGAATAGGGCTGGTAGCTGCCGGGCGGCGTCCGATAGCCGCGTCTGGCCGTCGACACGGGCCAGGTGGCAAAGTCAGTACCATCGACCGCCACGTTCATGGTCTGCTGCGAAAGCTGGATCCGGACCGCGATGCTCGCGCCGGCGCGATCGGCCGCTGGGCCGGCAAACAGCGCCGCGAGGAGGAGATGAAACGGGACACGAGCATTCATGACTGGGACGCGCATCCGGTCTCGGCGGTGTTGCGCTGGATTCCTCACGGGTTCAACCGGCCAATGCCGGCTTGCATTGGTCGAAGGAGGCCTTGATAGAGCGGGCCTTGGCAGGGGCGCGTGAGATAGATCAAGGTCGGATGAAATTCGGCGTTCTAGCTGTTTAGATAAATTTCGCGCCGAGGACACCGGCCGATGCCCATCCGCAGTCTGAGCCGCTACCGCCGCAAGCGCAATTTTGCCAGCACACCGGAGCCGAAACCGGCGCTCGGAAAACGCCGCAGCAGTCTCGCCTTCGTGGTGCAGAAGCATCGCGCGTCGCACCTGCATTACGATTTCAGGCTGGAGTTGGACGGTGTGCTGAAGAGTTGGGCGGTCCCGAAGGGACCTTCGCTCGACCCCAGGCAGAAGCGGCTCGCAATCCGCGTCGAGGACCATCCCTGGGACTACCGGAACTTCGAGGGTACCATCCCGGAAGGGAACTATGGCGCCGGCGATGTCATCGTCTGGGACAGGGGTACCTATCGATGTGCCGAGGCGGACAGCCAAGCCGCGCTGCGTCGCCAGTTGCGCAACGGGTCACTCAAGATTGTGCTGCGGGGCCACAAGCTCAGGGGTGGATTTGCGCTGGTGCGGTTCGGTACGCCGCGTCGATGGCTGCTGATCAAGGCCAACGACCAATACGCGACGCTGCGGGATGTGACGCTGGACGATTGCTCGGTGAAGTCGCATCGCAGGTTGCCTGATTCGAAACCAGAGAAGGTAGACCGAAAGCGGCGAAGAACGTGACGGAACGCAGGCAGAAGACCGGGATCCCGAAGGCGGCACTCAAGCCGATGCTTGCGACCCTGATCGGCGCGCCGTTCGACGACCCGGATTGGGTATTCGAAACCAAGTGGGACGGCTACCGGGTCATCGCAAAGATCGACCGCGGGAAGGTCGTGCTGCTGTCTCGCCGGGGCACCGTGATTACCCCGGATTATCTGGGCATTGCCGCGGCCCTGGGAAAACTCAAGCGCGCGCATCAGGCCGTCATCGACGGCGAACTCGTCGCGCTCGATAGCCGCGGCCGTTCGAGGTTTCAATTGCTGCAGAACGCGCGCAACACCCGGGCGCGGCTCGTCTACTATGTATTCGACTTGCCGTTCCTGAATGGCCGCAATCTGCGCCGGTCGCCGCTGATCGAGCGCAAGCGGTTGTTGAAGGCGCTGCTGCCGCCGGACCGGGCGATCCGCTTCAGCCGGCATGTCAAAGGCCATGGCAATGCCGCATTCCGCGCTGCGAGGCGCCACGGCTACGAAGGCATCGTAGCGAAGCGGGCGCTAGGGCCTTACTTCCCCGGCAAGCGCACGCGCGAATGGCTGAAGATCAAGACCGTGCTGCGGCAGGAAGTCGTGATCGTCGGATATACCCGCCCGCAGCGGTCACGGCAGTATTTCGGTGCGCTGGTGCTCGCCGTGCGCAAGGGCAACAAATGGCAGTATGTCGGGCGGGCAGGAACCGGGTTTGACCGAGACAGTCTCAAATTCATCCATGCGAAACTGACGCCGCTGCGGTCGGCGCGGAAGCCGATCGACGCAGAGGTTCCGGGCGAACGCACCACCACCTGGGTGCGCCCACGTCTGGTGTGTGAAGTGAAGTTCACCGAATGGACCAATGACGGGCAGATGCGGCACCCGGCCTTCCTGGGCTTGAGGACGGACAAGCCGGCGCGGAGTGTCGTGCGCGAGAGGAGGTCACTCGCATGACCAAGGTCGAACTCAAGCACCTCGACAAGATATTCTGGCCGAAGGAGGGTTACAGCAAGGGCGACGTCATTCAATATTACGAGCGCATGGCCGGCGTCATCCTGCCCTATCTGAGAGACCGGCCGATGGTGCTGGTGCGCCATCCGAACGGTATCAAGGGAGGCAGCTTTTTCCAAAAGAATGTCGCCTCGATCCACCTGCCGCCATTCGTCCGAACCGCGAAAGTTCGTGCGCGGAGCACCGGCAGGAACGTGCAGTGCGTCGTCTGCAACAACAAGGCGACGCTGCTCTATCTCGCCAACCTCGGCTGCATCGAAATGCATTGCTGGGGGTCGCGGGTCCGCAAGCTCGAATGTCCCGATTACATGGTGATCGATCTCGATCCCGGTCGAAACACATTCGCCGAAATTGTCGCGGTGGCAAAGGAAACCCGCAAGGTCATCGCGGCCGCGGGCGGGACAAGCCTGGTCAAGACTTCCGGCAAGAGGGGCATCCACGTCTATGTTCCGCTACGTCCGATCTACGATTTCGATGAGGTGCGGACGGTTGCGAGGCTGGTCGCCGAGATCGTCAACCGCCGGATGCCGAAGCTGACGACGGTTTCGCCAAGGCTCAGCGGACGGAAGAACCGGATATTTCTCGACTGCGCCCGTAACGGATTTGGCCAGACCACCGTCGCCCCGTATTCGCTGCGGGCATTTGCCAAGGCCACCGTTTCGGCGCCGCTCGACTGGCGGGAACTGACGGCGGGCTGCAGTCCGGCGCGCTATCATTTGAGATCGATGGTCAGAAGAGTCAGAATGAAAGGTGACCTCTGGGAAGCCGCGATCGGCAAACCGAACAGCCTGCGAAAGCTTGAGAGCTCGCTCAAGGGCATGGCGTTGCCGGCAAAGCCTGCGAAGGGACGCCCTGCCAGAAAATAGGGGCTTCCTCCCCGGCAGCCTCACCCGAGCAATGAGATTGATCCAGCTCAAGACGGCGGGAGAAGATTTGGCGTCCGGATTTTAAAATGTATAGGCCTCCTGGAGGGCAGTTCCCATACGCGGCGTTCTTCTGGCCGGCGCTTGCCGCCGCGTCAGTCAGCGAAACAGCTTCGCTGATGGCGGCGCATTTTCTGGAGGTTCTGGGCAGCGCCGGTGCCAGCGCCCCACGATCGCCGGAAGGGGCGACCCCAAGCGAGATTGCGCTCGACCTGCATACGGTCCGGCTCCGTGATTTTGCCCTGGCCAGCAGCGGCGCTCCGACCCTGCTGTGCACACCGCTCGCGCTGCATGGCGCCGCCGTTGCCGACCTCGCCGCCGGGCATAGCCTCGTTGCCGCCCTGCGCGGCGCTGGAGTCGAACGGCTGTTCATGGCCGACTGGCGCACGGCCAGCGCCGACATGCGGTTTCGTGGAATTGACGACTATCTCGCCGATCTCAACGTCCTGGTCGATCATCTCGGCGGCCTGGTCGATCTCGTCGGGCTCTGTCAGGGCGGCTGGCTATCCCTGGTCTATGCCGCACGGTTTCCAGCCAAGGTGCGCAAGCTCGTGATGGCCGGGGCACCGGTTGATATTGCCGCGCGCCAGTCGGCACTGTCGGCGGTCGCCGAGGCGACGCCGCTCACCATGTTCAAGAACCTGGTTCGTCTCGGCGAAGGTCGCGTGATCGGCCGTCATGTCGCGACATTCTGGGGAAACGACAGCGTCGCAGAAGACGATATTCGCGAAGCGCTACAGACGCTTGAGCCGATCGGTTCACCCGAATTCGCAAAGATCGAGGCCATCTTCAAGAACTGGAATTCCTGGACCATCGATATTCCCGGTACCTATTACCTCGAAATCATCGAAAAACTGTACAAGCGCAACGAGCTTGCCACGGGATGCTTCGTCGCCCTGGGACAAAGGATCGACCTCTCGCGGTTGCGGCTTCCGATGTATCTTCTTGCCGGAAGCGACGACGAGGTGGTCACTTCGGAACAATTATTTGCGGTGGCGCCGCTGGTCGGAACGCCGCCGGAGCAGCTCGTTAAGGAGGTCACGCGGTCCAATCATCTGGGTCTGTTCATGGGTAAGCGGACGCTGGAGGAATCCTGGCCGCGCATTGTGCATTGGATGAAGGAACCTCCGCGCTTTCTTCCTTGACATGCATCAACGACCGCAGGTGCACGGAGGGCTCACGGAAGCTATGCAAACCCCTGTCGAACTGGAATTTCAGGGGATGGCTGCCAGAGTCCTGCGATCGAGCAGTTGATAGCGGATCAGGTGAGGACGTTCGAGCAGCGCTATGGCCGGATCACGGCGTGCCGAATCGTCGTCAAAGGCCCTGGCAATCGGCATCAGACCGGCGGTCTGTATGACGTCAACATTCGCCTGGCCGTTACCGGATGGCCGCGAGGTCAATGTGGGGCGGACACCGAAGTCCGACGAGCGCCACTCAGATTTGCCGTTCGCGATCAATGACGCTTTCAAGCGGGCACGGCGCAACTGCAGGACACTACTCAGCGCATGGAGGGAAGGGTCAAGACCCATAAGGCATAGAAGTGCGCCGCCGGAGGCAACGGGTTGCCGGCGGCGACCCTAGTTCAGGCCCATGTGCCGCCTGAGTACGTCACCAAATTGTCATTCACTGCCCGGACGCCGGCAGCGGCTTCCGCCGCGACCTTGATGGCTTTGCGCTCGGCCTTCGATTCCGCAACACCCCAGAGATCGACGACGCCATCGGATACGGTGACGTTCAGCAGTCCCGTGTGAGCCCAAGGCTCTTTCCTCAGACTGGAGAGGATACGCTCGCGGATGTCCTGGTCGGACGGCGTCATCTCGATCAGCTTGCGCCCGGTAGCCACCGCCTGAAGCAGATTGGATCGGCTGACGATACCGACAAGCTGACCATTCTCCAGGACAGGCAATCGCTTGATTGCGTTCTTCTCCATGGAGGTAGCGACTTCGTGAAGCGGCGTATCGGGAGCTGTAGCGATGACGCTGCGGGTCATGACATCCGAGACCTTGCGGCCGTGAGCCTTGACATATTCGGTGGCGAGCGTGTCGTTCTGGATAAATGCCTGAAGCCACCAGGAGCGCTGTCGCTCCGTGCCGGCCTCCACGCGATGCAGGAGATCGGCTTCGCTGACGATGCCGACTATCTTGCCGGTGTCGTCCAATACCGGCGCCGCGCTGATTCTCTTATCCAGAAACAGTCTTGCGACCTCCTCCACGGTCGTGGAGGGCTTGACGGTGATGACCGGCGAAATCATGACATCGCGGACTAGCATGGCAAATCTCCATCAATAATATTTTCATTTAAGGGCGAGGCCCCGCTGCTGTCGTTGATTCAGGTCAAGCTGCGGTAGCCGGCGCGGCCTTGGCTTCCAGCGCCGCGGCGATGGCGTCGTCGACCCGCTCGAGCCAGATAAACTCCAGCTTCTCGCGGGCAGTCAGCGGAATGTCATCGAAGTCCCGCCGGTTTCGCGCCGGCAGCATGACGCGGGTCAGTCCGGCGGCGGCGGCGGCAACTACCTTTTCCTTGATGCCGCCGACCGGAAGCACGAGGCCCCGCAGCGAAATCTCGCCGGTCATGGCGGTGTCGCTTCTGACCGTACGATCCGTAAGCAGCGAGGTCAGGGCGGTAAACATGGCGACACCCGCGCTTGGTCCGTCCTTTGGCGTAGCGCCGGCGGGGACATGGACGTGGATGTCGCTCTTTTCGAACAGCGCGGGATCGATGCCGAGCTGCGCGGCGCGGCTCTTCACCAGCGTCAACGCCGCCTGCACGCTTTCGCGCATGACCTCGCCAAGCTGGCCGGTCAGGATCAGCGCGCCCTTGCCCGATGTGCGGGTAGCTTCGATGAAGAGGATGTCGCCGCCGACCGGGGTCCAGGCGAGCCCGGTGGCGACGCCGGGCACGCTGGTACGCATGGCGATCTCGCTTTCGAATCGGGGCTGGCCAAGCACATCAGCGATATCCTTGGTGGTGAGGGCAACCCGGCTTGCGCTGCCTTCCGCAACCTGAACCGCGACGTTGCGGAAGGCCTTGCCGATTTCGCGCTCCAGGCTGCGGACGCCAGCCTCGCGCGTGTATCCTTTGATGATCAGCCGTAACGCATCCGCGTCGATCTCGACCTGTTCCGCCTTCAGCCCGTTGGCCTCGAGCTGGCGGCGGACCAGATAGCGCTGCGCGATCTCCAGCTTCTCGTCTTCGGTGTAGCCGGCGAGACTGATGATCTCCATGCGGTCGAGCAGGGGCCCCGGGATGCTGTCGAGCATATTGGCGGTGGCCACGAACACCACCCGTGACAGATCGAACGGTACCCCGAGATAGTTGTCGCGGAAGGTGGCGTTCTGCTCGGGGTCGAGCACCTCCAGCATGGCGGCCGAAGGGTCGCCCTGAATGCCGCGCCCCATCTTGTCGATCTCGTCGAGCATCATGACGCAGTTGCGCGCGCCCGCCTTCTTGATTGCCTGGATGATGTTGCCGGGCAATGCGCCGATATAGGTGCGCCGATGACCGCGGATTTCCGCCTCGTCATGGAGGCCACCGAGGCTGACGCGCACGAACGGCCGCTGCATCGCGCGGGCGATGGATTGCCCCAACGAGGTCTTGCCAACGCCGGGCGGGCCGACGAAACAGAGAATGGGCGCCTTGCCCTGCGGCGCCAGCTTGCGGACCGCGAGATATTCGACGATCCGGCTCTTGATCTTCTCGAGGCCATAGTGATCCTCGTCGAGAATGCGCCGCGCACCGGCGATATCGATCAGCTTTTCCTCCGGCAGGCTCCAGGGCAATTCGATCAGCCAATCGAGATAGCTGCGGACCATGCCGGCTTCGCCGGCCGCCTCCGGCATCCGCTCGTAACGGCGGACCTCCTTGCGCGCCTGGCTTTCCGCCTCCGGCGGCATCTTGGCCCTGGTGATGGCTTCGTTCAGCTCCGCGACCTCCTGCGCCTTGCCGTCGCCTTCGCCGAGCTGGCGCTGGATGGTGGCCATCTGCTCGCGCAGGATCGCCTCGCGCTGGCGCTCGTCGAACGTCGCCTTGGTCTGCTTGCCGATCTCGGCGCTGAGCCGCAGCACTTCGATGCGCTCGGCCAGATGCCGCGAAACCTTGTCCATGCGAAGCGCAAGGTCGACGGTCTCGAGGATCTCCTGCTTCTCCTGCGGCTTGATATCCATGTAGGAGGTCGCAAGGTCGGCCAGTGTCGAGGGTGAAGTGGTGCCTTGCAGCATGGCAATCAATTCCTGCGGCGCTTGCGGCAACAGCTCGGCGGCTTCGATCGCCTGCCGCTGCAGATTCAGGAAGTGGGCCTCG
This sequence comes from Bradyrhizobium sediminis, assembly GCF_018736085.1. Taxonomy (NCBI): domain Bacteria; kingdom Pseudomonadati; phylum Pseudomonadota; class Alphaproteobacteria; order Hyphomicrobiales; family Nitrobacteraceae; genus Bradyrhizobium; species Bradyrhizobium sediminis. Next base: position 3,164,922 of record NZ_CP076134.1, on the reverse strand, counting down.
ATTTCCGGCGAACTCGCCGTGGGCTCCGGGATGTGCAGGACACGGGCCGCGAGGAACGGCGTGCCCGGCAGGAAATCGAGTACCCGGATGCGCTGGACGCCCTGGCAGACGACATGGTGTGTTTCATCGGGGCCGGTGATGTAGCGCACGATATTCGCGAGCGTGCCGATACGGTAGAGATCGTCGGGGCCGGGCTCGTTCACCTCGGGATCGCGCTGCAACAGCAGGCCGATCTGCCGCTGTTCGCGCACGGCCTGTTGGGCGGCCGCGACCGATTGCGGCCGGCCGATCGTGATAGGGAACACCACCCCCGGAAACAGCACGGTGTTGCGCACCGGCACGATGATGAGAGCGTCCGAAGGTATCGAAACCGGTTGCTTGGAGGCTGGGCCGGAGGCGGGGGCGTTGCTATCATTGACCGACATGGACATTCCTCAGGACTTGGCGAGGCGCAAGCCGACGCAGCCGTTGGCGGCGAAGCGGGTGATGGTGTAGCGGCCGAGCGGCAATTTGATGCGCCGTTCGAAGTGCCCTTGCGGCAGCTCGAGACGGAGGATCCGCGCGTTACGCAGTTCCGGAGGCAGCACCCGGTGTCCGCTGACGACAAGGATTCCCTGGTCGATCACGGCTTTCACCTCATTGGGGTCGACGCCGGGCAGGGCGATAAAGATCAGCACCTCGCTGTCGGTCTCCAGCACGTCGATCGGCGGCTCCCAACTCGGCTCGCGCGAGCCGACCAAGGGCTGCAGATTCAAAAACTGCTGGTGTAGACGCTCGGCCCGGGCAAGCGTCTCGATGGCGTCGGACAGCATCCAGTTGATGGGGTCCTTGGGGGGCATTCATGTCTCTCCCGTCCACATTCAATTGCTAGATAGGGTCGCGCTCGGCTTTTTGCCAAATGTCGGCCGCACGCCGAATTGATTGATCGCAACTGATCGGCGCTCCGGCCGGGATGTTATTGACCCAAATCAAGCGCCGGTTCGATCCGATGCCTATCAAAGATGACAATCCAGAGCCGGACTTTCGCTGGAATCGGGCCGATCCTTGGTGCCGGCCCGTCACTCTCGTTTGAAGATTGGGATGGCGTGTGATGGAAAATAAGACCTGGTCGCCCGCTGCCGCCGGGCCGGTTGCAAGTCACCGTCTGCTTCGGCTGTTCGCCTTGAACGGAACCGACGAGCTCGGCCGCGAGATCGGCAATATCCTCGGCCATTCCCTCAGCGCGCATGAGGAGCGGGAGTTCGAGGACGGCGAGCACAAGGCAAGGCCGCTCGATCCCGTCGGCGGCGCCGACGTTTACGTGATCCACAGCCTTCATGGCGGACCGGAGCAAAGCGCCAACGACAAGCTCTGCCGGCTGCTGTTTTTCATCGGGGCATTGAAAGACGCAGGCGCCCGGCGGGTCACTGCGGTCGCGCCCTATCTCTGCTATTCGCGAAAGGATCGCCGCACCAAGGCGAACGATCCGGTGACGACACGTTACGTCGCGGCGCTATTCGAGGCGATCGGCTGCGATGCCGTGATCACGCTCGAAGTGCACAACGAGACGGCGTTCGAGAATGCGTTTCATTGCCGCGCCGTTGCGCTCACTGCGGCGCCGTTGATGATCGACCGGATCAAGGCCACCGTCGGCAACGAGCCGCTTTCCGTGATCTCGCCGGATCAGGGAGGCGGAAAGCGGGCGGACTTGCTGCGGGAAGCGCTGGAAGCCGTGCTGGGCCGCCCGATCGGCAAGGCGTTTGCCGAAAAACGCCGCAGCGGCGGGGTGGTTTCCGGCGACCTGTTCGTCGGTGACGTCGATGGCGCCACCTGCATCATCGTCGATGACCTCATCAGTACCGGCGGCACGCTGGTGCGGGCGGCGCGGGCCGCGCGTGCCCGTGGCGCGCGTCGGGTCGTGGCCTGCGTTGCCCATGGCCTGTTCATGCCGGGGGCCGAAACGGCACTCGCCGATCCGGCCATCGATCGCATCATTGCCACCGACGTTGTGCCGCCGTTCCGGCTGCCCGCCGGCCCGGTGCGCGACAAGCTCGATATCGTGCCGGCCGCGCCGCTGCTGGCGGAGGCGATCCGCCGGCTCCATGAAGACAAGGCGCTCGGCGATCTCTTGGTATTCTGAAGGCGGTCTCAGCGGCTTGGCCGAGCCTTGCGGCCATCGCCGAGAAGACGTTCGAGGCGCGCGGCATCGGCTGCCGCAAGCTCGAGATAGATGCGGGCCTGGCGAGGCCATTTCTCGGGGGTGCGAGGATTGGCGTCGAACAGATGGGCGATCGACAGGCGCGCGCGCAGCATCGCCCGATGACTGCGATAAAACAGGAAAAGCCCGCTACGGGCGTCGTCATCGAGGGCACGCGCCAGATGCCGCCTGATCCGCTCGGCCGCCCACAGGCCGCCGAGGCGCTCGCATTCCAGATGCAGGAAGGCGATCTCATCGAGGGGGTCGAGCGCCCGCAAATTTCGGTCGAATTCCAGGCAGTCGATGATGGTTACACCGTCGCGGAGCCAGATATGTTCGGGGCGAAGGTCGCCATGGGCATCGACGTATCGCCGCGCGCGAATTCTTGCCAGCAGCAGCGCGGCGCGTTTCGCGGAAAAGCCGCGCTGGACCTGAGCGATCCGCTCCACGCGCCCTTGGGGAAGGCCGAGGCGGGCGTCGAACAGCACACGGCAGTTGTCCCGGAGCGCCTTCTGCCATCCGGCAAGATACTGCTCGGGGTCGAGCTGGACCCGGGGCGCATGCGCGTAAAACGCGCCGAGCCGAGCCGCGACCCGATCGACCTGCTGGGGCTTGAGCCAGCCCCCACGCAAAGCCTCCTCCAGCGTCGCATTTTCCTCGAGCCGGCGCATCACCACCAGCCAATCGACCACCGGTCCGTCGCCGGAGATGGCGAGACCGGATGGCGAGATGGTCAGCGGGACGACGTCGAGATAGACGTCATGGGCGAGCCGTCGGTTGAGCAGGAATTCCGCACGACAGGCGGCCGCGCGCCGTTCCAGGGTTGAAAAATCGAGATAGGCGAAGCGAACCGGCTTCTTGAGCTTGTAAACGCGATTCCCGGCCAGGAAGACCCAGGACATGTGGGTCTCGCGGGTGACCACTGGCGCTGGCGCGCTGGAATACGATGCCGACTGGCTGAGAAACCGCACCTTGTCGCCGAGCGTAGGTGCGGCTTGATCACAAGGATATCTGCCGGCCTCCGGTAGCGTTTGCAAAGGCTTCATTGTTGAAAACCTAATTCGATCTATTCCGTCCGGTTTGATGCTGATCAAGACCGGTACCGGGCCGGGGGATAGCATTTTTCTTGAAACGGAGGGAACCGGTCATGCATCGAGCCCCGGCATCCAGCGGCGAAGATGGAAACAAGGGTCCATCGACCGCTTTCGCCCGTGATGTGCAGATCCCACCCCTTGGCCTGGCAGGTACCCTGAGGCATCCGGCGCAAGCTCAAGCCCTGATTATCTTCGCGCATGGCAGCGGTTCCAGTCGCTTCAGCCCGCGCAATATTCAGGTTGCGGAAGCGCTCAACCGCCGGGGCATGGCGACTTTGTTGTTCGACCTGCTGCTGCCCGAAGAAGAGGCCGAGCGCAGCAATGTGTTCGACATCAAGCTGTTGGCGCAGCGGCTGACGCAGGTGGTGCGCTGGGCCCGCGACGAGCCGGGCGTGAGCGCTCTGCCAATCGGATTGTTCGGAGCCAGCACCGGCGCGGCGGCGGCGCTGGTGGCGGCAGGCGTGCTCGGTGACCACATTGGCGCCGTCGTTTCGCGCGGCGGACGTCCCGATCTCGCGGGTGACATCCTGGCCGACGTGAAGGCGCCGACGCTTCTGATCGTCGGAGGTGAGGATTTCGGCGTGATCGAACTCAACCAATGGGCGCTGCAGCGTCTTGAAGCCGAAAAGGCGATCGAGATCGTGCCGGGCGCAACGCATCTCTTTCCGGAAGCCGGCGCGCTGGATGCCGTTATTGAACTCGCCGCGGACTGGTTCGAGCGCCATCTCGCTGGCAATCGCAAATCGGATGCACATCGATGATGACATTCAGGGACAGATCGGATGCCGGCCGCCGATTGGCCAAAGCGCTTTCGGCTTATAAGGGCCGCAATGTCGTCGTTCTCGCCTTGCCCCGCGGTGGCGTCCCCGTCGCGGCAGAGGTTGCCGAGGCGCTGGATGCTCCCCTCGACTTGGTCCTTGTTCGCAAGATCGGCGTGCCGTCCCAACCGGAGCTGGCGATGGGGGCAGTGGTGGACGGCCCGGCGCCGATTGTCGTTCGCAATCAGGAGGTGATTGAGCTTTCGGGCACGACAGCGGAAGAGTTCGACGCGGTGTGCGCAGAGGAACTGTCGGAGATCGAACGCCGGCGCAAGCTCTATTTGGGAGAACGTACCCGGGCGCCGATTGCGGGGCAGGTGGTCATCATCGTCGACGACGGCATCGCAACCGGCGCGACGACGCGGGCGGCACTGCAGGCCATCCGTAACCGCAAACCGAAGGAACTGGTGCTTGCCGTTCCCGTGGCTCCCCCCGACACGATCGAGCGATTGCGCGCGGAAGTCGATGCCCTGATTTGCCTGGAGATGCCGGAATTGTTTGGCGCGATCGGCTATTTCTATCGGGACTTCCGGCAGGTCGGGGATGAAGAGGTCGTGGAAACCCTGAAGCGCTTTCCGGTCAAGGGAAAGACTTCGATCGCCTGAGAGTGCAGGCCGGCGCTAGTCTGCGATGCCCGCTTCCTTGTCGGGCCGCTCCGCCTCCGTTTCTGCCTCCGCGCTGGAGACCGCGCCGGTAAGCCCTCGGGCCGGCGCATGCTCCTGCTGGCCCTGGCGCGCGAGCTGCTGGCTGGCGATCACCTTCTGCCACAGCCGCAGGATATTTTGCTGGGTTTCTGCCGCGATGAAGCAGTGGCCTTCGCGGTCGAAGCCGCAGAATTTCGCGCTCGCATCGCCGCAAGCGCGACCGAACGCCTGGTTGATGAGGTCAAGGCAGGCCACGACCTGAGCCGCATCAGGCAGACGGACATGGTGGGCGATGTCGATCAGCCGGAACGCCTCGATGTTGGGCTGGCCGAAGACGGCGCCCTGGCGGCCGAACTCGAAGAACACGTTGACGGCAGGCAGTGCGCCCTGAATCTGGGACAGGATGGCGGCAGCGTGTTCTTCGCTGCAGACCGCCAGATGCTCGGCATGGGGCTTGCCGTTCTCTGCCGGTGGCGCCTGCAATCCGAGGGACGTCATCACCTCGCGCTCGATCCAGCGCCGGACTTCCGGGGGAGCGGTGCGAATCTGTTCCGAACTCAACGTGATGCCAATCATGATCTCGCCTCCTTGGTTGGCGGTCAGTCGCATCGTTCGGCGATGGGGATGTTGATCGGGATCAATCGGGATGCGCGGCGGGGGCCAGCCGCCGGGTTCAGGTGTCGGCCGTCAGTCGGACTCGCGTGGAATCCAGCGGTCGCCGGATTTTTCATATTTGCGTTTGACCGCCGCCCAGGCAACGCGGTGCGCGGTACTCTCGCGCTGTTCGGGACCGCGATCCGCATACTGCGTCCAGGCGCTATTGAAGGCGCCGAGATAGATTTCCTGCGCATGCAGCGGCAGATGGGCCTGGATCGGTGGGGGGAGGTCTTCGACTGTCAGGTAGGGCAAGCCAACCCTCCACGTTCGATGCGACGCCGGGCGGTATCAAGACGCCTCAAAATCTACATAAACGCCACGAGATCGCGCCAATTGATCCAGAGCAAGCGGCCGGAACCCGCGGCTGGTAGAAATCTCAGGAGAGTTCCGGCCGGAGAATGAAATGGAATCGGACCCATCGTCACGCAAGCAGAGCATTGCCGTTGGCTATATTTTCGCCGCCAGCATCGGCATGCTGCTGCTGCAATGGATTCTGGCGACCTACAATACCGTCGACACCATTCCCTACAGCGAATTCGAGCAGCTCGTCGCCCAGGGCCATGTCACCGAGGTTGCCGTCGGCCAGGATACCATCCATGGAAAACTGAAGGACAAGTTGCCGAGCGGCAAGTCGGCCTTCGTCACCGCGCGCGTCGATGCGGCGCTGGCGGAAAAGCTGGAGGCCAAGGGCGTTCAGGTCACCGGCGTTCCGTCGGGCGGGCTGTTCCAGACCATTCTGTCATGGATCGTGCCCGGGCTGATGTTCTACCTGATCTGGGTGTTCCTCGGACGCCGGCTGGCGGATCGCCAGGGTTTTGGCGGCCTGATGTCGATCGGAAAGTCGCGGGCCAAGGTCTATGTCGAGAAGGACACCAAGGTCACCTTCGCCGACGTCGCCGGCGTCGACGAAGCAAAATTCGAACTGCAGGAGGTGGTCTCCTTTCTGAAAGATCCCAAGAGCTACGGTCGGCTTGGCGCCCATGTGCCCAAAGGGATATTGCTGGTCGGACCGCCCGGCACCGGCAAGACCTTGCTCGCCCGCGCCGTGGCCGGCGAGGCCGGGGTGGCGTTCTTTTCCATTTCCGGCTCCGAATTCGTCGAGATGTTCGTCGGCGTCGGCGCCGCCCGGGTCCGCGACCTCTTCGATCAAGCGCGCAAGGCCGCGCCCTGCATCATCTTCATCGATGAACTGGACGCGCTTGGACGCAGCCGCGCGCCCGGCGCCTTCGGCGGCTACGATGAAAAAGAGCAGACTCTGAACCAGCTGCTCTCCGAACTCGACGGCTTCGACCCTTCAGCGGGCGTTATCTTGCTGGCGGCGACCAACCGGCCCGAAATCCTCGATCCCGCGCTGCTGCGGGCAGGACGGTTCGACCGGCAGGTGCTGGTGGACCGTCCGGACAAGGGCGGCCGTGTCGCCATTCTCAAGGTGCATGTCCGGAAAATACGTGTTGGCAAGGATGTAGATCTCGACAAGGTCGCGGCTCTCACCACCGGCTTCACCGGCGCCGATCTCGCCAATTTGATCAACGAAGCGGCTATCGCCGCGACCAGACGCAATGCCGAAGAGGTGTCGTTCGACGATTTCACGATCGCGATCGAGCGGATCGTTGCCGGGATCGAGAAGAAGAGCAGGGTGCTCAGCAAGGAGGAGCGCCGCAGGGTCGCCTATCACGAGATGGGTCACGCCCTCGTCGCCGCGAGCCTGCCGGGCGTCGATCCCGTGCAGAAAGTCTCGATCATTCCCCGCGGCGTCGGCGCGCTCGGCTACACCATGCAGCGACCGACCGAAGACCGTTTTCTGCTTTCGGCCAGCGAACTCAAGAACCGCATCGCCGTGCTGATGGGCGGTCGCGCCTCCGAGCGGCTGATCTTCGATGGCGACATCTCGACTGGTGCGGCCGACGACCTGCAGCGGGCGACCGAGATCGCCGTCGAGATGGTCACGAAATACGGCATGGATGCGAAAGTGGGGCAGCGAACCTATGCGCCCCGGCCGCAGGCCTTCCTGCCGTCCCTTCAGGATACGGTCGTCAGCGCCGCGGAAGCGACGGGGCGCGAGATCGATCTGGCCGTGCGCGATTTGATCGAGGCGGGCGACGCCTGCGCGCGCGCCATTCTCGAAAGGCGGCGGGCCGATCTCGATGCCGGCGTGCAACTCTTGATCGCCAGAGAGACCCTGACCGTGGAGGAATTCGCGCCGTTGCGCCCGGTTGCCGGGCGGGAAGCTGAGAAGGCGACTGCTTGAAAGGCCGCGGCGTGAGGAGCCGTAGAGCGTCTGCGAAATCCAGTCTTTTGGGATTTTCCGGGAACCGGCGCTGCCAAGCTCCAGCAGAGTCTGAGTCCAGGATCGAAATGAGCAGTCCAGGCATTGATGCCCCCTATTGGAGCCAGGATGCCGCCGCGCTCAGCGCGGCGTTAGGGTCTGGCCCCGGAGGCCTTCCGTCGGAGGCCGCCGCGGCAAAGCTTCGCCTGGTCGGCCCCAACAGCGTTGAAGAAGAATCGCAGCTGAGCGCACTGCGTTTGCTTCTGCGCCAATTCGAGAGCCCGCTCGTTCTCATTCTGATATTTGCCGCTGCAATTTCGCTGCTGCTACAGCAATGGGTAGACTCGGCCATCATTCTGGCGATCGTGGTCGGAAGCACGCTGCTCGGCTTCTTTCAGGAATACCGGGCATCGACGGCGGTCGAGGAATTGAAGCAGCGGCTGGCGCTGACGTGCCGCGTCATGCGGGACGGCGTTGAACTGGTTGTGCCCGTGAGCGTTGTCGTGCCCGGCGATCTGATCCTGCTGTCGGCAGGCAATCTGATTCCCGCTGACGGACTGGTGATCGAAGCGGAGGATTTCCTGGTCACCGAAGCCAGCATGACGGGAGAATCCTTTCCCGTCGAAAAGCGGCCCGGGATCGTCAAGCCGGAGGCCGCGCTCCCGGCCCGGACCAACGCAGTCTTTCTCGGCGCGTCGGTGCGAAGCGGAACGGCGAAGGTCCTCGTTGTCGAAACCGGTCACCATACTGCGTTCGGGGCGATCGCGGCACGGCTCAGAACCCGCGAGCCCGAGACGGATTTTGGGCGCGGCGTGCGCCAATTCGGATACCTTCTGATCCGTGCGATGGTCGTCATCGTTTTGTTCGTCCTGACCGTGAATCTGCTTCTCGGTCGTCCGGTAATCGAGTCCCTCCTGTTTGCCGTTGCGCTTGCGGTCGGTCTGTCGCCCGAACTGTTGCCGGCGATCGTCAGCGTCACCCTGTCCGCCGGCGCCCGGGCCATGAGCCAGCGCGGCGTCATCGTCCGCCGCCTGGAAGCCATCGAGAACCTCGGCAGCATGGATATTCTATGCACCGACAAGACCGGTACGCTGACCGAGGGAACCATTGTTCTCAATGGCGTCCTCGACCCTGAAAATAGGTCATCTCAGGAGGTCAGCCGGCTGGCCTTTCTCAATGCGGCATTCGAGACCGGTATCGACAATCCGCTTGATGCCGCGATCATAGCTGCAGGAAAGACCGCGGGCCTGACGACGCAGGGCTTTACGAAGATTGACGAAATCCCTTACGACTTTCTTCGCCGCCGGCTGACCATCGTCGTGGCGGAAGACGGCAATCCGACGCAGCACCTTATCGTTACCAAGGGCGCATTCTCAAACGTGCTCGACAACTGCTCATCGCTCGAACGGGATGCCGTCGATATCCCGCTCACGATCGAATTGCGCGCTCAACTCGATGCGGTCTTTCAAGCCAAGGGGGCCGAGGGGTTCCGGGTGCTGGCGGTGGCGACCCGCAGGGTCGCGGCCAGGCCGCGCTATGGTCGCGATGACGAACAAGGCATGACTTTTCGCGGGTTTCTCGTCTTCCTGGACCCGCCCAAGCTGGAAGCTCAACGAACGATCAAGGATCTCGCCCGGTTGGGTATTCGCATCAAGGTCATAAGTGGAGACAACCGCTTTGTGACGGCACATCTGGCGGCAGCCGTAGGCCTCAATGCGAAGTCGATACTCACCGGCAGCGACCTCGGGAAACTCCGGGATGAGGCATTGTGGCACCTCGCGCCGCGGACCGATCTCTTCGTGGAAATCGATCCCCAGCAGAAGGAGCGGATCGTCCGTGCCCTGCAGAAAACCGGCCACTCGGTTGGATATCTCGGCGACGGCATCAACGACGCGCCGGCCCTGCATGCCGCCGATGTCGGCATCTCGGTCGAGGAGGCCGTGGATGTCGCCCGTGAGAGCGCCGACATTATCCTGCTGAGCCGCGATCTCGACGTCCTGCGCGTTGGGGTCGAGGACGGGAGGCGGACCTTCGCCAACACGCTCAAGTACATTTCGATTACCACCAGCGCAAACTTCGGGAACATGCTGAGCATGGCGCTGGCGGCGCCGCTGCTTCCATTCCTGCCGCTGGCGGCCAAGCAGATTCTGCTGAACAATTTTCTTTCCGACGTGCCGTCGATCGCGATCTCGAGCGACAATGTCGATCGCGACCGCGTCCGCCAGCCTCAGCGCTGGCACATCGGGGACATTCAGCGTTTCATGGTGGTCTTTGGGCTGATCAGCTCGGTGTTCGACCTCGTGACATTCGCTGTGCTGCTCCTGGTCTTTCATGCCGATCAACCCACGTTTCAGACGTTCTGGTTCATAGTCTCGCTGCTGACTGAACTTGCCGTCGTGCTTGTGCTGCGGACGCACAAACCCGCGTTTCGCAGCAGGCCCAGCGGCTTACTGTTGTGGACTACGCTTGCGGTGGCCGTCGCCACTCTCGCGATCCCGTTCCTCGGGTCCCCGGGTGCGGTGTTCGGTTTTGTGCCGCTCTCAGCCCTCCAAATGGGTGCCGTCATTGTGATCGTCATCGGCTACATTGCCGCGACGGAAGCAGCGAAATTCTGGTTCTATCGAGGCAAGTCAAGGCGGGGCATTCGCATGCGGGTTAGTTGACCTGATGGAAGGTCCGCTCCGTGCTCCTGCAATCGGGAAAGGGCGCCGACATAAGAATGTTTTCCCCCGCGCGCCTTGATGCTGATCAAGCCGGAAAACTGCGGCGGCCCTAGCGTTATTGAACTAACGTGCTGGCGAGAGCCAGAGTTTCCGAGAGGACCACATGAACAACCTCAAGATCCCGCATAATGCTTTCGTGTTCGTCGGCGATGGCCGCAAGGCCCTGTTCCTGCGCAACGATGGCGATGAAAAATTTCCCAATCTCAAGACCGAGACGGTCTTTGCGGAGGAACATCCGACCAGCCATGACCAGGGCACCGAGCGCCCGGGCCGCGTCAGCAAGGCTTCGCAATCGGGCCAAAGAAGCACCGTCGCGCCGACCGACTGGCACGACATCGAAGAGCATCATTTCGCACGAAAGGTTGCTGCCGCCCTGGAGCAGGTGATCCGCGAGCGGAAGGTGCAGGCGCTGGTGGTGGTGGCTCCGCCGAGGACCCTTGCCGACTTGCGCGACGCTTTCCATGCCGACGTGAAGGCCTGTATCGTGGCCGAGATCAACAAGGATCTGACCAAGCATCCGGTGTGGGAAATCGAGAAGCATCTGACCGGCGATGCCAATTCACACTGAGGCGTCGCGGCGGCCGGCGGAGGAGCAGATGGGCGACTTAAACAGAGCGGCGTCGCCGCCGCGAAAGGGCCTGCCTTCGGAGCAAACCGATGAGGCGCCGGGCCTGATCGACAAGGATCGCGTCGAGGTCGAACGCGAAATCCCCGCGGAGGACAACCAGCCCATCGAAGGCGCCGAGCCGCATCAGCGGCCCGATCCGCCGGCATTCGAGGACTGAAAGCGTCGTCGTGTTTCCGGACCTATGACGGGGCGCCGGACACGGCGACCTCCTCGTCCTTCGCCAGCCGGCCGTCGACGACATGAATCCGGCGGTGCATCTGGGCAGCCAGATTGAGATCATGGGTGACGGCGACCACGGTTTTTCCGCGCAGCGCCACCAAGTCGCGCAGGATGCCGAATACCTGCGTGGTGGAGACCGAATCCAGGCTTCCGGTCGGTTCATCCGCGAGGATGACAGGGGGATCGTTGGCCAACGCCCGCGCCACCGCGACGCGCTGCCGCTGGCCGCCGGACAATTGATCCGGGGTCTTGTGGCGATGATCGCCGAGCCCGAACGATTCCAGGAGTTCCTCGGCGCGTGCGGTGATGGCGCGCGGCGACAATTTGCCCAGCGCCCGCATCGGCAATGCGACATTTTCGGTGATCGAGAATTCCGGCAGCAGAAAATGAAACTGGAAGACGAAGCCGAGGCGGGTGAGCCGCACTTTCGCGCGCGCGTCCTCGGTCATTGCGGTGGTGGAATGGCCGTCGATCAGGACTTCGCCCGATGTCGGAATATCCAACAGCCCCAAGAGATACAGCAGCGACGATTTGCCGGAGCCGGACGGGCCGGTGATGGCGATGAACTCGCGCGGCATGATGGAGAGGTCGATGTCCTGCACCAGTGTGACCGGGACGATCCCGCCGAGGACTTTGGTCACGCCCCGGGCCTCGATCAGCGCCGTGCTCATGTCGCGCCCCTGATGATGTCGACGGGGTGCAGCCGCGCCGCGGATCGGGCCGGGAAATAGCCGGCCACCAGGCTCGACACCAGCGCCACGCCGGTGGCGAGCAGATAGTGTTTGACCGAATAGAGCACCGGCAGGTGGTTGTAGTCGGAAAATGGGGTCTTGAATTCCAGCGACGCCAGCCCGCGGGTCAGGAGATAGCCGAAGATCCAGCCCAGCACAGCGCCGACCAGACCGACCAGCAGTGCCTCGACGATGAAGACGGTCCGGATGGTTTGGTCCCTGAAGCCCAGCGATTTCAGGATGGCGATGTCGCGGGTCTTCTCATGGGTGATGGTGGAAATGATGTTGTAGGTGCCGAAACTCGCGACCAGGAGGATCGCGCCGACGATCGTATACATCAGCACGTTGCGCAGCGTGATCGCGGACAAGAGATCCTCCTGCGCCTCCTGCCAGGAGATCGACTTATAGCCGGTCTGTTCACCGATCCGCTCCGAGATCAGGCGGGCCGCCATGGGATCATGGGTGCGCACGCGGATCTCGTTGACGATGCCGGTTTGCTTTTCCAGGATCTGCGCGGTCTTGAGCAGGACATAGCCGGTGGTCTCGTCGGTCATGCGGAAGCCGGTATGGAAGGTGCCGACCACGGTGGCGTTCATGGTGGCGCCTTCGGCGGAAGCCAGCGTGATGTTGGAGTTGACCCGCGCGCCGATCTTGTTGGCGAGGCGGTCGCCGAGCAGGATGGCGTTGGACGACCGATATAGTGAGTGCAGCGTTCCCTGCTTCATGTGGGTTGCCAGATTGGAGACATCGGCCTCGGTGCGGGGATCGATGCCGATGATCGAGATGGTCAGGTTGCGCCCGGCAAACCGCAGCACCGCCTTCGACTGTACCGACGGCGTCAGCGCGCCCGGCACCCAGCTATGCAGCGACGCGATGGTGGCCATCGGATTCTTGATGCCTGGGCGCCGGACGTCCGGCGTCAGGCCGTGGAATTCGGCGGCGGCGTAGGCGATATCCGCCGGTTGCCGCGTCGGCTGCCGAAGTTCATCGGTGATCGAAATATGCGGCAGCGCGTCGACCAGGGTCCGGATGAAATCGTCCTGCGATCCCTCCATCATTGCCGCCATCATCACGGAGAATCCGACGCCGGTCATGACGCCGGCAATCGCCACCAGCGTCTGGCGGGCGCGGTGGCGGACATGGGTCCAGGCTATGGTCAGGATCAGGTTCACCGCACGGCCGGCTCGGCGAGCAGCGGCCGGACCCGCGACCCGTCCTGGATATTGGTGGTGGCGGGCGAAGCGACCAGTTCACCCTCGCTGGCGCCGCCGACGATCTCGACGAAGCCTGTGCCGCGAATGCCGGTCTCTACCTTGTGCAGGCGCGCCCGATCGTTTTCGATCATCAGCAGGCTGTTGTTGACCACGGCGTTGGCGGGGACCAGCAGGACATCCCGCTTCTCCCGGCTGACGATGTTGGCTTCGACGCTCATGCCGACCCGCAACGGCGTATCTTCGGGCAGGCCGATCCGGACGCGGAATGTCTTGGAGACGGGGTCGCCGGCCGGCGTAATCTGTTTCACGAAGCCCGGCAGCACCTGATTGGCGAAGGCGTCGGTGCGCAGCAGCGCTTTCTGGCCAACCCGAACGCGGGGGATATCCTCCTCGTTGACGTCGGCGACCACCCATAACGGCTTTTCCAGGCCGACGCGGTAGAGAATCGTGCCGGGGTCGACCATGTCGCCGACTTCGCCGTCCTCCTTGAGGACGGTGCCGTCCATCGGCGCGACCAGTTTGAAGTATTCCAGCCGCTGCGTCTGGGCGGCGATCTGCGCATGGATACGCGCAAGGTCGCTTTCGGCGCGCTGATAGGCCTGCGAGGTCGCGACCCCGCGCGCCAGCAATTGCGACTGGCGGTCGAATTCCCGGCGCTGGAATTCCTCCAGCGCGCGCAGGTCGTTCAGCGTAGCCAGCGCCTCCTTGTCGTCGAGGCGGGCGAGGACGTCGCCCTTCTTGACGCTTTTTCCCTCGCATCGGCAACGTTCGATGATGCGGCCGCGCACCAGCGGCGTCGAGCGCGACCAGGTCTCGGGCTCGACCGCGCCGGTGGCATAAACGATTTCAGCGGCGGCGCCGCGGGTGACCCGAACCACCGTAATGGCCGGTCCGCGCGACATCCACCACGCGATAGCCGCCAGCGATGCGGCGAGCAGCACCGCCATCAGCAGTTTCCATGGAAATGGACGCCGGTCGTTCGCCGCCGGCCCGGTTGCGGTTTCCGTCGTTTCGGTTGGCGCAACCCTCATGTCCATGATCAATCAAACCCCGGCTGACCGCGGCACGGGGTCAGCCATTGGCCGCCCCGCTTGCCGCCGCTACCCTCGGGGGAGCGATCTTGAAATGCTTCTTGGCATAGGCGACGATCTCGCGATCGCTGGGATGATCGGCGGGCTCCACGGCCACGATGCGATCGCCGATTTTCGAATGTTGCTCGCGGAGGAATTTGGCAAGCTCCGCCTTGGCGCCGGCAGGGCCGATGATCAGGATTTCGCTGGCGTCGCTGACGGCGTTCATGACCTGCGTCAGAAATTCCTTGTCCGGCGCCGCATGGCCGCTGCCGATCGAGCCGGCCTTGTGGTGCAGGTACTTGGCGGGTAGATGCCGATGCATGACCATCTCGTCATCGCCGGTACGTCCGACATGGAATACCTTGACCTGCGCGTGGTCGATCCAGACGATCGCGTGGAAGTGGGGCGGCATTTTCGAATCCGTTTTGTACAGCGATCGGCTGCCAATTGTTCAATGGATACGCGCGCATGCGGCATTTTTGAGCCCGGCGGCGCATTTAAAGAAAAATTACCGCAATGCGGGATCGGTCGATTGATTCAAGTCAATCGAACAATGACGTCCTGCCGGGATCAGTGGACCAGGAGCGCGCAGGTCGAGCCGTGCTGTAGGAGGTGACGCGTCACCCCGCCGAATATCCACTCGTGGAGACGGGTATGTCCGTAAGCGCCGGCGACGATGATATCGGCCCTCGCTTCGGACGCGATGGCTTCGAGCTGACTGCCGGGGGCACCGGCGGACGGTTCGACCCGTGCCGACGCCGGGACGTTATGGCGCTGAAGCCATTTCGCCACGTCGGCGACGCGCTCATTGGCAGCGCCCCGTTCGCTCTCGTCGGAGGTGATCTCGACGATGATCAGTTCCTTGGCTCGCTTGAGCAGCGGAAGCGCCGCCGGAAGCGCCCGCCGCGCCTCGGCGGAATCCTTCCACGCAATCAGGATGCGATTGAAGGCGAGGCTGGTGCTGCGGGGCGGCACGACCAATACAGGCCGGCCTGCCTTCATGACGGCATCGCCGATCTCGAGCAGATGGTTCGGGCCGAGGAGATTGTAGTTCTCGGCGCGGCCGACCACCAGGAGATCCGCGGCCCGGGCTTCCTGCACGAGAAAATCCACGGGGTAGGCGGCGTCCGATCGCCATTCCAGCGCACCGTTGAAGTCCTTGAGTGCCGACCGGAAGTGACTCTCGCAGCGGCCGATGGCCTGGTTCAGCTGTTCGTAATCGGCTTCAAGCACGTTCGACGCGATCATGCCGTCGGCATGAATCGGCACGTTGGGAAGGCCGGCCGTGACTCCGATCACCTTCGACTTGAACCGGTCGGCCAGCTCGCAGGTCACGCGCAGGGCAGGCTCGCTGTATTGTTCGAGGTCGAGATGTACCATAATCGTTTTATACGTCACGCCGCCCTCCCGACTTAGTGCGAGATCAACGCCGGGACGGTGAGCGATTCGAACATGCCGCGCGTCGCGCCGCCGAGGACGAACTCCCGAAATCTGGAATGCCCGTAGCCGCCCATCACGATCAGATCGGTGTCGTTGTCGGCGGCCAGCGACAGAATCGCGTTGTGGATATTGGATGTGGCTGCCGTCAGCCGATGAGGGGTTGCGGGCAGGTCGCGTCGGGCGAGATGGGTGATGAACGCCGCCAATGACGCTTCGCCGACGGTATCTTCATTCTCGTTGACGGTCACGACGTCGATGGCTTTCGCCTTGCGCAGAAACGGCGCGGCATTGTGGACCGCCCGCGCCGCCGGCGCGCGACCATCCCAGCAGATCAGCACGCGATCTGCCTTGAAGGCGCCCCGGTTGATATAGGGCACCATCAGCATCGGCCGTCCGGATCCGAACAGCACCGCCTCGGATATGAAATCGGTCTGGCTCGGCTTCGAGCTATCGGGTTGACCGACGATGTTCAGATCGTAGAGGCGCGACAGCTCGGTCACGGTGCGGGTCGCGGCATAGGAAACGTTGAACGTGCTCTTGGCGTCATGCGGGATGTTGAGGCGTCTTGTCACGATCTCGAACTGGTCGAGTACGACGGCGGCCTGCTCGACGCCGGTTTCGTACTGAGCGGCCATGACGACGGCGGAAGCCTCGAACGCTATCATCGGATTCAATGCCTGATAGGCGCATGCGATGCCGTCGAGATGGGCTTCGAAGAGACCGGCGACTGCCGCGGCGCAGTCGATCAGGGGGCCGGCAGGCCGATCGACGGGAAGAAGGACGGCGATATCGTTCAACATGCTGGGTCGCTTTCTGGCTAGGTGGCCTGATTTCACAGGAAGCGATTATGCCCGCCGATGCCCGGGGCATTTTGATCTATCTCATGCCAGACGCTGGACGCTGGTCGAGCCCGATCCAAAAAAAATCAGGTGCGCCGGCTGACCGACGCTCCTGATTTTCTGTTCCGATCAGGCGTAGCGAATACGCCGATTCAAGTCGCGATCAATCAATACGGGCAGATCACCCGGCCCCAGCGCGGGCTGAAATAGCAGCCGCGACCGCGCACGATCGGCGGCGCGACATAGATGCCATAGCCGCGACCATAGCCTCTGCCGCGATAATAGCCCCTGCCACGATAATAGCCGCGGCCTCGACCGCGGCCCCACTGGGCTTCCGCCGACGAAGTGGATGCCGCCAGGAAGAGACCCGACGTGCCGACGACGCTGACCATGTAAACGAAGACCAAAGCCGCCGCGGCGATGATCCGCGAAACGATATTGTAGCGTTTAGCCATTAGGGATCTCCTGGGTCATTCCAATCGCCGTCAACTCTCAGCCGGTCTCAGCCGACTTGGGAGACCTGCCTTCTGTTCCGGCAGCCTTATAAGTTCATCAGAAAAATGTTGTTCTTGTGACTTTTCAAGATGCTATTGGGAGGCGCAAGCGAGGTCAAGTTACAGTGTCTGTCGGCCGAAGATGGGGAAGTGGTTCAAACATCCGACTGCATTTGAACAAATTGTGCATTGCGCCATCCCCGCCTTCGTGACGCGATGCGCCGATTCCGCCAAAAATGGACACCAATCCTGCCAAAGCGAATTTTTTCAAGACTAAGATTCGCCCTCGCGTCCCGACATTGATCCAGATCAAATCCCAAATCCAGATCACCTCAAAAGAGTATCGATGCCCAAACAACACACCTACGTTCTCGGTCTGAATACCTACGACCACGATGTGAGTGCCTGCCTGCTGCGCGACGGCGCCATTGCCTTCGCGATCGCCAAGGAACGGATCACGCGCGAGAAGCACGCTACGGGATTCTACCAGGAGGTGATCGACTATTGCCTGAATGCCGAGGGTATCACGCTTGATGATGTCGATCTGGTCGTCCGCAATTGCTACATTCTTCCAGTCCCGGAAATGGAGGAACGGCTGGTCTATCAGGACATGCCTGGCTTCCTGCCCCCACACGAGCGTGCCGGGGCTCCAAAGCATCCGCTGTACCTGTCGCATTCCGATAAAGTTGTCTCGATCTCCCACCATCTGGCGCACGCCTACAGCGCCTTTGCGGTATCGCCGTTCGAGGAAGGCGTTGTCATGATCGTCGACGGCGTCGGCAGCTATCAATCCGACGTCATGGAGCCCTATCCGCCGACCGACACTGCCACGCCGCTCGCCCGCGAGTCCGAGAGCTATTACAAGTTCAGCGGCTCGAAACTCGAATGCCTGAAGAAGGTCTGGATGGAGCCCGATCGCGGCTTCCTGAGCGACGAATTCTACAACATGCCCGGCCTTGGCGCGCTCTACAGCCGGGCCTCAACCTACATTTTCGGCGACTGGAACAAGTGCGGTGAGCTGATGGGGCTGGCGCCATATGGCCGGAAGGAGCAGGTCAGGCAACTGCTCGAACTGACCGACGGCAAGCTGCACGTCCCGCACTGGACCAGGGAATTCAACCAGCCCTACGTCATGGACGGCGACGAGAAATGGGAAACCAGCCCGTCGATGCGGCATTGGGAGGATATTGCCTGGCGGGTGCAGGACGACACCGAA
The DNA here is from genome assembly GCF_018736085.1 of Bradyrhizobium sediminis. Taxonomy (NCBI): domain Bacteria; kingdom Pseudomonadati; phylum Pseudomonadota; class Alphaproteobacteria; order Hyphomicrobiales; family Nitrobacteraceae; genus Bradyrhizobium; species Bradyrhizobium sediminis. The sequence continues at coordinate 3,146,690 of NZ_CP076134.1, read as the reverse complement.
AACGTGCTGCTCGCCCGCGCCCGGTGGCTGCGCGAATCCACCGGCGCCAAGAACCTCACCATCGCCGGCGGTGTCGCGCTGAACTGCGTCGCCAATGGCCGCGTGGCGCGGGAGGCCGGGTTCGAGAACGTCTGGATCCAGCCGGCGGCCGGCGACGACGGCATCGCGATCGGCTGCGCCTATTACGGCTGGCTCGAAATTCTGAAACGGCGCCGCGCCTTTGTGATGGATCATTCCTATGTCGGCAGACGCTACACCGATCAGGACGTCAGCAACGCCGGCGCGAAGTTTCTGGTGCGCATTCAAACCTCGGCGGTGCGCAGCGACGATATCTGCCGCGACACGGCAAAACTCCTGGCCGAGCAGAAGGTGATCGGCTGGTTCCAGGGAGCTTCCGAGTTCGGACCTCGCGCGCTCGGCAATCGCAGCCTGCTGGCCGACCCGCGCAAGGCCGGCATGAAGGACATCCTGAACCGCCGCGTCAAGCACCGCCAGCCGTTCCGTCCCTTCGCGCCGATCGTTCTCGCCGAACGGGCCAGGGAGATATTCGAAGGTGAAGAGGATTCGCCGTTCATGCTGATCGCCAAGCGCGTTCGTCCGGAATGGCGCGACCGGATTCCGGCGATCGTCCATGTCGACGGGACCGCGCGCGTTCAGACCGTCCGCGCGGAGACCAATCCGGTGCTGTACCGCCTGCTGAAGGAGTTCGAGGCGCTGACCGGGGTTCCCGTGCTGATCAATACGTCATTCAACGTCAAGGGCGAACCGATCGTGGAGACGCCGCGCGACGCCATGATCTGTTTCCTGACGACGGGGATCGACAACCTGATACTGCACGACACCGTGGTCTCGAAAAACGCATGGCACAGGGTCGTCGGACCGCTGGTCGGCATCTACACCGATGTGGCAAACTTGGTGCTGTCGAGCACCCGCCCGGTATGACCGGCCGCGCCGCCTGATCCGCCGACGCGGGGCCCCCCGGGGGGCGAATTCAGCCTGATGTCAGCTGATTTTGGCCGCGGCAGGTTTGGGCAGCGGCTTGTCCTGCCGTTTCGACCAGGAGATGTAGTAGGCGACGCAGGTCATCATCGCGATCCCGGTCAGGCTGACGAAGATCTGCGCGAACAGCGAGCCTGAACTCATCATCAGTTCGAAATGCCCGACGAAGGACAGGAAGACGCCGACGCAGAACACGGCGAGCGATTGCTGGCCGCAGACCACGAGCGGATCGAACACCTTCCATTCCAGGCCCGGCCAGTCCTTCGGCACGAAACGGATCACCAAAATCACGATTACCACGAAGTGCAGGAAGCGATAAGGCGCAAGGTTGGTCTTGTCGTTCGGATTGAAGGCGCCGTAGAGCCAGCTCGGGAACAGCGCGCCGAAATCCGGAAACTTGGCGGCCATGGTCATGACGAGCGCGAGGATCATGTAGAAGATGCAGAAATAGAGCGTGGCCGGTGCGTTGATGATCGCCATCGATTTCCTGGCGCCGCCGAGCGCGCACCACGAGCCGAACACGAACAACAGCTGCCAGCAGTACGGGTTGAAGTACCAGACCCCGGCCGGATAGCCCGGCAGGTTCCAGCCGAACTGCCGGGCGGCGAGCCACAGCGCGATCGACGCCAGCATCGTCAGATTGGGCTGGCGCAGCATTATCCACAACACCGGCGGAAACAATCCCATCAGCACGATGTAGAGCGGAAGCACATCGAGGTTGACGGGCTTGAACTTGAGCAGCAGGCCCTGGCGAAGCGTTTCGATCGCCTGGTCGCCGGCGAGGCCCGCGAGGTTGAATTCGCTGATGATCTCCGGATCGCTGTAACGCAGCGCAACGTAACCGATCGCCACGATGTAGATCACGAACAGGAAGACGTGGGCGACGTAGAGCTGCCAGACGCGCTTGGTCAGGCGGGTGGCGCCGACGATGAAGCCGCGTTCGATCATCATCCGGGCGTAAACAAAGGAGGCGGTATAGCCGGAGATGAAGACGAACAGATCAGCGGCATCGCTGAAACCATAATTCCGGGTGGTGATCCAGTTCACGACGTTGTCGGGGATGTGGTCGAGGTAAATCGCCCAGTTGGCGACGCCGCGAAACAGATCGAGCCGGAGGTCGCGTCCTTTTTCGGGCAGGGTGGCGTTGATTTTCATGGGTGCCGTTTCGAAGCGATGCTTTGGGTGATATCGAGCCGCAGGCGAGGGGGGCCTCAGCCGCGCGGCCGGCCAAGATTGTCACAGCGCAGCATAATGACTATACCGGTCCGGAAAATGTAACATCCGGGGTCAGAATCACCGATCAAATTCCTGAAAGGTGTCTCTATACTATCCCGGCCGTTTCCACCACGCGCTTACATGCCGCAGATCCAACGGGGCCCGATCATCCATGACCGCACGCATCTCCAAGCCCGCCAAAAACGCGATGCAATCGGGGAAGGCCAAGACCAGGGAATGGCAGCTCGATTACGAGCCCGAGCAGCCGCGGGCGATCGAGCCGTTGATGGGCTGGACCTCGTCCGGCGACATGAAGCAGCAGCTCACCATTCGCTTCCACACCAAGGAAGACGCCGTGGCCTATTGCGAGCGCGAGGGCATCCCCTACCAGGTGATCGAGCCGAAGGAACCGGCCCGCCGGCAGGCCGCCTATGCCGACAATTTTGCATTCCGGCGCGGCGAACCCTGGACCCACTAGGGGGCGGCATCCATTTGGCGAGGCCGTGAAATTGCCGGAGGGAATGTCGGGAAAAAGACATTTCAGAGGGGCGTTTTGACCTAATAGCGCTAGTGTCGCCCCGGGCACAATCTCTTCGCAAAGTCGAGGTTGCGCCAGACGGCGACCCAATGACATCTTAACGCAAGCCCGATGCCCGATTGCGGCGCACCATAACTGCGGAAAAACATGCCGCTTCATTCCACGATCGACACCACCTCGTCCGATTTTGCCCGCAACGCCGAGGTGATGCGCGCGCTGGTCGCCGAACTACGTCAAAAGCTCGATTCCGTGGCCGGCGGTGGCGGCGAAGTCTCGCGTAACAGGCATACCTCGCGCGGCAAGATGCTGGCGCGCGAGCGCGTCGATCTCCTGATCGACCCCGGCACGGCGTTTCTCGAATTGTCGCCGCTGGCGGCGCACGGCCTCTATGGCGGCGACGTGCATTCGGCGAGTGTCATCACCGGCGTGGGGCGGATATCGGGGCGCGAATGCGTCGTGGTCGCCAACGACGCGACCATCAAGGGCGGCACCTATTATCCGATGACGGTGAAGAAGCATCTGCGCGCCCAGGATATCGCGCGGCAGAACAACCTGCCCTGCGTCTACATGGTCGATTCCGGCGGCGCCTTCCTGCCGATGCAGGACGAGATTTTTCCGGACGAGCGGCATTTCGGCCGCATCTTCTACAACCAGGGGCAGATGTCGGCGCAAGGCATCCCGCAGATCGCCATCGTGATGGGCTCCTGCACCGCCGGCGGCGCCTATGTTCCGGCGATGTCGGACGAGAGCATCATCGTGCGCAACCAGGGCACGATCTTTCTCGGCGGTCCGCCGCTGGTGAAGGCGGCGACCGGTGAGGTGGTGACGGCGGAAGAACTCGGCGGCGCTGACGTGCACTCGCGGCAATCAGGGGTCACCGACCATTACGCCCAGAACGACAGTCACGCCATCGGCATTGCCCGGCGCATCGTCGCCACGCTGAAGCAGCCCACGCGCGCCAATCTGAACATGCGCGCGCCGCGCGAGCCGCTGTTTGCGCAGGAGGAAATCTATGGCGTTGTCTCCGCCGACGGCCGCAAGCCGTTCGACGTGCACGACATCATCGCGCGGCTGGTCGACGGATCGGAATTCGACGAATTCAAGAAGCTGTACGGCCAGACCCTGATCTGCGGCTTCGCCCATATCTGGGGCTATCCGGTCGGCATCATCGCCAACAACGGCATCCTGTTCAGCGAGAGTTCCCTGAAGGGCGCGCATTTCATCGAGCTGTGTTGCCAGCGCAATATACCGCTGGTGTTCCTGCAGAACATCACCGGTTTCATGGTCGGCAAGAAATACGAGGCCGGCGGCATCGCGCGCGACGGTGCCAAGCTGGTGACGGCGGTGGCCACCGCCGGCGTGCCGAAATTCACCGTCGTGATCGGCGGCTCCTACGGCGCCGGCAATTACGGCATGTGCGGCCGCGCCTACAGCCCGCGTTTCCTCTGGATGTGGCCCAACGCCCGCATCTCCGTGATGGGCGGCGAACAGGCATCCATGGTGTTGAGTCAAGTCCGGCGCGACAACATCGAGGCCAAGGGCGATACGTGGTCGACTGAAGAGGAAGACAAGTTCCGCAAGCCGATCCGCGACCAGTATGAAAGCCAGGGCAGTCCCTATTACGCCACCGCCCGGATCTGGGATGACGGCGTGATCGATCCGGCCGATACGAGGCTGGTGCTCGGCCTCGGCCTGTCGGCGGCGGCGAATGCGCCGATCGAGCCGACGCGCTTCGGCCTGTTCAGGATGTGACGATGAAATCGCAAGCGCAGTACCGGCGATTTCACACCCTGCTGATCGCCAACCGCGGCGAGATCGCCTGCCGCGTGATCCGCTCCGCGCAAGCGATGGGACTGCGCACGGTCGCGGTCTATTCGGAGGCCGACGCCGAGGCTATGCATGTTGCCATGGCCGATGAAGCCGTGCTGCTCGGACCGGCGCGTGCCCGCGACAGTTATCTCAATATCGAACGCGTCATCGAGGTGGCGCGCAAGACCGGCGCCGAAGCCGTGCATCCGGGCTACGGCTTTTTGTCGGAGAGCGCCGAATTCGCGCAAGCCTGCCTCGACGCCGGACTGGTGTTCGTCGGTCCGACCGCCGCGATGATCCGGATGATGGGTTCGAAATCCGGCTCGAAGCTGCTGATGGAGCAGGCTGGTGTGCCACTGGTGCCCGGCTATCACGGCGACGCCCAGGACGAGGCGACACTGGCACAGGCGGCCGACAAGATCGGCTTTCCGGTGCTGGTCAAGGCCTCCGCCGGCGGCGGCGGCCGCGGCATGCGCATCGTGCGTTCGGCCGCTGAGCTGGCCGCTTCGATCGTCAGCGCCAAGCGCGAGGCCAAGGCCGCGTTCGGCGACGACCGCATGCTGATCGAGAAATTCGTCCAAAATCCGCGCCACATCGAGGTGCAGATCGTCGGCGACAGCCACGGCAATCTCTTGTCGTTGTTCGAGCGCGAATGCACGCTGCAGCGGCGGCATCAGAAGGTGGTCGAGGAAGCCCCTTCGCCGACGCTGGATGCGACCCAGCGCGAGACGGTGTGCGCCGCCGCGCGCAAGGCTGCGGCAGCGGTGAATTATGTCGGCGCCGGCACCATCGAATTCGTGTCCGACGGCAAGGACGTGTTCTTCATCGAGATGAACACGCGGCTGCAGGTCGAACATCCCGTGACCGAGCTGATCACCGGCATCGATCTCGTGGAATGGCAGCTGCGGGTGGCGTTCGGCGAGAAGCTGCCGCTGACGCAGGACCAGATCACGCTCAACGGCCACGCCATCGAGGCGCGGGTCTATGCCGAAAACCCGCACAAGAACTTCATGCCCTCGGTCGGCCGCATCAGGACTTGGCGGACGCCGGCGGAAACCATCGGCCTGCGGATCGACGCCGGCTATCGCGCGGGCGACGCGGTGTCGCCGCATTACGACGCGATGCTGGCCAAGGTGATCGCATGGGCGCCGACCCGCGACGAGGCGATCGAACGGCTCAACCGCGGCCTCGGGGAGACCGACGTTCGCGGCATCGTCAGCAACATTCCCTTCCTGTCGGCGCTGGTGACGCACCCTGACGTGCGCGCCAATACCATCGACACCGGATTCATCGAGCGCGAGCTGAAGAACCTGACGCCGGCGGCTCCGGCGCCGCACGATCTCGAACTCGGCGCGGCTGTTGTGACGATCCTGGCCGAGGAAGTGAAAGCCGCGGGCGCCGAGGTGCATTCACCGTGGCGAACGTCGGGCTGGATGCCGGTCGGCCGGCGGCAGCGGGTGTTTACGTTCCGGCACGGGCAGGGGGCCGAACATAAGGTCACCCTGACCTACGGCAACGGCCCCGCGACGCTGTCGATCGGCGAACGCGAACTGGCCTTCACCACCTCGCCCGATGCTGCCGGCGGTTTCGAGTTCAGGCTGCACGGCATCAAATCCCACGTGTTCGCCGTGATCGAAGGCCATGAACTCTATCTGCGCACCCGCAACGGCTGCTTCGATCTGCATTGGGTCGATCCGTTCGGCGGTGAGACCGAAGAGCAGGTCGGCGAGGACAAGATCGTGGCGCCCTTGCCGGGCACCGTGGTGGCGCTGCTGGCGGAAGTCGGCGCCAGCCTGGAGAAGGGCGCGCCGATTCTGACGCTCGAAGTGATGAAGATGGAGCAGACCCTGCGTGCCCCGTTTGCGGGCGTATTGAAGGCGATCAAGTGCAAGGTCGGCGATATCGTCGGCGAGGGCGTCGAACTTGCCGAGGTCGAGCCGGCAGCTTCGTGAACAGCTTCGCGAGATCACCATGAGCGATTCCGTCCGCATCGTCGAAGTGGGCCCCCGTGACGGCCTGCAGAACGAGAAGACGCCCGTCAGCGTCGAGGACCGCATCGCCTTCATCGAGGCGCTGATCAGCGCCGGGCTGCACACCATCGAGGTCGGGGCCTTCGTGTCGCCGAAGGCGATTCCGCAGATGGTTGGTTCAGATCAGGTGCTGCGCGGCGTTATCGATCATGTTGGCAACGAATTCCACGTGCTGGTGCCGAACGAAAAGGGCTACGAGGCCGCGCGCGCGTCGGGCGCCCGGGTGATCGCGGTATTTGCCTCGGCTTCCGAAGGCTTTTCACGCGCCAATATCAATTGCTCAATCGCCGAGTCGATCGAGCGCTTCAAGCCGGTGGTGGCTCGTGCCAAGGCCGACGGCGTCAGGGTGCGCGGCTATATCTCCTGCGTGCTCGGCTGTCCCTTTGACGGTGAGGTCAGGCCGCAGGCCGTGGTCGACGTCGCGCGGACGCTGTGGGATCTCGGCTGCTATGAGGTCTCGCTCGGCGACACCATCGGTGTCGGCACGCCGCTGAAGGCGCGGCAACTGCTGCGCGCGGTGGCCGGCAGCGTGCCGATGGCGAACCTGGCGATGCATTTTCACGACACCTACGGCCAGGCGCTGGCCAATCTCTATGCGGGAATGGAGGAGGGCTGTCGCGTGATTGATTCCGCGGCGGGCGGCCTCGGCGGCTGTCCCTATGCGCCCGGCGCCACCGGCAACGTGGCCACCGAGGACGTGGTCTACATGCTGGAAGGTATGGGCATTGCGACCGGGGTCGACATGGCGAAACTGGTGGCGGCCACCAACGAGATCAGCCGGCTAATCGGCCGCCCGCCGGCGAGCCGCGTGGCGGCGGCGATGAATGCGAAGGGGCGGGTGGGGTAGCTGATCCCGGATGGTGAGGAGTGCGACTCATCTAGAAGCGGCGAGGCTTCTGCGCCTTTCCTACGGCCCAGGAATGGCCCTGCAACATGAAATCGGAACATTTTCCGAGCTTACTTTGCATGGGGTTGTTTTCGCGATTTTTGTAAAGGGGCATCACACGGAGACGTCGATCGCGAGCTTCAGCAGGTTGGCCGAGGTCGCCGTCCGGGCACTATAGTCCCGCCATGCAGTATCGCGCGCAATGTCGCGCCACTTGCCCACGGTGGCCTTGTCGAGCTTGCTGACCTTGGCGCCGGCCTTTTCATAGACCTTGGCGACTTCGATATCGTCGTCCTGCGCGCCCTTCTTGCCGAAGCCTTCAAGTTCGGCCCCCACCGCAACGATGATGTCCTGCTGGTTCTTCGGCAATTTGTCGAAAATCGTCTTCGACATCAAAAGCGGCTCCATCATGAACCAGTAGGAAGCGTCAGCGCCCGAAGTCAGGCTTTTTGCGACCTCCTCGAGACGGAACGAGATCAGGCTGGTGGAAGAAGTGATGCCGGCGTCGCAGGCGCCGGTCTGCATCGCCGCATAGAGTTCATTCGAGGGCACCGACAGCACCGCGGCACCCGCGGTCTGTAGCACCATATCCATCTCGCGCGAACCGCCGCGGACCTTGAGGCCCTTGGCGTCCTCGGGTGCTATCATCGGCCTGGAGCGGCTGGCGACGCCGCCGGCCTGCCACACCCAGGTCAGGATGATGATGCTCTTGTCGGCCAAGAAGTCCGTCAGCGCCTTGCCGACCGGCTGGCCCTTCCAGCGCAGGCCCTGATCGTAGGTCGAGACCAGTCCCGGCATCAGGCCGATATTGGTCTCCGGCAATTCGCTACCGGCATAGGGCAGGGGATACAGGCTGATGTCGAGGGCGCCTTTGCGCATCGCCGAGAATTGCGCGTGGGTCTTCATCAGCGAGGAGTTCGGATAGACCACGGCTGCGATCTCGCCGCCGCTGCGCTTTGCGACTTCGGCCGCGAACATCCGGCAGAGCCGGTCGCGGAAATCACCGTTGTCGATGGTGCCACCGGGAAACTGGTGCGAGATTTTCAGCGTGGTTGCGGCCTGCGCCGTTCCGGCCCCGAAACGCAAGATCGCGGGCGCAGCAACCGCAGCCATGAGGGCTTGGCGGCGTGTCAGCATGGCGTTCTCCTTGGAGCCGGCCCGGCGTTCACGACATATGCCGGATTCTTCTGCAGCCTGATAGATGGAGGCCGGGCTTGATTCTGTTGCGGCGCACACTCGCGGGCAGATTTGACGGAAATTGAGGGTTCTTTTCCTGAACCCCGCAGCCGGCGCTAAAAGCCTCAGGCCGAAAATTTTTCGATCGGCAGGTAACAAAGACCATCGCGGGTCCGTCCTGAACCATAGCGGCATCAGTCGCTTTCAAAACGGTTTCAAAGGAAAGACCAGCCAATGACCATCAGCACCCGCATCGCACTCGGAATTTCGGCCGCCGCCATCTCACTCAGCCTGGCGCTGGCGCCCGCCGCCTTCGCCCAGGACAAGATGGGCAAGGACGACGCCATGAAGAAGGACACCATGTCCAAGGACGGCATGAAGAAGGACGACGCCATGGCGAAGGACGGCATGAAGAAGGACGCCATGTCCAAAGATGGCATGAAGAAAGACGATGGAATGAAGAAGTAAGCCTCGCCGCTTCCGCATTACGCAGGCTCGCCTCGATCGGCGGGCCTGTGATGCTTCCGATCGACCCGAACGCTACCGCTTCTTGCCCTTGGTCTTGCGGGCGGCATAACGCGCGTCGCGCGCGGCCTTGCGTTCCGCCTCGAGCGCGGCTTCGCGGGCGATCGCCTCTTCCTTTTCGCGTGCGAGCTGCGCCGCGGCCTCGGCGGCGGCCTGAGCCTCGCGCGCCTTTTGCTCGGCCTTGGCGGCTTCGCGCGCCTCCTTGGCCTTGGCCCGCTCCGCGGCCTGCGCCTCGCGCTCGGCCCGCCGCTTGGCAACCTCCGGATCGTCCGGCCCCGGCTGGGCGCGGAACTTGTTCAAAATGTCCTTCCTTGCCTGCTGCGCCGCCTTTTGACGGTCCGCAAAGCTAGGTTCCTTGAATCCACTCATTAAACGGGCCTTGTCGATTGTGAGACCGGGGATAATCGCTTTCGCGCTTACTAGGTGAACCCGGGGCAAAATACCAGCGTCAAAGGGCGGGAACAACGCTGGGGGTGCTTCCATGCAGAGCAAATGGCCGAAGGTGATGCTGATGAGTGCCGTGACTTCCGGCTGGCTCATTTACGAGATGACGAGCGCGACCGAGGCGCCGAGACAGGCGCTTGCGGTATTGCAATATTGCCTGTTGGCCCTGGCGCTGGTCGCTCTGGTCGGCTCGGTCCTGATGCATGCGACGGAAAAATGATGGCGAGCGCCGCTTTGCCGCCATGGTGCGGCGTCAGCGGCTTGCACGGCGCCTAATCGAACTTGAAACTGTCGCGGCGGCTTCCGGCGATCGGTCCGAGGATCCTGGATACGGTCGCCGCCGTCATGGCAACCCGATCGGAGGTGCGCTGCGCCTCCAGCCTGTCGCGGGCCTTCTCCCTGATCATGAGCTCGATCAGCTCCAGCCGCTTGGTTTCGTCGACCGCTTCGGCCAGCAATATCCTGTAGCGATTGTAGTCGTAGCCCGCGTCCTGCTTGCTCATGGTACGCCCCCGTACGCCCGTCCCCGAGGGACAGTGTTTCTCAACCCGTGCGCGGGCGCAACGCGATGGCGAAAGTTTGTCAGTAGCTCGTGATCTGTCGCCTGTTTGTAGCTCGTGAAGTGTCGTGTTTTTGGTGCCCCGGAACAAAGGGGGCACGATGGGCACGGCATCCATTCACGAGGGTGTACGACGGATGCGGTTTTCGAGTTTGCTGGATCGGACTGAGGCGAAGGAGCTGACGCAGGAGGCGGCGTCTGAGCTTCTGGGGATCAACGTGCGGACGTTCCAACGTTGGGCGGAACGCTTTGAGGCGGAGGGCGATGACGGGCTGGTCGACCGGCGCATGGGCCGGCGATCACCGAGGCGTGCGCCGGAGGAAGAGCTGGAGCGGATGCTGGGGCTGTTCCGGGACAAGTACGCCGATTTCACGGTGAAGCACTTCCACGAGCAGCTGCAAAAGCGACATGGCTATGTGCTGGGCTACACGGTGACGAAGCTGGCCTTGCATGCTGCGGGCTTGGTGCAGAAGGCGCCGAAGCGTTCGGCGCACCGCAAGAAGCGTCCGCGCCGGCCGCTTCGGGGCATGCTGCTTCACCAGGACGGGTCGCGCCACGTCTGGATCGAAGGTCTGCCGGCGATGGACCTGATCGTCACGATGGACGATGCGACGAGCGAGATCTACTCGATGCTGCTGGTCGAGGAAGAAGGGACGGCGTCGACGTTCCGGGCCTTGGGCGAGGTGATTGGCGAGCGTGGTCTGTTCTGCGCGCTCTACACCGATCGCGGCAGCCATTACTTCTACACCCCGAAGGCCGGCGCGAAGGTCTCGAAGACGCAACAAACCCAGGTGGGACGGGCTTTATCGCATCTTGGGATCGAGCATATCGCGGCCTATTCGCCGCAGGCGCGCGGGCGTTCAGAGCGGGTGTTCGGCACGCTGCAGGGCCGGCTGCCGAAGGATCTGCGGCTCGCCGGGATCAGGACGGTCGAGGCCGCCAATGCGTGGTTGAAGGCGCATTACATCGCCGAGCATAATGCGGCGTTTGCGATCGTGGCCGAACAGCAAGGCACGGCGTTCGTAGCCGACCGGCACGAGGCCTGGCGCGAAGCGCTGTGCGTGATCGAAGAGCGAACCGTCGCCAACGACAACACGATCGCATGGAGCGGCCGGCGGCTGCAGTTGCCGGAGAGCCGGCTCAGGCCCCACTTCGTCAAGGCCGTGGTGCGGGTTCACGGGTATCCCGATGGCACCGTGGGCGTGTTCCTTGGCCCGCACCGATTGGCGAGGTTTGCCGCCGATGGACAGCAGATCAGCCCCGACGCGCCTCAGCCTGGCAGCGTGCTCGGAGCCGTCAAGGACAAGCCCTTACGGGCGCGCAAGTGCGCGTCCTTGACCGCTCCTGCGCGCGCCGCCGTCGAGATAGCGCGGGTCGGGGCGGAGAAACGGGCTTCAAGTCAAACAAAGAAACCAACCCGAGGGGCTAACCTGCCACCAATATCCATGGCATGACCAAACCGGCGGAACCGTCCACGCCTTCCGGCTCCTCCGAAACTCAATAACGAAGGCGACAGATCACGAGCTACAAAAATACGACAACTTCACCCGCTACGGACACGCGATGGCGAAAGTTATCCCGGATTCTAAACGCGTGATCCCGCCTGTCCGTTTCGGCAACGATGCTGTCCCGACTCGAACGGCGTCAGTCGGTCAACCGGCGCAGTGTCGCGTGAAAACTGATGCTCCTTGTGCCCACCAGCGAGGTGCCGAACACCTCGGAAGTATCGTCGCGCCAGGTTCCGGAAAAACCGGTCGTGACCTCGCGGCCGCCGAAGACCGGCCGCGCGGTGGGGTCGCGGTAGGGTGTGTGCTGGTTGGTGACGAGATCGCCCTTCCAGGTACCGTCCCTGACCGTGTAGGAGCCTACCGACCAGAAATAGGGATCGCCGCCATAGATCCGGCCGTCGCGAAGCACGATCACCCCGCTGGCCCGCCCCTTGACGCCGTCGCCCATCTGGATGTGAACCGAGTAGAGCCCGTTCTTCATGTTGGCGTGTCCGGCTGGCCTCCGCCGACTATAGCAGGATTTGGATCGCCGCCGTTCGGGTCCAATGGCGCGAAACAATGCGCGCTATTGAGGAGCTTCACCAGGCCTCGAAACGAAGGCCGGCGGCGCCCTTGGCAGCGATGCCGCGGACGTCCCAACTGGCAGAGCCGTTCAGGGAGCGGCAGTGGATGCGGATCATCGTGCCGCGGTCGTCCTTGCCGGCATCGTCGACCACGCCGACCCTGGGGCAGTTGAGGCCCTCGGCGGCGATCTGTTCGGCGAGCTTCTGCTTTTCCTTTTGACCGGGTTGGGTGTGGAGCGGAGACTGCGCGGTCACGCCGGCAGGGCTGCACACGAGCGCGGCGCAAACCGCGAAGGTGAATCGAACGCGAGGAGCTGAGCGGGGCATCGGGTTCCAACGATCGGGTTCTTGGGGTGCGTAGTGCTTGGTCCAGTATGGGCATTTCCCGAGGGCAGGGCCAGTTCGCGCTGTTCAATCCGGCAATGGCCGCCTGTTCCGGGAATAAACCTTCCGGAAGCATTTTGTTAATGATTTCCCTTAAAGGGAAATTTGCCTCTCTCGTCGACGATCGAAGCCGCAAAACACTTTGCCGATCAGCATTTTTTTCAAGCCACGCGGGGAAGGCACCCAATGACCATGTCACGCCTATATGCAGCACTGATCGCTTCGGCCGTTGCGGGAGTCGCGCTTCCGACCGCGGCGTCTGCGCAATGTCAGGGCTGTTATGTGCCGCCGCCGCAGCCCTGCGCCACCTGCTATCAGCGCCAGGTCGTGCCGCCGCAGTATGCCGCCGCAGTACCGCACCGTCGAGGAAACCGTGATGGTGTCGCCCGGCGCCGTCATCGCGCATCGCACGCCGGCGCAGTACCGGACCGTCATGGTGCCGCAGACCGTGATGGTAGCGCCTGAAGGCGTGCAGTACGAGCGCACCCCGCCGCAATACGCCACCCGCCAGCGTGTCGAGATGGTCGCGCCCGCGCGCGAATATTATGTGGCGACGCCGCCGCGCTGCTTCTCCTGCGGCTACTGACGCGTCGCAAAATCGCCCGCGAGGGCTTGATGATAGGCAAAAGGCCCCGGAGCGATTCGGGGCCTTTTCATTGGTGGCGCAAGGCTTCGCCTTGGCGAATTTCGTGCAGCGCAGTCGCTATCAGCGTTTGACGGCGCGCTTGCTCTTCCGTGGCGTGGACGGCTGCGGAACGGCGAAGATTCCGAATTCCTCGGTCAGCACGGTCGCCAGCCAGGACTGGTATTCGCCATAGCGGCTGTTGTCCCGCGAGATCACGCCGAGCTCCGGCGTTTCCCCAGGTTGCAATTTGCGCAGCACGATCGGGGCGGCAACGGGAATGTAGATCGAGCCCTTGGGGTTGGAGAGCGTCGAGATGATGCCGCGCATCATGTCTTCGGAATCCGGCAGCGACAGCAGGATGGTCCGGACGTTGCCCGCGCTCGAACTCACGAGATTCATGAACGCGGTGCCGAACGGAATATAGACCGTGCCCTGCTGCCTGTATTTGCCGTCGAAGCGCGATTTCTCCTCGAAGACGAGGCAATTCTGCTCGTCGTTCCAGGCGATCGTAATCAGATAGGCATTGAAGTTGGCGGGGTTGGCGAACATCGGGCGAACGCAGAGATAGTCGCCTTGCAGATATTCGACGGCATCGAAGACATAGCCGCCGACCGATTTCGCGGCGGTGTCCTTGACCGCGGGCGGCCTTTGAAAGCTGGTTTTCAGAAGGCCCTCGACCTTGTTCAGGGTGCGCTCGGTGAAATCGCCCTGAAACAGCTTCTCGATCGATGATTTCGACAGGTGTTCGCGAATGAGGTCCTTCCGCGCCAGTCCGTTGGCGTCCAGATAGCGCTGGATGGCGTTGGCGATGGCCTTCTTGTCCGGCTTCGAGCCGAGCCCGGTCTCGTGCTTCATGTCCTGCCATCCCAAAATTCATCAAAATCTAGCACGAACTTGCAGAGTTTGGCCAAGCCGCCGCCGCCGACCTCCGTTTTCTGCAAATTCACCCCGCGTTCATCCGAACAATGCGGTGAAGCGATATTCTTGAAGGTCGCGGGGGGCGACATGGTTAATTTATGATCGCGGCGTCGCAGGCCGAGAAGGTGAAGCTCGACCTTCTCATATCGTTTTGCAGGCCTGTTATTTCCGGGGTCGGTTCACGAATGTTCAGGCGAACGCCAATGCTGAGCAGGCAGGCCAATTTGCGGTGGCGGTCCGGAATATTTGAAAGCGTCGTCCAATCGAACGGCGGGATTGAAAACGAAGGCGTAACTGGCGATCCCAGCAGGATTCGAACCTGCAACCCACGGAGTAGAAATCCGTTACTCTATCCAGTTGAGCTATGGGACCGTCCGAGTATCAATAGCACTGCCAATATGAAAAATCCGCTGCCCGGCCAAGCCCTTTCCGAACCCTTTTCCGCTTCCAGGCGACATAGCCAAAGGGCGGGGCGATGCGCCTGGCCCGCCCTCAACGCAATGTCGGGCCGCAGCCGGCTCCCGGCTGACGCCCAGAGGCTCGCTTCGCCCAATGCTGCATGCGGCTTTTTCGCTGATCCCTTTCGCGGCCATCAGTCCGTCACCTTTTCGCGCACTTCTGTTCGTTACGCGGCGTTTGTCCGCGGCCCAAGGAGCTCCATCATGATTGGTTTGGTTCGCGCCGCAGCCCTTTGCGCAACGCTGGCGCTTGGCCTGGTCACGGCGCAGGCGGCGGATAAGGCCTTCAAACGCGACGATCTGGCCGATTCGGCGGTCAAGCTGGAGGCCCAGATCAAGAGCGAGGCCGGAGCGGTGGCCAAGACCAACGCCACCCTGAAAACCGATGCCGACGCCGCCTTCAAGCGCAGCGATTTTCGCACCGGGCTGCAGATCCTCGGGCAAATCGCCGCCACGACCCCGGAGGACAGCGCCAACTGGCTGAAATTGGCCCGGACCATTTTCCAGATCCGCCCCGCCAGCAGCAGCGAACAGACCTTCCTGCTGGAGCGCGCCTCGACCGCGGCCTATATCGCCTACCAGCGCGCCGGCAACGCGGGGGAAGAGGCCGACGCGCTGGCCGTGCTCGGCCGCGCGATGTCCGAACGCAAGCTGTGGCGCCCGGCGCTGGATAGCCTGCGGCTGTCGCTCGACCTGCGCGAAGTCGCCGAGGTGCGCGGCCAATATGAGAAAATGCGCGACCAGCACGGTTTCCGGCTGCTCGATTACACCGTGGATTCCGACGCGGCCTCGCCGCGCGCCTGTTTCCAGTTCTCGGAAGAACTGGCCAAGCGCGTCGATTTCGCGCCGTTCCTGGCGCTGGCAGGCAGCGACAAGCCGGCGCTGTCGGCGGAAGGCAAGCAGTTGTGCATCGACGGCCTCAAGCACGGCGAGCGCTACAACGTCAATCTGCGCGCCGGGCTGCCGTCCACGGTCAAGGAATCCCTGCCGAAATCGGCTGAATTCAACATCTATGTGCGCGACCGCAAACCGTTCGTGCGCTTCACCGGGCGGGCCTATGTGTTGCCGCGCACCGGCCAGCGCGGCATTCCCGTCGTCAGCGTCAATACGCCTGCGGTGTCCGTCAATGTGTTCCGGATCGGCGACCGCAACCTGATCAACACCGTGATCGGCGCCGATTTCCAGCGGGCGCTCAGCAAATACGAACTCTCCGACCTCGGCGACGAGCGCGGCGTCAAGGTCTGGTCCGGGGAACTCGCCACCGCGACCACGCTCAATCAGGACGTCACCACAGCGTTCCCTGTCGACCAGGCCCTGGGTGACCTCCAGCCGGGCATCTACGTCATGACGGCTGAAGCCAAAGGCCCGGGCAGCGACAGCGACGGCTCGCTGGCGACACAGTGGTTCATCGTTTCCGACCTCGGCCTGACCGCGTTCTCCGGCAATGACGGCATCCACGTCTTCGTCAATTCGCTGGCCTCGACCGAGCCGGTCGGCAAAGCCGAGGTGCGGCTGGTGGCGCGCAACAACGAGATCCTCGCCACCCGCAAGACCGACGAGAGCGGCCACGTGCTGTTCGAGGCCGGGCTGGCGCGCGGCGAGGGCGGCCTGTCGCCGGCGATGCTGACGGTGTCGGGCGAGAAGGCCGACTACGCCTTCCTCAGCCTGAAATCCAACGCCTTCGATCTGTCCGACCGCGGCGTTTCAGGCCGGGCGGTGCCCGCAGGCGCCGATGCCTTCGTCTATGCCGAACGTGGCGTCTATCGTTCCAACGAGACGGTCTATCTCACCGCGCTGGTGCGCGACGGCCTGGGTAATGCCGTCACCGGCGGCCCTCTGACGCTGGTGATCGAGCGCCCCGACGGTGTCGAATACCGCCGCGCCGTGTTGCCGGACCAGGGTGCGGGCGGCCGGTCATTGGCCGTGCCGCTCAATTCCGCGGTCCCGACCGGGACATGGCGGGCGCGCGCCTTCACCGATCCCAAAGGCGCTTCCGTGGGCGAAACCAGCTTCATGGTCGAGGATTACATCCCCGAACGGATCGAATTCGAGCTGACCAGCAAGGAGAAACAGATCAAGGCTGAAGTTCCAGTGGAACTTAAGGTGGCCGGTCGCTTCCTCTATGGTGCGCCGGCTTCCGGCCTTCAGCTGGAAGGCGACATGCTGGTCGCGCCGGCGGCCTCGGGACGTCCCGGTTACCCCGGCTACCAGTTCGGCGTCGCCGACGAGGAGACCTCCAGCAACGAGCGCACGCCGATCGAAAACCTGCCCGAGGCCGACGCCAATGGCATTGCGACCTTCCCGGTCAGCCTCGCCAAGCCGCCGTCATCGACGCGCCCGCAGGAAGCGCAGATCTTCATCCGGATGACGGAGGCCGGCGGCCGCGCCGTCGAGCGCAAGTTGGTGCTGCCGGTGCAGCCCTCAATCGCCCTGATCGGGGTCAAGCCACTGTTCGGCGACAAGAGCGTCGCCGAGGGCGACAAGGCCGAGTTCGACGTGGTGTTCGTCGCGCCCGACGGCAAGCAGCTCGCCCGCAGCGGCCTGCGCTACGAACTCCTGAAGATCGAATCCCGCTATCAGTGGTACCGCCAGAATTCGTCCTGGGAGTACGAGCCGGTCAAATCGACCAAGCGGGTCGGCGACGGCGACCTCAACCTCGCCGCCGACAAGCCCGCGCGGGTGACGCTGCTGCCGCAGCCCGGCCGCTACCGCCTCGATGTCAAGTCGACCGAGGCCGAAGGGCCGATCACGTCGGTGCAATTCGACGTCGGCTGGTATTCCGATGGCAGCGCGGATACGCCGGACCTGCTGGAAACCTCGATCGACAAGCCGGAATACCAGTCCGGCGACACCATGGTGGTATCGGTCAATGCGCGCTCTTCCGGCAAGCTGACCATCAACGTGCTGGGCGACCGGCTGCTGACTACGCAAACCACCGACGTCAAGCAAGGCACCGCGCAGGTCAAGATTCCCGTCGGTAAGGACTGGGGCACCGGCGCCTATGTGGTGGCGACGCTGCGCCGTCCGCTCGATGCTGCCGCACTGCGGATGCCAGGTCGCGCCATCGGGCTGAAATGGTTCAGCATCGACAAGAAGACCCGCACGCTCGCCGTCAACCTCTCGCCGCCGGCCTTGGTGCGGCCGGGAACCGCGCTTAAGATTCCGGTCAAACTCGGCGGGCTCAATGCCGGCGAGGACGCCAAGATCGTGGTTGCCGCCGTCGATGTCGGGATTCTCAATCTGACCAACTACAAGCCGCCGGCGCCCGACGATTACTATCTCGGCCAGCGCCGGATGACGTCGGAAATCCGCGACCTCTACGGACAGCTGATCGACGGCATGCAGGGCACCCGCGGTCAGATCAGGACTGGCGGCGACTCCGCCGGCGCCGAGCTGCAGGGCAGCCCGCCGACGCAAAAGCCGCTGGCGCTGTATTCCGGCATTGTCACGGTCGCCGCCGACGGCACGGCCATGATCAATTTCGAAATACCGGAATTCGCCGGCACTGCGCGGGTGATGGCGGTGGCGTGGACATCGACAAAGCTCGGCCGCGCCACGACGGATGTCACGATCCGCGATCCCGTGGTGCTGACGGCGACATTGCCGCGCTTCCTGCTCAATGGCGACAAGGGCACCATGAGCTTCGACCTCGACAACGTCGAGGGCGCGGCGGGCGACTACACCATCAGCGTCAAGACCACGGGTCCGGTGAAAGTCACAGGTAATCCGGCCACCACCGTAAAACTCGCCGCCAAGCAGCGAACGTCGATGTCGCTGGCGCTCGATGCCGGCGGTGCCGGAACCGCAAATATCGACGTCGATATCAAGGGACCGAACGGGCTGACGCTGGCGCGGCATTACGCGCTCGACGTCAAGGCGGCGACGCAGATATTGGCGCGCCGTTCGATCCGCACGCTGGCCAAGGGCGAGAGCCTGACGCTGACGTCAGACATGTTCTCGGATCTGGTGCAGGGCACCGGCGGCGTGTCGCTGTCGGTCAGCCTGTCCACCGCGCTCGACGCCGCTACCATCCTGAAGGCGCTCGACCGCTATCCGCATGGCTGCTCGGAGCAGATCACCAGCCGCGCGATGCCGCTGCTCTACGTCAACGATCTGGCGGCGGGCGCGCATCTGGCGATGGATACCGCGGTCGATCAGCGCATCAGGGATGCGATCGACCGGCTGTTGGCGCGGCAGGGCTCGAACGGCTCGTTCGGGCTGTGGTCGGCCGGCGGCGACGACGCCTGGCTCGATGCTTACGTGATGGACTTCCTGACCCGCGCCCGTGAAAAGGGATTTGCGGTGCCGGATGTGTCGTTCAAGAGCGCGCTCGATCGGATCCGTAACTCCGTCGTCAACGCCAACGAACCGGAAAAGGACGGCGGCCGCGATCTGGCCTACGGCCTCTACGTGCTCGCCCGCAACGGCGCGGCGCCGATCGGCGATCTGCGCTATCTCGCCGACACCAAGCTCGGCAACCTCGCCACCCCGATCGCAAAGTCGCAACTGGCGGCGGCGCTGGCGCTGGTCGGGGACAAGGGCAGGGCGGAGCGGGTCTATGCGGCTGCGCTCGAAAGCCTCGCGCCGAAGCCGGTGATCGAGTTCGGCCGGGTCGACTACGGCAGCGCCTTGCGCGATGCCGCGGCACTGGTTTCGCTCGCGAGCGAAGGCAATGCGCCGAAGGCGACGCTGACGCAGGCGGTCGCCCGGGTCGAGACCGCGCGCGGGCTGACGCCTTACACATCCACGCAAGAGAACGCCTGGCTGGTGTTGGCCTCGCGCGCTCTGGCCAGGGAAACCATGGCCCTCGACATCAACGGCGCGTCGGCCAAGACCGCGGTCTATCGCAGCTACAAGGCGGCCGAGATGGCCGGCCAGCCGATCAAGATCACCAACACCGGTGATACGCCGGTACAGGCGGTGGTCTCGGTCTCCGGCTCGCCGATCACGCCGGAACCGGCGGCGTCGAACGGCTTCAAGATCGAGCGCAATTACTTCACGCTCGACGGCAAGCCGGCCGACGTCTCGAAGGCCAAGCAGAACGATCGCTTCGCGGTGGTGTTGAAGATCACCGAAGCCAAGCCGGAATACGGTCACGTCATGGTGGCAGATTATCTGCCCGCCGGCTTCGAGATCGACAATCCGCATCTGGTGTCGTCAGGCGACACCGGCACGCTGGACTGGATCGAGGACGGCGAGGAGCCGGAAAATACCGAGTTCCGCGACGACCGCTTCACGGCAGCCATCGATCGCGCCAGCGACGACAAAACGGTGTTCACGGTGGCCTATGTGGTGCGCGCGGTGTCGCCCGGCAAATATGTACTGCCGCAGGCTTACGTCGAGGACATGTACAATCCTTCGCGCTATGGCCGCACCGGCACCGGTTCAGTCGAGGTACGTCCGGCGAAATGAGCGAGACGGGC